>CALVRL010000010.1 GCA_944358625.1 uncultured Bacilli bacterium | reverse complement strand
TAAACGAAAAAATCAATCATTTCTGATTGATTCCTATATCAAAAGTTCGAATAGTTCGAACAGATTTCCCAATGGTGCTCGTGGTGGGAATCGAACCCACACGGCTAAAGCCACACGATTTTGAGTCGTGCGCGTCTACCAATTCCGCCACACAAGCAACAAAAACATTATAGCACATTTTAATTTAAAAACAAAATATTTATGCTATAAATAAATATACATAGTAAATAATAAACAAACATAACATAAAAATAGCCTCATATCTACTAATAGTTTTTTCACTTTTAGCAAACAAAAATAAACAAAAAGATGATAAAAATAAAAACATAATATCAATAAAATTAAATCCACCTAAACTAACACTACCATAAATAACTACAGGAACACCAAGCACAATACAAATATTAAATATATTAGTTCCAATAATATTTCCAACAGCCATATCAAACTCACCCTTTTGAGCGCTCGTTATAGTCATAATAAGTTCAGGTAAACTAGTACCGATAACAATAATTACCATAGTTATAATTTTTTTACTAATACCAAATTTATCAGCTAAAATAACCGCATTATCAACGATTAAATCACTACTAAAGATAATTACAATTAAAGATAATATAATTAAAAGTAAAGACATAAAAGAACCATACTTAATATCACCAGTATCACTATCAGAACCCTTTCGAACAAGTCCAATTAAATAACTCACAAAAATACAAAAAAGCAAAATTAAAATTATTCCATCAGACCTAGAAAAAACATTATTAGTAAAAGGATCAAAAAGTCTATCCAACATCAAAATAGAAAAAGCCGAAGTAATCAAAAGTAAAATAGGAAGTTCTTTCTTTATAGTAGCGTGTTTTACTTTAATAGGTTTAATCAAAGAAGCCATACCAATAATCAAAAACACATTTATAATGCAACTACCAATAACATTCGCAAAAGCTATCTGACCATCACCACTTTGAACACTTTGAAAAGATATTGCAACCTCTGGTGCACATGTTCCAAAAGCCATAATAGTAAGAGCTACAAGCATTTTAGGAATTTTAAATCTTAAAGCCAAAGAAGAAGAAGCACTAACTAAAATATCAGCCGACTTAACAATTAAAAATAAACCAAATATTAATAAAATTAATTCTTTCATTCTTCAGTATATTTTGAAGAAAATAATTCCATTTCTTCACTATCCTCTTCTTCACTAATAGTAGGTAAATCATCCAAACTCTTAAGTCCAAAATAATCTAAAAATTGATCAGTTACACCATATAATATAGGTCTTCCTGCCATTTCAGACCTACCAACTTCTTTAACTAAATTTTTTAAAACAAGTTTGCGAATGACATAAATAGAATTAACACCCCTAACCTCATCTATCATATTTCTCGTTATAGGTCCATTATAAGCTATAATAGCTAGTGTTTCTAAAGCTGCTGGACTCAAAACATCAGATACCTCATTATCAACTAATTTCTTATAATATTCAGCATGTTCCTTTTTAGTAACAAGCTTATAATTATCATTATACTTTTCAAGTTGTAACCCCCTATCAGAACTTTCTAAATCAGCCATATATTCATCCAAAATCTTATTTAAATCAGCTAAAGAAATATCTAAAACTTTTGATAGTTTATCTATAGAAATACCTTCGTCACCAACCACAAAAAGTATTCCCTCTAATATAGCTTTCAAATTCATATCACACCTCCCTATAACTCAAAATTATTTCATCCAAATTTCTATCTTGTTTTATCATTAATCTACCATTTTTAGCCAAATCAAGTATAGCTAAAAAAGTAACAACGACATAATCTTTACTATGAATATCAAATAATTCTTCAAACTTAATTTTCTTTTTATGATTTAAACGTTTAATTATATCTAAACATCTTTCATGAACAGAATACTCTTTTCTAGTTACTACCGTATTAAGTGGCCTTTCAAGTAATTTTCTCTTTTGAAAATTAACAAAAGCTAAGATTAAATCATCCAAAGAAATATCATCTAAAATAACCTCATTACTTTTAAAAGAAGTAAGTTCACTAGGAATTTTAGAATACATAAGTTTACGGTTATCCTCTAAATCATGAAATTCCAAAGCAAGTTCTTTATACTTTTGATATTCTAAAAGCCTATTAATCAAAGCTTCTTTAGGGTCTGCTTCATATTCATCTAAATCATCAGATGTTTCATTAGGTAAAAGTTCTCTAGATTTCATTTCAATAAGCTGTGCGGCCATAACCAAATATTCACTATCTATATTCAAGTTAAGGTTTTCCATAGTTTCAATATACTTTAAATATTGATTAGTAATTTCTGCAACATTTATATCAAAAATATCTATATCAGATTCTTTAATTAAATGTAAAAGCAAATCTAAAGGACCTTCAAATTTATCGATAGTTACCTTATAATCCATAATTATCACCCTAACTTCCTATACATTATAACATTTTAACTTTTAAAAATTCAAGTTAAAAACATGGAAAAAAATTACTCAAAAACAATAAACTTAAATAGAAGGATGATAACATGACTGCAAGAATTATTTTTTTCTTAATAGGATTTGGATTAAGTACAATTGGTTTTGTTTTTATTATAAGTTATTTAAATTTAATGACTATAGGGTATAATTTTAAAGAATATGTTCAATTTATAAGTAGTAATATTGAATGTCTAATAGGTCCAATAGGCCTTATAATTACATTTTTAACAATTTTTATACCAGGAGGCAAAAAAGATGAATTACATATATGATGTCATACTAAATTTTCAAAAAAACTATTATGATTTTTACGAATGGAACAAAAACGATGATATATATCACATACGCAAAATACCTATTTTAAAAATTTCAAAAAAAGATTTTATAGAAATCAAAAACAATAATATAGTATTTGATAAAACCAGCATTAATTTTTTAGAAAATCCTAAAATACAAGCTGAAAAATTTAATCAAACAGGCATAACAAAAATAAAACGCACCATAATAATAGCATGTGAAAATATGGCCATGGCTCTAAAAATAAACAAAAATGGTCAAATAGAATATAAAAGTTCACTACTACCAGAAGAAAATGAAGATGCAATAGAAATAATAAAATTTCAAAAGGAAACAAATCTAAAATACAAAATAATAAAAAACAATAAACCAAACACATTTCAAACAAGATTTGAACTAGAACACGCATACTTTATCAATCAAGAATTAGATAAAATATACAAAGAAAAAAATCAAAAAAAATTATCATTTTTATATTTAGAATGTTTTAACAAAAATGAAAATAACATCGATTTAGCATATAAAAATTTAAAAAAAAGTATCACAAAATCCAGTGACACTCTAAAAAAACTATACGATATTTTTATAATAACCAAACAAAAAGGATAATTATTATCCTAAAAATCCTTTAATTAATGGTAAAGCAATAATAAAAGCTAAAACAATAACAAATAATATAATCAAAAACTTTTTAGTAGCCTTTTTATCTTTAATTAGCTCTTCCGAATCTTCTTCATTTATAGTAGTTTGATCAGTAGTATCAGTATTTTCTACAGCTTGAGGAGCATCTACAGTTTGAGAGTTATTTTGAGTAGCAACTGTATTTTCTACAGCTTGAGGAGCATCTACAGTTTGAGAGTTATTTTGAGTAGTAGCTGTATTTTCTACAGTTTGAACAGGCTCATCTGTTACTAACGCTTGTTCAACAGAAGCATTATCATTAGCCTTAATATTTTCACTAACAGACTCTTGAACACTAGGAGTTTCCTCTACTTGATTAGCAAAATCAAAACTATAATCCATATTATTTGTTTTATCTTCAGTATTTACATTTTTCTTTTCTTCATCCATAATTAATCCCTCCATATTCTAAAATTATTATATCAAAAAAAAACCAAAAGTCAAAACAAAACTGGCAAATATAAAAGCCAGTTTTATTTTAATCCATAATGTTCTCTAACTTTCTTATTAATCTCCTCTTCTATTTTAGGATTAGCTTTCAAGTAATCTTTAGTATTTTCCTTACCTTGACCGATTTTTTCACCATTATAAGCATACCAAGCACCAGATTTTTGAACAATGTCAGCTTGAGAAGCTAAATCAATAAGTTCACCCTCGTGAGAAATACCAGTTCCATACATAATATCTACATCACAAGATTTAAAAGGTGGAGCCATTTTATTTTTAACAACTTTAACCTTTACTTTATTACCAACAATTTCAGTTCCAAGTTTAATTTGTTCACTTCTTCTAATATCAAGTCTAATAGAAGAATAAAATTTAAGTGCTCTACCACCAGGTGTTACTTCAGGATTACCATAAACAACTCCCACTTTCTCTCTAAGTTGATTAATAAATATAGCAATAGTATTAGTTTTATTAATAACACTAGCAAGTTTTCTAAGTGCCTTACTCATAAGTCTAGCTTGAAGACCAACTTGTGAATCACCCATTTCACCTTCAATTTCAGCTTTAGGAACTAACGCAGCAACAGAATCAATAACGATAATACTAATAGCGCCACTTCTAACCAAAGCTTCAGTAATTTCTAACGCCTGTTCACCATTATCAGGTTGTGAAAGTAAAAGTTCATTTATATCAACCCCTAATCTTGCCGCATATTGTGGATCTAAAGAATTTTCAGCATCTATAAATGCTGCTTTACCACCAGCTTTTTGAGCTTCCGCAATAGCATGTAAAGCAAAAGTAGTTTTACCACTAGATTCAGGTCCAAAAATTTCAATAATACGTCCTTTAGGATAACCACCAATACCTAAAGCCACATCAAGAGCTATACTACCACTTGGTATAACATCTATCTCTCTTTTTTCAGTATCACCCAAACGCATAAGTGAACCTTTACCAAATTGTTTTTCGATATCAGCTAAAACTTGTTTCAAATTTTGATCGACATCATTAGTTGATTTTGCCATTTATTTTCCTCCTTTTGATTCCTACAATCACATTTTATAATATTAAAAATAAATTGTCAACACTTTTACGAACATTTGTTCAAAAAATAAAAATTTAAAAAGAGAATTTACATTCCCTCATCAAATATATATTTCTTATTCATGGTAAAATATTGAATTCCTGAAATAATAGAAAGAACAGCAGCCACAATAAGTAAGAAATCAGAAACATGAATATTCCAAAGTTCAAAAGGTAAATTATAAAATAAAGTTAATACAATACCTATCATCAAAGAAGCTGTTTTAAACTTACCAGTTTTAATAGCAGCAACAACATTACCTTTAGAACCAGCTACCATCTTAATAGAATCCACAATAGTATCCCTAACAATTACAACAACTGGAATAATAGGATGAACAAATCCTTGCGCACATAAAATAATAAGTACAGAATTAACTAAAATTTTATCCGCAATAGCATCCATAGTCTTGCCAAAATCAGTAATCAAATTACGTGATCTAGCAATATATCCATCGATAAAATCAGTAACTGATGCTAAAATAAAAAGTACACCAGCAATAGGATAACGTATATCCACAGTTAAAGATTCATTAATAAAAAGTGGCATAATATCAATACCCATAGCTGAAAATGGAAAAAGTAAAATCAAAATAATTAAAAAAGTCATAAAAATTCTTACCATAGTTAATTTATTTGGTAAATTCATATCTAACTACCTGCTTTCTGTAATAATAGTACCTTCAGTAAAATCATCACTATCATTTTGGTTTAAACTAATTATTAAATAAATAATCATAACTACTAAAAGAGCTATAATAACATAAATACCAAACATAATAAGTGACAATCTATTTTTCTTTTCTAAAGTATAAGGGGATTTAATCTTCTTATTTTCTTTTTTATTTTTTTTAGCAGCTTTTATATCATCTAAAGAAAGTCTAGAAGTATAATCGAATAAATACTCGTTAAATTCATCAACTAAATCTTCTTTATCAAGGCCCAAATATTTTGCGTAATCCCTTATAAAGTATTTTAAATAAAATACATCCTTAAAAGCATCTGTATTTCCAGATTCGATATTTTCTATTTGAGATGGTCTCAGTTTTAAATCTTCAGCCACTTCTTCAATTGAAACACCAATGCTTTCTCGGGCTTCTTTCAACTTTTCGCCAATCTCTTTCATATTAACCCTTTCTATAAATAAAATAATATTTTATAAGCCATGTTCTGTACCAATAAGGTGGCAAACATTTATCTATTGCCAAAGCAATCCCATAAGAAATTCTTATTCTCTCTTATTAGGTTCCCCTACCAAAATTTGGGTTTCTTACTTGCGGGGTTTACCACGTTTCACTCTTTTATTTCTAAAAGCATCGTCACTGCGGCACTTTATGAAGTATCACCATATTAAAAACTTAGGTTAAACTTCGCCGTTAGTCAAAGACTACCATAGGTTATTTATTCCCTATGCACAAACACTACAGTCATCACAGACTGTGTAAGCATGGACTTTCCTCTACATTATTATAAATGCAGCGTTTGCCAAAATATTATTTATTTACTTCACCATAAATTATTTTTTCTAAATTAGATAATCTTCTAAGCAAATCAGCATTAGAAACCTCAGTAGGAGCTGAATTTCTCAAAACATCTAATTTAGTTCTCGCATTACGCACTTCTTGTTTAAGTCTAATGTTTTCATCAATTAAATCTTTTTTTTCCCTTTCCAAATCTTTAATCATCGAAATCATCTCATCATAATCACTTATTACTTCATCTAAAAACTTATCAACTTCTTGAGGTCTATAACCTCTAGTATCAATTTTAAATTCCTTTTCCAGTATATCTTTTGGAGTAAGTAATAATCTTTCTTGAAGCACAGTAATCCCCTCCTTAAACATTACCATTTTCTCAAAAAAAAAGCTATTTGTCAATGACTATAAAATCATTTAAATTAGCTTATTTAACCCTAGATTTAGTATTAGATATTTCATCTTCTGTCTTTTCTAAAATAACATCCAAATCTAAATTTTCTTCATCTTGAAGTAACCTTTTTAAATTAGAAACAATTAAATACTGTAAATCTTTACTAGCAAACTCTAAAGCTTCAAAATTTTGTGAGGCTGCTTTTTGAATAACATCAATATCCCCTTTTAATCTCTCACTCGCAAACTCTAAATTTAATCCGTTTCTAGCAACCGCATACAAAACTAAATCCTTATCATCTTGAATTTCTTTAGGTGCGAAATTTAAACCCACACCCATTTCAAATTGTTTCATCCAACGCAATCTACTATTTTCACTAATCACAAATATCCCCCCTTAAAAAGTGATACCTATTATAGCATTTACTCATTTTTTGTCAAATTGAAAAAGACTATTTCAAAATAGCCTTAATTCTTCTAACACCCGCACTACTAGATTCTTCTTTTTTAATCTTAAACTCACCTAACTCGCCAGTATGACTAACATGAGGTCCACCACATAATTCCATTGAAACATCGCCAATTTTATAGACAGTTACAATATCAGGATACCTATCTATAAAAGTGCATTCAGCTCCAGACTTAATTGCCTCATCTTTACTCATCTCTAATTTTTGAACAGACAAATCTTCTTTTATCCATTCATTAACCAAATCTTCAACTTTTTTCTTTTCATCATCAGTCATCTTATGATCACAAGGAAAATCAAATCTAAGTCTTTCAGGTGTAATATTACTACCAAGTTGATGAACAGAAGGTCCAATAACTTTTTTCAAAGCTGCATTAAGTAAATGAGTAGCCGTATGATATTTAGTTTCTATCTCACCATCACCAGATAAACCACCTTTAAATTTACCTTTAGAAGCAGTTCTAGATTTTTCTTGATGTTCCCTAAATTTATCATAAAAACCATCTACATCTACAATCATTCCCCTATCTTTAGCCTCTTCCAAAGTAAGTTCGATAGGAAATCCATAAGTATCATATAGTTTAAAAGCAACATCTTTACCAATAATTTTAGTATCATTTCCGACTAATTTCTCAAACTCCCTTAAACCCTTTTCCAAAGTTCTCGCAAATTTCTTCTTTTCTAAAGATAAAACTTCTAAAACAGCATCCCTATTATCCTTAAGTTCACTATAATATTTCTCATATTTATCCATAATTATTAAAGCAAGTTCTAAATCAAAATCACTATTAATATCAATTCCAAGCTTTCTAGCTTGTCTAATATATCTACGAATTAATCTTCTTAAAATATAACCCTGGTCAGTATTACTAGGTTTAATAGAAGCAGGATCAGCAGAAATAAATACAGAAGTTCTAATATGATCCGCAATTATTCTCATAGCCTTCTCGTTACCCTCATAAGAAAGATTACTAATATCTTCTAATTTATGAATAACATCAGACCAAATAGAAGTTTTATAATTATCATCAGTACCCTCTAAAACAGCAACAATTCTCTCTAAACCCATTCCAGTATCCACATTTTTCTGCTTAAGTTCAGTAATATTTCCATCTTTATCTTGATAAAATTCCATAAATACATTATTCCAAATCTCAACCCATCTCTCATCATTAGGATCAAATTTTTTAGGAATCTCATCATTACTTCTAAAATAAAATATCTCCGTATCGCCACCACAAGGACCACTATCCCCCGCAATCCAAAAGTTATTATCACGCCCTAAATAAGCAATTCTATCCTCACTAATACCATGACTTTTCCAATAACTAGCCGTAGCCTCATCAAGAGGAATCTTATCATCCCCCGCAAAAACAGTAACAGCCAGTCTTTCTAAAGGAATATTTAAAACCTTAGTCAAAAATTCAAAACTATAATTAATAGATTCTTTTTTAAAATAATCACCCAAACTCCAGTTTCCTAACATTTCAAAAAAAGTATGATGTGTTTTATCGCCAATTTCATCCAAATCAGTTAATCTAACACACTTCTGATAATCACAAAGTCTATTACCATAAGGATGTTTTTCACCCATCAAATAAGGTACAAGAGGTTGCATACCAGCAGTATTAAATAAAACAGTAGGATCATTTTCAGGAACTATTGGTGCGGAAGGAATTTGTTTATGTCCATTTTTAACAAAATATTTAATAAATTCATCTCTAACATTCATCTTCAATTCTCCTTACTAAATCAAAAACTTTATTCTTTAAATCATCTAAAGTTCCGTCGTTATGAATAACATAATCGTAATTATTATACTCATCTAATGCAACTTCCGTCAAATGTTTTTGCTCTTTTTTAGATAAAACCGTATCATAACCGTCTCTAACAACCTTAATACTAATAACATTTTCAAATTTGCTCTTAGGCCATTCTATCTCATCAGGAAACCTCGCATCAGAAATAGTAATAATATCAAAATAATAACTATAAACTAAAATATCCTCACAAATTCTCTTAACAAAAAAATCCTTATCAATTTTTTGACGAATAACTTCAGTTCCAAGTTCTTGAAGTAACTCTCTAGGTTTAGTCTCATCAGAGCCATCCCAATCACTAATTTTTTTCGCATATTCTTTTATATAACTGCCATAAGCTAAATTAATGACTTTTTTATTTTCATAATAATCTTTTATATATCCAGCAACAGTATCCTTACCATGCCTAGCCTTACCAGCAATAACAAATATTTTCATAAGCGCCTCCTACATAAAAACCACTAAACCGTGGTTTTATCTATATTCTTATCAATAATTCCATATTTATTATCATAAAATTTAAATACCGTTTTTAAAGCCGCAATAACTGGAGTTGAAATAAGCATACCTACAATTCCAAAGAAATAACCAAATACAAGTAAACCAAGCATAATAGTTACAGGATGTAATTTAGTAGTTTTAGACATAATAATAGGTTGTAAGAAATTACCCTCCAAAAATTGAATAACAAAAATAGCAATAAAAACTAAAATACCAATAGTTGGACTTTGTGTCAACCCAACTATTACTGCAGGAGCTCCTCCAATATAAGGACCTGCATAAGGAATAATATTAGTAAGTCCGCAAAACAAACCAAAAAGCATAGGTGCTTTAAGACCAATAAGCCAAAAAGCAATAGAAGAAATTACAAATATAAGTGTACAGTCTAAAACCGCGCCCTTGACATAATTTCTAAGCGAACCATTAACATCATCCAAAAGTTCTATAGTAGTCTCTCTAAATTTTCTAGGAACAAAATTAAAAAGTTTACTACTACTATCAAAATTAATGATCAAGAAAAATCCAATAATTAAACCCAAAACAAATACACCAAATCCCGAAAATAATCCAGTAATAAAACCGATAATATTTTGAGGTAAAGTAGTAGTAATATTAGTCGCAAAACCCTCTAAAGAAGTAAACATTTCCTCTTTCATTTTACCAAAATCGATAACCTCAGAATTATCCAAAGTATTAAATAAATCAGTAACCCATCCCTTCACCGTACCAAAGACATCAGGAATTATTTTTGCAAACTCTCTAACCTGATCGACCAATAAAGGAATTAAAGTTACTAGTACTAAAAATATAACGATAAATATAATAAAATAAGTAATAATAGCTCCAAGAGTTCTTCTTATTTGTTTACTCTCAAGCCATTTTATAAAAGGATCAAAAAGCCATGCAATTAAAATACCAATAAATAAAGGCAAACAAATTTCTAAAATTTTAAATACAAAATCTAAAACATGAGTTTCTTTAAATAATCTAATAACAACATAAATAGTAGCCGCTATTAATAAAAGATAAAACACCTTTAAAACTTTAGAAGCTAAATCAGTAACCTCATTAACCTTTTTAATATCTAAATCTTTACTAACCTTTCGGCCAAACATAATATCCCCCTAAACAGTTAGAAGCTCTTTTTCTTTTTCCTTTTCTTTTTCATCGATTATCTTATTATATTTATTAATTAACTCTTGAACATCGTCCATTAAATTATCCTTTTCATCCTCTGTTAAATCCTCGTTTTTCTTAATATCATTATTACTATCTTGTCTAATTCCTCTTAAATTAATCTTACCATCTTCCGCAATTTGCTTAACTTGCTTAACATATTCTTTTCTAGTTTCTTCAGTTAAAGCTGGAATATTTAAAATAATACATTCTCCATTATTATTAGGAGTAAGACCAATATTAGCTTCATAAATACCTTTTTCGATATCATTTAAACTAGACCTATCAAAAGGTTTAATCATAAGCTGTCTAGCTTCAGGAATAGAAATAGTAGCTAAAGATTTTAATGGTGTAGCACTTCCATAATAAGTAACCATAACACCATCCAAAATAGCCGGATTAGCTCTACCTGCTCTAACATTAGTAAAACGTTTTTCCATAGTTAAAACAGCTTCCCTCATCTTATTTTCAGTTTCATTTAAAATATTATCCATCAAATATCACTCTCCATAAAATAATTATAATATATTTAAAATCTATGCGCAAGAAAAAGAGCAAAAATCCAAACAAAATTTGACCAAATTTACCTTAACAGTAAATCATTACTACTTAACTTATCAAAATTCATACATGGATAGTTTTTTCTAACTTTTTATATATGATTTTTTAATATACACATATATCTTTGATGTATTCAATATAAATTTCATACATATAAAGTATATGAAAAATAAATGCTAAAACATGCATTTATTTCACTAATACTTTTTCTTTTGACTTATTCATAGCATTTAAAACAGCTTTACTAAACACATCAGAATTATTTTGATAATCCATAATTTGATTTAAACTAAAACGGCAATTAATAAATTCGGCGCTCTTTTCATCCAACGCTAAACTAGAATAACTGATATTACTCATATAATAATTATAATCAATTTCACTTTCATACTTTCTTAAAATCATATGATCAAGCAAAGTTTTATCATCACTTTGTATATCAGTTAAAAAACAGTTGAATGCAAATTTTGTATCAAAATTATCAAACCTATCAGTAATCAAAACATTTAAAATACCTTCATTAAATTTCAAAAAATCAGACTTTTCCAAATCATATTTAAAATGAGAACCATTTCTTCCACCACTATTAACCGAAGAAAAATAAGCACTAACATTCAAATTTTCTAAAGGGATATTTTTAATCTTTGAAATTTCATTTAATATATCACCCAAATTAATATAAATAAATTTATCTTTTCCATATTTTTTTAAAGATTTTAAATCAGCTTTAGTCTCTTTTTTCAAAATAGACATTCTTTGTTTTAATAAATCCAAAGCCTCTTTTTTTATCTTAATTTTTTCCTGCGCCTTTTTATATTCTTCTATATAGCCTTCAAATTCACTATTCATAAAACCACCTTCCAAATTTAAAAATATTATAAAATAAAAACAAAGATAATGCAACCTCATTATAAAATTTAAAAATAAAATAACAAAAATAAAGAGCCAAAAACTCTTTATTTTAATTTATCATAATTTTTAAAACCGGCAATTATTTTATCACCAATTAAAAGTGGTCTTTTAATAAGCATACCATCACTAGAAAGTAATTTAACCTTATCATCAAAACTCATACTATCCATCTTATCCTTTAACCCAAGATTTCTATATTTAAGACCAGAAGTATTGAAAAAGCTCTTTATATCTAAACCGCTTTTATTAATCCATATTTTAAGTTCTTCTTCACTAGGAGTATCCAAAACAATATCTCTCAAAGTATATTTAATGCCATTATCATCAAGCCATTTTTTAGCCTTCTGACATGTCGAACATTTAGGAAGCCATATAAATATCATAACTTCTCCTTTAATTCATTATATTTCTTCATAAATTCACTATAAAGTAAATCACATTTATCCTTATCCATCTCTAAAACATCCTTTAATGGGTTTTTAATTCCAAGTTTTTCATATTTAGAAAATCCCAAATGATGAAAAGGTAAAAATTCTATTTTTTGAACATTTTTAATCTTTAAAATATATCTAGCCAAACTATCAATATATTCTAAACTATCCATTAAACCAGGAACAATAACCTGACGAATCCATACCGGTTTACCACTTTTATTTAACTCATAAATAAACTTTTCAGACTCATCAATATCTAGACCAGTCAATTTTTTATAACCCTCTTTATCAGTATATTTAATATCCAGTATTACCAAATCCACTAAATCAAGTATTTCTTTATATTCACCAAGTCCAACACCAGCAGTATCCAAAACAATATTAATACCTTCTTTTTTAAGTAACTTAGAGCACTCCACCAAAAAATCAAACTGCAAAAGAGGTTCACCGCCAGAAAAAGTTACCCCACCTTTATTACCAAAATAAGGTTTATTTCTAAGTATCTTTTTAACTAATTCCAAAGGCGTATAATTATCCTTACCTTTAGTCCACATTTCTGGATTATGACAATATAAACACCTAAGTTTACATCCACTCAAAAATACAACCGTCCTGATACCAGGGCCATCAACTAAACCCATAGTCTCGATAAAATCAACAGAACCACTACATTTTTTCATGGAAAGTCCTTGCAATAACTTCTTCTTGTTGTTTTCTAGTAAGTCTATTAAATCTAACAGCATAACCAGATACCCTAATTGTTAAAAGTGGATATTTATCAGGGTTATTCATTGCATCTATTAACATTTCTCTATTTAAAACATTAACATTTAAATGGTGTGCTCCTTGAACAAAATAACCATCAAGTAAAGAAACTAAATTATCTACCCTCTCTTCTAAAGAATGACCTAAAGAAGATGGAACAATACTAAATGTATTAGAAATACCATCACGGCAACAATTCGCATAATCAAGTTTAGCTACCGAATTAAGCGATGCAATAGCACCACTACTATCCCTTCCATGCATTGGGTTAGCCCCAGGAGCAAAAGCCTCACCAGCTTTTCTACCATCAGGAGTAGCACCAGTTTTTTCACCATAAACAACATTAGAAGTAATAGTTAAAACAGATAAAGTAGGATGAGCATTTCTATAACATTTATGTTTAGAAAGTTCTTTAAACATCTTATCCAAAATTTCTTTAGCAATATTATCTACCCTATCATCATCATTACCATATTTAGGAAAATCACCATCTATCTCAAAATCTATAGCAATACCATCTTTCCTAATAGGTTTAACTTTCGCATACTTAATAGCAGAAAGTGAATCAGTAGCCACAGAAAGCCCAGCAACACCATAAGCCATCAATCTATTGACAAAAGTATCGTGTAAAGCCATCTGACCAGCTTCATAAGCATACTTATCATGCATATAATGAATAATATTCATCGCATTAGAATAAATTTCAGCTTCTTTTTCTATCATTTTAAAATAAGCATCTTTAACTTTATCGTAATCCAAAACTTCATCAGTTATTTTATCAAAACCTTCGACAACAAGTTCACCAGATTTTTCATCAACACCACCATTAATCGCATATAAAAGTGATTTAGCTAAATTACATCTAGCCCCAAAAAACTGCATATCCTTACCCTCGCGCATAGCCGAAACGCAACACGCAATAGCATAATCATCACCATAAACCGGTCTCATAACCTCATCATTTTCATATTGAATCGCATCCGTTTCAATACTCATTTTAGCGCAGTACTTCTTAAAAGCCTCAGGTAACTTAGTAGACCATAAAACAGTCATATTAGGTTCTGGTGAAGTATCCAAATTAGTTAAAGTATTTAAAAGTCTAAAACTAGTTTTAGTAACCATACTTTCACCTTCATTAGTAATTCCACCAATAGAGCAAGTTACCCAAGTAGGATCACCAGAAAATAACTCATCATAATCAGGAGTTCTTAAATGTCTTACTAACCTTAATTTTATAACAAACTGATCAATTAACTCTTGAATTTCCTCTTCAGAAATAGTACCTTCCTTTAAATCTCTTTCAAAATAAATATCAAAGAAAGCATCTACTCTACCCAAACTCATAGCAGCCCCATTATTTTCTTTAACTGAAGCTAAATAACCAAAATAAGTCCACTGTACAGCTTCTTTAGAATTAGTAGCAGGTAAAGAAATATCAAATCCATATCTTAAGGCCATTTTTTTAATTTCATCTAAAGCCCTATATTGCATAGAAACTTCTTCTCTAAGTCTAATTAAATCATCAGTCATTGGACCAGTTAAATTATCCCAGTCTTTTTTCTTTTCTTTCATCAAATAATCTATACCATATAAAGCAACTCTTCTATAATCACCAATAATTCTTCCTCTACCATAAGCATCAGGAAGACCAGTTAAAAGTCCATTATGTCTAGCTCTTCTAATTTCATCAGTATAAACATCAAAAACACCTTGATTATGAGTTTTTCTAAATTCATTAAAATATTTATCAACAGTCGGATCTAATTTATAACCATAAGCATCAAGTTCTTGATAAACCATTCTAATACCACCATAAGGATTAACCATTCTTTTTAATGGTGCATCAGTTTGCAAACCAACAATAACATCATCATCTTCATTAATATAACCAGGTTCAAAAGCATTAATAGCGCTCATATGAAGTGTATCTATATCTAAAACATGCTTTTTTAATTCCTCTTTCAAAAGTTCAGAACATTTACCCCAAACACTATCCGTTTTTTTAGTAGTTCCTTTTAAAAACGCCTCATCACCATTATATTTTGTATAATTGGATTTAATAAAATCACTTACATTAATTCCCTTTTTCCATTCTTCTCCTTTAAAACTTCTCCATGCTTCCATCATATACACCTACCTTCTACTTTTAAATTATAATCTTTTAAGTAAGCATTAGTCAACCAAATCAATATGTTTCACAAAAAAATACAAGCTAATGTAAACTTGTAATCATCCATTTATAATATTATTAACATCATAAAGTATATCATCTATTTGATTTATAATATCTTCTACTAAATAAACATCTTTACAATCGGTAGTGTCATCACTCGAAAAATTCTCGCCAATATTTTCCCACTGATCATATATTTTCCCATTTCGTAAATATTTTATATTATTATCATAACCTTTGTATAAATTTCTTCGCCAATTTTCTAATTCATATAAAGCCGACACCAATTTATGTCTATTAACTACAAGTTTCATTTCTTCTAAAGCGTCTGTTTTAAATATATATTTATCATTCATATTTTTCACCATCTTTCTTAAATCTTAACAATATAAAATTTTATTAACTTTATCTATTTATATTTGAAATCAAAAATTACGACCTCAAAGTTTTCAAATCACAATTATCAAATACAAAACTAAATTATTTGGAAAATCTTTCAGTATTTCTACATAAAACAACTTTTCTACTTTATTTTTCTAACTTTATTCAAAAGCAAATTACAAACTTCTTCATCCCCAATTAACGTGATAGAAAATGTTTTATAACCTATTCTATTTATACTTGCTCCGCAGTGATAAACCACTTTATTATCCAAAATAAAATACCTATCATGAAAACTATTATCAAACTTAACTTTTAAATTCTTATATTGCTTATTATATTTTAAAATGTCTTGCTTAGTTAATAAATTATTTGGTTTAGTTATAAGTGTAACATCTACTTTTAATCTCTTAACAATATTTAAAATAGTATTATCCGCATAACCATCAATTATAATAAGTTCTTCCTTAGCCTCTTTAAATATATTTTGAATTTTAAAATATGCATCGTAAATCTGACCATCAAAATATATTTCATTTGCTCTTTTCTTTTCTTCTAACTTATTAAATGATTCTTCTAAAACTTTAATTTTATCATGATCTTCTAATACCATATTATTAATATATTTTTGCTCAAGCAAATTAGATGATACATATTTTCTCATCGCTACAAATGCATCCATAATCTTTATACTGACATCTTCTGCAACCTTCGTCCTAAGAACAGTCGCAAGCATAGCTACTCCTTGTTCTGTAAAAACATATGGTAAACTTCTAGACATGTTACTAATGTTTGTGGTTTCAAATTGAAACCGCAAATAATCATATTCTTCTTTAGTAAGCCTAAACATAAATCTTTCTGGGAATCTATTAATATGCCTTTTAACAGCTAAATTAATAGTCTTAGTTCCATTCGTACATTCATAAAGCCTAGCTAAGTCACTTGCTGTTACCAAATGCCACCTTAAAATTCTATTAAATTATTTCCTAGTTTACAAATATATTTATATTAAAAAACAAACACTCAAAAACCCCTATACGCTGTATAGAGGTCTGACGACTTAGAGCTTCGAAAGTTTTCTAAGTACCAATCATTAATATTTTATTCAATATAATTAATTTTATTCATTGAAAAATCCCATTAAATACAAAATTAAATTAATACCAACAGATTTAATATTAGCTTTTAACTTTTCAATTTCTAAATTTACTAATCTTTCAAACTCATCACTTTTATTTTTATCTAATAACCGTTGCATAGATTTCATAATCATATAAACATTAGTCGAATTATCTTTATTCTTATAACTACTATCTATTATTTTAAAAGTAATCAAAAACTTACTGTGAAAAGAAAACATTCTATCATTATGAGCGCAAATGTTCCTAATCATAGTAATATTTTTCATCACTTGCTTTAAAAAATTATCTGGCACCTTAAACTCTTTACTAATAGCTTGCCTATCTGTTTGTTTAAGCATGCTATATAGACGACTCAATTCACCCCATGTTAAAATTTTAATTAAAACAAAAGGCGGAACAAAACCATATTCGTTAATATAATGTGTAATAGCCTCATGTTTACCATTTTGCTTAGCTATTTCCTCATTTATTTTATCAATATTATCTTGTATAATTTTAGAATTAATATTATTATCAAAATTATTTTTTAACAAATAATTATCAATACCATATTTTAAGGATA
Organism: uncultured Bacilli bacterium; assembly: GCA_944358625.1. GTDB lineage: Bacteria > Bacillota_I > Bacilli_A > RF39 > UBA660 > Coprosoma. The sequence continues at coordinate 6,101 of CALVRL010000010.1, read as the reverse complement.
AAAGTTCTGCTAATAATGATTTAATGACAGTTTCAATTTCTAAAATATATTTTAAAAATATAGAACGAATATTTTTATCAAATTCATATAATGAATATATTTCATCAAAGGTTACACTGTTTTTATAATTGTTACTTGAATCTTTAAATACATCTTTATATGTATTTATGATAGAATAATAAGAATACTTTTTGATTTTGTCTAAAGCAAAATCTTTATTTGTTACAATAACACCTTTAGAAATTATATAGTCTAGCAACTCTTTAGAATTCTTATATTCTTTCATTAAATCACGTCCTTAAAATAAAACGACTTAGGGCTTCGAAAGTTTCCTAAGTACCAATCACCAGTAATATATCATTTTTTTAAGATTATGTCAACTAATTGTGCACAAATTTTTAGACATTCAAACTTTACATACTAAATATAAAACTCTTTCAAAAATTTATAACTAAAAGGAGATAAATTTCCTTTTGCATAAAAAGCAATCTCTTGTTTTGCAATGAATAAATCTTATTACCTTAAAATTGCTTATCGCTTAAATTTTACTATTTTATCATTAAGAAAATTTATTTCTATATCAGTTAAAATTCCAACATAACTCAAGCTACTAATCTATTATTTTTATTACCTTACCTAATAATTTAAAAACTTATTTTACATATAATATTAGAACGCACGCATCAATTTAATATTGATAATATTATATTTTTGCTTAAGTATTCAAAAGTAACTAAGTCTAGTAAATTATTCCGTGACATTTGGTTGCAGATATTTCACTATCAAGCATTACTTGTTTTCCTCTTATCTCATAAATTAAATTTTCTATTTTTATCTCTTCCTTATTAACAATATCATTCATACTAAACCTTCAAGTCTTCTATTTTGCCATCGTAAAGTAAACTGACAATATCTATTACTTCATCCTTAATTCCTAACTTTTCCGCATACTCAAGCAATTTTTTCATGTTCCTTTTATTGCTTTTCAAATATTTTTTAATACTATACTTCACCGTATCTAAATCTAGTCTTTTACGAAATTTAATAACATCACATATTGATCTTTCCAAATCATAAGCCTTAACTTTATTACCAAACTTAGTTTTAACTTCTATAAGCCCAAGCTCATAAATATCTTTACTAACAGAACAAAAGTCAAAATAAATTTTGACCCAGCTTACCTCACGGTAAACCATTTCTACTTCTTTGGAATCTAAGACTCCTCCATAGACCAATATCGGATGGTCGCCACCCTTACTTTATAATTGTCAAAATTTATGGTTAGATAGTTTGTTCTAATCCCTTCATATATATTTTTAACCCTTCGAACATTATGTTGAGTGCTGCATTATAATCACGGTCATGTTTTGTATGACATTTTGGACATTCCCAATTTCTTAACTTCAAATCTTTTACTTCTTTATTTTGATAATCACATATACTACATATCTGACTACTTGGATAATATTTATCTATTTGGATTATCCTTTTATTATTCCAAGCAGCTTTATATTTAAGTACTCTTATTATTTCAGAAATTGGGTTTTCGTTTAATCCTTTTGCTATATAATGATTCTTCTGCATACTTTTTACATCTAAATTCTCGGTTACTATAATGTCATTTTCTTTTATTAGTTTATTTGTTATATCATGTATCATATGCTTTCTTGCATTTCTTATCTTTTGATATAACCTTTGTATTTTTAATTTTAGTTTATATCTATTTTTACTTCCAGCTTTACATCTTGATAGTCCTCTTTGAAGTCCTATTAATCTTTTAGTATTTATTTTAATTTTATTTTCTATTTTTTCATTGTGACTTGTCACTATTAAATCTTTTATTCCTAAATCTATTCCTATTATACTTCTTGGTATAATTGTTGGTCTAATTAACTCTTCTTCTATTAATACACTGACATAGTATCTGCCAGCTTCTTTTTTTATAACTGCACTTTTAATTTCACCTATTATTATTTCTTTATTCCTATAACCTCTTATTTTTACTTCTTGGAGTTTTGGAAGTGTGATGGTTTTATTTTTTAAATCTAGTTTAATAGAATTATATTCTTTTCCTTTATAACAGTTTTTAATATTATTTGTTTTATATCTTTCATGTACTCCATTAGCTTTAAATCTAGGATATCCACTTCCTTTATAAAATCTTTTAAAAGCATCTTCTAAATTAAATAAACTATTTCTTAAAGCGCAGCTATCTACTTCTTTTAGCCACTCTTTTTCTTTAGAAAGTAAAGGAATTAATTTGATTTGATCATATGCACTTTTACTTTTACCTACTATCTTATATTCTTTAATTTTATCATCTAAAAAATAATTATATATAAATCTAGAGCATCCTATAGTTTTATTAATTAACTGTTCTTGCTTTTTATTAGGATACATTCTAAACACATAACCTTTTAATATATTCACGTTATCACCCTCTTTGATGTATTCAATATACTACAAATAATTATATTTGTAAATAGTTTTCTCAAACATTTGTTTGGTTTTTATTTTTGCAAAGCAAATTCCTAGTACACAAAAAATCACCAACTAAATAGTTGGCAATTCAAAATAAACTATAAATATTTCTTAATCTTATCAAATTCTTTAGAATCATCTAAATCAGTTTTAGCTAAAGATTCAAATAATTTTTTCTGATCTCTTGATAATTTTTTAGGTGTAATAACATTTAAAACAATATACATATCACCCTTACGGCCATTATTAACATCAGCCACACCCTTACCTTTAAGTCTAAGCTTATCACCACTTAAAGAACCTGCAGGTACGCTAACTTTAACTGTTCCATATAAAGTTGGAACTTCTATTTTACCTCCAAGTACGGCATCCGTAATAGTAATAGGCATATCTAAATAAATATCATTATCCTCTCTTTCAAATATAGGATGTTTTCTAACATGAAATTCTAAATAGATATCACCATTAGGTCCACCATTAACTCCAGCTTCACCCTTACCAGAAATCCTAAGTTGAACTCCCGTATCTACACCAGCTGGAATCGTAACCTCAATATCTTTATTTTTCTTAACCCTGCCAGTTCCACGGCAAGTAGAACAAGTATCTTCAAATATAGTTCCACTTCCACCACATTTATCACAAGTTGTTTTTGCCATAAAAGCGCCAAATAAAGTCTGTTGCTGACTAGTAATCGTACCAGAACCATGACACTTATCACAAGTTCTAGAACCATGACCACCTAATCCATTACAGTCTGCGCATTTTTCATTCAAAGTTAAATTAATAGTTTTCTTACATCCAAAAACAGCATCTTCAAAATCCAAATCAATTTGAATAACATGATCCGGTCCCTTTTGTTTTCTAGCAGAACCTCTTCTTCCTCCAAATGAACCAAAAGAAGAAAAACCACCAAACATACCATCAAAAATATCACCAAAATCAATATCATCAAAATCAAATCCCGAAAAGCCACCATAACTTCCACCAGCTGCTCCACCACTAAAAGCCGCATGACCAAACTGATCATATTGTTTTCTTTTATTTTCATCAGATAAAACAGCATAAGCTTCCTGCGCTTCTTTAAATTTTTCAGCCGCATCAGGTTCTTTAGAAACATCCGGATGATATTTTTTAGCTAATTTTCTAAAAGCACTTTTAATCTCATCTTGTGAAGCTGTTTTAGAAACGCCTAATACCTCATAATAATCTTTTTTATTCATCTAATCACCTACTTCGGTATATATTTTTAAATTCATCTATTAAACCCTTAAATGTATCCATAGCCTCTTCTATAACTTTAGGGTTATTCATATCAACACCAGCAACCTTAAGTTCATCTATAGGATCCATACTACCACCCAAAGTTAAAAATTTCAAGTAATTATTCAAAGCCTCTTTATCACCTTCCATGATTTTAGAAGCGATATAATTAGCCGCAGCTAACCCTGTCGCATATTGATACACATAAAAATCATAATAGAAATGTGGAATTTTTTCCCATTCATACCTAATCTCTTTATCGCTAATCATATTATGACCAGAATATAAAGAATATAATTTATAATATTCACTAGATAAAAACTCACTAGTTAAAATAGTTCCTTCCTCTTCTTTCTTATGAGTTAAATATTCAAATTCAGCAAACATCGTTTGACGAACAATAGAACCTTTAAAAAGTTCCATTAAACTATCCAAAATAGCTAACTTCTCATTTTTATCAGAAGTATGATCAATCAAATATCTAGCCAAAATTAACTCATTAACCTGTGAAGCAACTTCAGCCACAAATATCTTATACTGATGATATATATAAGGATTATTTTTATTAGAATAATATGAATGCATCGAATGACCAAGCTCATGAGCTAAAGTAGAAATATCTGTAAACTTATCATTAAAGTTTAAAAGTAAATATGGATTAGTCGTATAGCTTCCCCATGAATAAGCTCCACCTTTTTTACCTTTACTTGGCATAACATCTATCCACTTTTCATCAAAAGCCTTATTCAAATTAGAAATATAATCATCACCCAAAATAGATAAAGCATCCAAAACAATTTTCTTAGCTTCTTCAAAAGTATAAGTTTTATCAGACTCTGGAACTAAACTACTATATATATCATAAATATGCACTTCATCTAATCCCATAACCTCTTTTTTCAAAGCATAATAATTATCCATAATAGATAAATTATCGTGAATCACCTTAATCAAATTATCATAAACCTTGCTATCTATATTACTTCCAAATAAAGCAGCTTCTCTTGCATCCTTAAAGCCACGCCTTAAAGCAAGTACATTATCTGTATTAACCTTACCAGCATAACTAGAGGCAAAAGTATTTTTTAAATTTTCATACTCTTTATATAAAGTTTCAAAAGCACTTTTTCTAACATCTCTATTACTATCCATAATATATTTAGAAAAATTAGTATTAGAAAGCTCCACATCATTACCTAAACTATCTTTAATAATTCCAAACTTCATATCAGAATTTCTTAAATAACTAGCCGTATCTTCAGAATTATTCAAGCTCTTACCTAAACTAGCAAGTAATTCCTCTTCCTTATCAGATAAAATGTGCTTCTTCATCCTAAGAATATTTCTAAATTCATAATCATACATTTTAAGCTCATCTTTTTCTATCATGAATTTATCAAAATCTTCTTTTGAAAGCTTAAGTAACTCCGGAATGACAAATGAAGTCTTCGCCGATAAATCCGTAAGTACTTTTTCTATCTTTCCTTTTAATTCTTGATATTTACTATTACTAGTATCCTCATCAAACTTTAAAGCTGCATACATATATAAACTGTCAGCTTTTTTAGAAAACTCTTCATCAAACTTAAAATACTTTAATATATTATCTGCATTATTAAGCTTACCCTTAAACTCTAAATACTTATCACCATTTGCTTTAACATATTCAAAGTCTTTGTTCCACTCTTCTAAAGAAGAGTAAATCTGACTTAAATCCCACTTATACTTATCATCAATTTCATCTCTAGTTTTATCTTTTATAGTCATAACATTTCCTTTCATAAAGAGAAAGTTCTAGTCACCTAGAACTTCTATTTTTCCTCGTATTCAGCGTCCTTTACATCGCCATCTTTTTTATCAGATGATTCATCTTTTTGCTCTGCTTGTGCTTTTTTAGCAGCTTCTTCGTAAACTTTCGCACCAAGTTCCATAGCTTTTTCTTGTAATTTATCCTTCTTAGCTTTAATATCATCTAAATCATCTTTCTTAAGTGCTTCTTCTAAATCTTTAACTAAATCTTCAGCTTGTTTTTTATCTTTATCATCAAGTTTGTCACCTAAATCTTTAATAGCTTTTTCAGTAGCAAAAATCATTTGTTCAGCTTCGTTTTTAACATCAGCTTCTTCTTTACGTTTCTCATCAGCAGCTTTATTAGCTTCAGCTTCCTTAACCATCTTATCAATTTCATCATCAGATAAATTAGTTGAAGATGTAATAGTAATAGACTGTTCCTTATTAGTACCTAAATCTTTAGCCTTAACATTAACAATACCATTCGCATCAATATCAAATGTAACTTCGATTTGTGGAACTCCTCTTGGAGCTGGTGGTATATTAGTTAATTGGAAATTACCAAGTGT
>CALVRL010000009.1 GCA_944358625.1 uncultured Bacilli bacterium | reverse complement strand
AAGTTATATCTTTGCTTTTTCCTGATATTAGAGAATATGTTTTTAATAAAGAAAAAAATTTTTGTAGATAATATTTTTGCATTTGCATAAAATTCATGTATAATGAAGATGGTGTTTATTTATGAAAAAAAGTGTTTTAATTTGTAACCCAAATAGTGGTAAAAATAACAAAGAAGTTTTAGCTAATAAATTTAAAAATATTTTAAATGAATATGAGTATGAAGTAGATATTATTTTTACAAAATATGCAGGTCATGCAAAAAAAATTATGACCGAATTATCTGATGATATTGATTTAGTTATATCTTTAGGTGGAGATGGAACATTTAATGAAATAGTTACAGGTAATTTAAAAAGAGAAAATAAACTACTTCTAACGCATATCCCACTTGGTACTACTAACGATTTAGGAGCTACTTTTGGTATGGGTAAAAATCCTATAAATAATTTAAAGATGATTTTAGAAGGTACTGTAAAAGATTTAGATATATGTACAATTAATGATGTACCTTTTGTCTATGTGGCTGGTCTTGGTAAATTTACTGATGTTGCTTATGATACACCAAGAAATTTAAAAGAAAAATTAGGTTATTTTGCTTATATGATAAATGCTTTAAAATCTTTTAATCAAAAAACTCATTTATTTGAAATGACTTATACAGCTAATGGAGAGACATATAAAGGACTATATTCTTTTGCTTTAATTTGTAATGCTAGTAGAATGGGTGGTTTAGAGGTTTTACAAGACGTAAAAATGAATGATGGTAAATTTGAAGTTTTACTTTCTAATATAACAACTAAAAAAGATATTATTAGAAGTTTATATTTACTTAAAACTAGTGATATTACTAAAGTACCTGGATTTTATTTTTTCAAAACTGATAATTTAAAAATCAGTTTAAAAGAGACACCTAGAAAAAGTTTTTGTATTGATGGTGAAATGCTTAAGACAAAAACTAAAGAATATGAAATTAAAATTGTCAAAGGAATTAAGATGCTTTTACCTAATAAAGAACTCGATAAAATATTTATTTAAAATTGCTTTTTAAAGCTTTTTTTGTTATAATTATTTAGACTTTTTAAAGAAAGAAAGGAGTAGAAATGAGTAAGATTAAAATATTCGCTTTAGGCGGATTAAATGAAGACGGTAAAAATATGTATGTCGTAGATGTCGACCATGATATTTTTATATTTGATGCCGGATTAAAATATGCGGATGATAAAATGCTTGGAGTAGATTATATTATTCCAAATTATGATTATATTAAGAAAAATAAAAAAAACATTAAAGGTATATTTATTACACACGGTCATTATGATAATATGGGGGCTTTATCAGAAATTTTAAAAGAAATTCCTGATTTACCTATTTATGGTACAGAGTTTACCATGGAAATTGTTAAAGATGATTTACTTGCTGATAATTTAAATGTCAAAAATTTAAGAATTATAAAACCTCATAGAAAAATTAACTTTGGTAAAAATAGTATTTTTCCTATTTCTTTAACACATATGGTTCCAGGTAATGTTGGTTATGTTTTATATACTCCAGATGGTGCAATTTTCTATACAGGAAATTTTGTATTTGATTCAACTATGCTTGGAGCTTATAAGACTGATATTGGTAAACTTGCATATGTTGGTAAACAAGGTGTATTATGTTTACTTTCTGAATCAATATATGCAGATAAACAGGGATTTACTTCTCCACATCATAGAACAGCAGGAGCTATTAGAGAAATTTTGAATAAAACTGATGGTAGAATTTTATATAATATTTATCAAGCGCAACTTTATAGAATACAAGAGTTATTTAATGAGATAAAAAATACTGATCGTAATGTTGTTGTTATGGGTAAAACTTTAGAAACAGTTTTATTAAAAGCAATTGATAAAGGTTATGTTTCATTTGATAAAAAAAGGATTTTACCTATTGGTCATGTCAAAGATGATAAAATTGTCGTTATTATTTCAGATGAAAGGGAAAAACCTTTTTCTAATTTAAAAAGAATTGTTAGAGGTTATGATAAATTTATTACAGTTAAATCAGAAGATACTGTTATATTCGCATCTCCTATCGAAGATGGTATGGAAAGAACAGCTACTAAATTATTAGATGGTTTAGCTAAAGTCGGAGCTAATGTAATAGAACTTTCTAAAAGAAAATATCTATCTCATCATGCTTCTTCAGAAGATTTAATGCTTATGATAGATTTGATGCAACCTAAATACTATATGCCAGTTATTGGTGAGTATCGTCATCAGGTTGCAAATAAAAACGTAGCTAAAGAAGTGGGTATGAATGATGAGAATATTTTACTTAGATTAAATGGTGAAGTTGCTTATTTTGAAAATGGTGAATTAGTAGATAACGGTATGAAAGAACCTATCGATGATATTTTAATTGATGGCCTTTCAGCAGGAGATGTAGGAGAGTTAGTACTTAAAGATAGAGAAATTTTAAGTGATAGTGGTATTGTTATTATTACTGCTACTTTAAATAAAGAAACTAAAGAAGTTTTAGCTGGACCTGAAGTTGTAACTAGGGGATTTATATTTGTTAGAGATAATATCGATTTAATTAAAGAAGCTAGTAAAATTGCTAGTGAAATAATTTTGAAAAATACTAAGACTAATTATGTAGATTTTTCTAAAGTTAAATTTGAAATAAGAGATAAAGTTGGTAAATATTTTTACGAGCAAACAGAGTGTAAACCAATGATTTTAATTGTTATTGGTGAAGTGTAGGCTAGATTTACTGGCTTTTTTTAAGGAAGTGATTTTATGTTGATGCCACATTTAGATCAAGCTAAAAAAAGAACTAAAAATGAAGTATTGGTAAGAAATTTTGAAATGGATGATAAGTTTAAAAAAATAGGTGTTGGTAAAACTTATTATGTTAAAACATACGGCTGTCAAATGAATGTCCATGATTCTGAAAATATTAAAGCTATTTTAGAAGAAATGGGTTTTAAAGAAAATGATGACATGGAAAAATCAGATTTGATTTTACTTAATACATGTGCTATTAGGGAAAACGCCCATAATAAAGTTTTTGGTATGATAGGTAGACTTAAACATTTGAAAGAAGATAGACCTGACATTATCACTGGTGTATGTGGTTGTATGGCTCAAGAAGAGGTTGTTGTTGATGAAATTTTAAATAAGTTTAAATTTTTAGATTTTGTTTTTGGTACTCATAATATCGATGAATTACCTAATATTTTGTATGAGGCTATGCATAAAAACAAAACATTTATCGATGTTAAGTCTATCGAGGGTGATATTGTAGAAGATATACCTGTTAAAAGAGATAGTAAATATAAAGCTTGGGTAAATATTATGTATGGTTGTGATAAATTTTGTACTTATTGTATAGTTCCTTATACGAGGGGTAAACAAAGAAGTAGAAGATTAAAAGATATTATAAACGAAGTTAAATCTTTAAAGGATAAAGGTTATAAAGAAGTTACTTTACTTGGTCAAAATGTTAATGCTTATGGTAAAGATTTGAATGCAGATTATGATATGAGTGATTTGTTAGAAGAAGTAGCTAAAACAAATATTGAAAGAGTTAGATTTGTAACATCACATCCTTGGGATTTTACAGATAAGATGATAGAAATTATTGGAAAATATCCTAATATTATGCCTTATATTCATCTACCTTTACAGTCTGGTTCTGATAGAATACTTAAATTAATGGGAAGAAGATATACTAAAGAATCTTATTTAAAATTATTTGATAAGATTAAGAAAATAGTTCCTAACGCATCTATTACAACAGATATTATAGTTGGTTTTCCAGGAGAAACTCTAGAAGATTTTAAAGAAACTTTAGATGTTGTGAATAAATGTATGTATGATTCAGCATTTACATTTATCTTTTCACCGAGAGAAGGAACACCAGCTGCTAAAATGAAAGATGATACACCACTTTCAGTCAAAGAAGAAAGATTACATGAATTAAATGAACTTGTTAATAAATATGCTTTAGAAGCTAATCAAAAGTATTTAAATAAAATAGTTCCTGTTTTATTAGAAGAAGAAAGTGATAAAAAAGGGAAACTTGCTGGTTATACAGATACAATGAAACTTGTTAATGTAAAAGCGCCTAAAGAGATGTTGGGTAAAATTGTTGATGTTAAGATTACTGACGTTAAAACTTGGAGTATGGATGGAGAGATAGTTTAGACTATCTTTTTTCCTTGAAAAAAATTCATTATTTTGGTATTATTGTTTTAAAGAGTAGGAGATAAGTATATGAAGGATACTGAAAACAAAATAAAAGAATTTGTTAAAAGGGTAGAAGATAGAACAAATGATGCTTTAGATGATTCATTAATGGATGAAGACGCTAAAGGAGAAAATTTTAATGTTAATTATACTGATATAGTTAAAAATAGTGCGAAGGCTAGGTTTTCTAAACTTCCTTGGCTTATTGCGATATTTTTAATTTTGATTATTGCTATTACATTTTGTTTGAATTTTTTTAGTAATAATCCTAAAACTATTTTTACACAGACAGTAGATGGACTTTTTGATTATTTAAAAAGTAATATTAATGAAAATGTCTATGATATTACTGATGGTAATATTACTTTTGATTTGAATATGACTTCTTTAAATGATAAAGAACTTTATGATGAACTTAGTAAAATTTCTTTTAATGCTGATTATGTTAAAGATAATTCTAGTAGTATGAGTTTTATTGATTTAAAAACGACTTATGATGGTAATGATTTTATAAGTGCTAATATTTATGGGGATGGTAATGATACCTATGTTTATGTGCCTACTATTTATGAGAAATATATTAAACTTGGAAGTAATAAATTAAGTTATTTTGTAAGTGGTAACGATATAAAAGTTTTACTTGATGGTTTAAATCAGGCTGTTGATAAGGTAATAGCTGATGAAAAGATTTTAGGTAGTAAAGAGAATATTGATAGTAAAAACATAAAAAGTTATAAAACAGTTTTAACTATTGATAAAAATAATAGAAATAGAATTTCTGAAACTTTTATTAATACTTTGAAGGCCAATGAAGAGTTTGTAAGTGTTTTAGCTAAAATGAAAGGAGTTAATAATTCTTCTATCAAAACTTCTTTAGATAATTATTTAAAGAGGCTTAAAGATGAATTTGAAAAAAAAGGTAAAATAAACATATCTTTGTTTATTGATAATAAAACCAAAGAGTTTATTCAAGCTAAATTTGAATGGAAAAATGGATATATTAATTTGATTAAAGAAGAAGATAAATATACTTTTTCTATTAAAGATGATGATGTTTTAACTAGTGGGGATTTCACTTTCGTAGTTAATGATAATAAAACTAAATATACTTATAATTTTAACTATCAAACAAAAGAAAATAATAAAATTTTATCTAGTGGTAATTTTGATTTAAAATATACTGCTAAGAAAAAAGATAATTTTGATAGAGTAGATGTAAGTGATAGTTTAGATTTAAAAAATATAAGTGAACTTGAAAAACTTGCTATATATGCGAAAATTTTAGCTGATCCAAATTTAAGTAAATTTTTACCTATTATTCAAAAAGTAGTTTAGACTACTTTTTTTGTGTACTTTTTTAAGTTAAACGCATATCTTAAAGTGAGGGGTGATAATGTGGCATCATATAAAGAAATAGTAACCAAGGCAATTATTGGAAAGGGTAAAAAGCATTTTAAAAATAGTTATACTATAGAAACTGAAAATAAACCAACTACTGTTTTAGGGTGCTGGGTAATTAATCATAATTTTAAAGGTTATAAATCAGGAGATAAAATAGGCGTAGATGGTTCTTTTGATATAAATATTTGGTATTCATATGAAAATGATAGTAAAACAGCAGTTATTAATAAAAAAATTGAATATAATGATTTATTTAATGTAAAAATTAGGGAAAATGCTGATTTATCTGGTGACACGGATATTATTGTTAGATCTTTAAAACAACCTACTTGCTCTAGTGTTAATATCGAATCTGATAATACAATATCATTTAATATTGAAAAAGAATTAGGTGTTGAAATTGTTGGGGAGACTAAAGTTAAAATAGCCGTTGAAGAAGATGAAGAGCCTTGGGATGAAATAGTTGACGATGTAGATGAAGATACATTAAAAGAAATCGATGAGAAGGTATCTGAAGATTATTTAAAATAGTGCGTTATTTTCGCACTTTTTTGTTATAATTATAGTAGAGGTGGTTTTATGAGTAATATATTTTTAATTAGACATGCTTTTACACCAGCAAATAATGCAAATTATAGTAATCAAGAAGGTTTATGGAAAATTGCTTTAAATAAAGATATGCCAATAGAAAAAAATTATGGTGTGAATCAGGCTTTAGAATTAGGACAGTTTTTAGATAACTTTAAAGGGAAAATCTTAATTTATGTAAGTTCTTATTTAAGAACTAGACAAACTTTAGAATATGCTTTATCGAAAATGAACGAAAATTACGAGATTAAAACTTCAGATGAATTAATAGAATTTGACTCTGGTATTCACTATGCGCATACTGTAGACGAAGTTTTAAGAATGTATCCTGAAAGTGAAAAATATTTTATAGATGCTAAAAAGGATTTAGATAATGCTGTATATACAAAGGGTGAATCTAGAAATGATGTTAAAAAAAGAGTTAAAAATATAGCTTTAGAAATTAAAAATATAGCTTTATCTAATGAGTATGATTATATTTTTGTCTTTGCTCATGGTACAGTTAATCAATTTTTAAATTATTGGTTTAATGGAAATATTATTAATCATGATATGAAAAATTGTGAGGTTTTTGATGTTAATAAAAATAAAACTATTTTTATTCCTAAAACTATTTTTCCTAAAGGAATGATGATTAATATTGATGAATATATTTAATGTGTTAACCAAAAAAGGTTGACACAGGTTATATTGTATGATAAAATTAATTGCAGAAATGGAGGGATATTATGGCAGTTAAATTAAGACTTTTAAGAATGGGAGCTAAAAGAAAACCATTTTACCGTATTGTAGCTGCAGATTCTAGAGTAAAAAGAGATGGTAAGTATATTGAATTAGTTGGTACTTATAATCCTATTAGTGAACCTGCTGAAATTAATATAAAAGAAGAAGTTGCTTTAAAATGGTTAAGTGAAGGAGCTATTCCTACTGATACAGTTAAAAGTTTATTTAATAAAAAAGGAATTAATAAAAAATTCCATGAGATGAAACATTCTAAAGAAAGCAAATAATTATGGATTTAGGTAGTTTAACAGAGTTTTTAGTTAAAAGTTTGGTTAAAAATCCAGATATGGTATCAGTGAAGGCTTTTGATGATGAAGATAAAATCACAATAGAAGTATTAGTGAGTAATGACGATATGGGACGTGTAATTGGTAAAAAAGGTATGATTATTTCTTCTATTAGAACTATCGTACAAGCTAGTAGTTTTTTAAATAATGAAAAACGTCCAGTTATCAATATAGATTCTTTTTAAAATTTGTAAAAAGGTGTAAAAAAATGGATTACATCTTTTTTTCTTGCTTTTTTTCTTTTTATTTATGGTATATATATTATAGGTGGGAATATGATATTTAGTATTTTGACATTCGTTATGCTATGTTTAAGTAGCTATGTTAAAGATAGAAAAGTAGCTTTAAACTGTCAGTCTTTAAGCTGTTTATTTGAATCTATATATGGATTTATAGTAGGTGCATTAACAGGGGCAGTTTTAAGTTTTATAAATTTTATTAGATCTTTGCTTTTTTGTCATAAGGAAAAATTTAATAAAGATTTATATTTTTTACTTTTAATTTTATTCGAAACTTTAGTGTGTGTGAACTGTGTTTTTACATGGCAAGGTATGATTTCTTTTTTACCTACTATTGGCTCTTTAATTAGGGTTTACTGTCTTTGGCAAAGTGATATGAAATGGGTTAGAATATCTGGTATGACGACAGCTATTACATATGGTGCTTATTATGCTTGTTTTAATGGTGTATTTTTGGTTTTTGGATATATTTTACTTTTTGTAATTAGTTTTGTATCATTTTTAGAAAAAGATGTAAAAATAGTAGATAAATTAAAACTTAATTTGAACAAAAGATATTGTTATGATATTATTAATAATAGAGGTGAGGGTAAATGAAAAAAGGTTTTACTTTAATTGAATTACTCGCAGTTATAATAATTTTAGGTCTTGTTTTATTAATTGTTGTTCCAAATGTAACTAAGATTTTGAATAGAACGCAAACTAGACTTAACACTGAACAAAAAGCAGCAGTAGAAAATGCGGCTAGACAGTGGGGCGTTAGTAATTTAATTTATGCGGATGGTAAGATCACTTATAATGGAGAAGAAAAAAATTATGTAACTATAGATGAATTACAAACTTCTGGATTTTTAGAAGATAAAGAAATTCAAGATATGACTGATAGAGAAAAATTAGAAGGTGATACTAAAGTATGTATTACTTATAAAAACAATCAGTTTATATATGAATTTGATGGAGAGTGTTAGAATGAAAAAAGGTTTTACTTTAATTGAATTAATTGTTGTTATTGCTTTAATTGGTGTAATAGCTGTTATGGTATCTACTAATGTTTTTGGTATTATGAATAGATCTAGATCTTCTTTATCTTCTACACAGATTAATACAATAGAGGAAGCTGCTGAAAAGTGGGGAGCTATTAACGCAGATCAAATGCCTTTGGATGATTCTGTTTTAAGTGTTGATATTAATACTTTAGCTGATGATGGTTTTATTGATAGTGCGAGTTTAGAAAATCCTAAAAATGGTAATAAATTATGTGGGGTTGTAGAAATAAAATATAACTCTTCTAAAAAACAATATCAATATAATTTTGTAGAGAAAGACTGTTAAGTCTTTTTTGTTATAAAAAATAATTTTTGACATATTTTTTAAGTAGAGGGGATTTGATGAAAAAAATATTATCTTTTTTACTTACTTTAATTATGTTTTTGAGTTTTATAACGCCTATTTATGCGAATGATTTAAAATTAGCTGAAAAAGCAAAATCGGCTATTTTAATAGAAGCAAGTACAGGTGAAATATTGTTTGAAAAAAATGCGGATGAAAAATTACATCCTGCTAGTATGACTAAAATGATGAGTATGCTTTTGATTATTGAAGCTATTGAAGATGGGGTTTTAAAATGGGATCAAGTTATTCAAGTTAGTGAAAATGCCTCTAGTATGGGTGGAAGTCAAATTTTACTTGAAACAGGCGAAAAAATGAGTGTTTTGGATTTATTTAAAGGGGTTGCAATCGCATCTGGTAATGATGCCGTGGTAGCTTTGGCTGAAGCTGTAGCTGGTAGTGAGAGTAATTTTGTCAGTATGATGAATAAAAGAGCTAAAGAACTAGGTCTTACAAATACTAATTTTAAAAACCCACATGGACTTGATGATGATAATCACTATTCTACTAGTAGAGATATGTCTATTATTGCTAAAGAGTTAGTTAAACACGATGAAGTTTTAAAGTATACTAAAGTTTATGAAGATTATTTAAGAGAAAATACTGATAGAAAAATATGGCTTGTTAATACAAATCGGTTAGTCAGATTTTATGATGGTGTCGATGGACTTAAAACAGGATATACAGAAAAAGCTGGTTATTGTATGACTGCTACAGCTATGAAAGATGGTATGAGAATAATTGCTGTGGTCATGGGAGAAGAAACTAGTAAAATACGTAATCAAGAAGTTAGTGAGATGCTTGATTATGCATTCGCACAGTATAAAGTAGTAAATATGCTTTCTAATAAAAATTTAGGTAAATATAGGGTTTCTAATGGTAAGGAAGAATATGTGAATGTTGTTCCAACTAGTGAGGTTACAATGCTTAAGAAAAAAAGTGAAAGTAATGATAATTTAAGCTATGAAGTGAAAGTAAAAAATTTAAAAGCGCCTATTAAAAAAGGGGATAATATAGGAAACTTAATAATTAAAGAAAATGGTAATGCTGTAAGAACACTTACACTTACCACCGATAAAGATATTCCAAAAGCTAGTTTTTTAGATTTATTTTTAAGAAATATTAAGGATATGATTATTGGCAATATGAATTTATATTAATTCATATTGTTTTTTTTTATAGATTTTATTTTTATAATTTGATAAAATTTATAATGAGGTGTGGTATGAAAAACGAAAGAGCAATGCTTGTAATATATGGTTTTATGAAATTAATTAATGTTTTTTTAGGTCCTTTTTTAACGGCTTATTTTGTGAAAATATCTATAGAAAGTGTTACTACGGTATCTCTTTTTAATGCTTTTAATTATTTGTTTTTAGCTATATTTGGTATGATAGCAGGATATTATGTAGAAAAAAAAGACTCTTTATTTGTTTTAAGGTTAGGAATAATTGCTAAATTTTTGTGTGTATTACTTATTATGTTTTTGGGAACTAATATTACCTCTTATTATGGTATTGTTTCTTTTGTATTCGGTTTTGCGCAAATGTTTTTCTATATTCCTTTTGATTTGTATCATGCAGAAGGAGTAGAAAAAGAAAGAAGAACTTCTTTTGAACTTAAATTAAATGGAGTTAAAGATATGACTAGTGTTTTAGGTCCTATTTTATTAGGTGCAACTATTACAATTATTAATTATCAAATGACAGCAATTATTATTTTGCTTTTTTCTCTTTGTCAAATAATCGCTTCTTTTTATTTAAAACCTATTTTAAATGATGATAACAATTATAATTTGATAAGTGCTTTAAAAAAACTAATGAAGAATAAAGAACATAGAAAATTATTTTTAGTTCAATATTTAAATGGCATGACTTTTTCGGATAGTGCTTTAAGTACAGCTATAACTATTTTGATTATGATGTCCTTTAAAACTGATTTTAATTTAGGTGTGATTACTTCGCTTACTTCTTTATTTAGTCTAATAGCTATCTATATTTATACTAAAAAATACAAAAATAAAAGTGATAGTGTACCTTTGTATTTTTCTGGAATAATTATATTTTTATCTATGATATTACTAATTTTAAAAACATCTAGTTTTACTATAGTAATTTATAATGTTATATTAGGTATATTTGGTGCAGGTATTTTAAACTTTGCCTACATTTTAAGGCTCGTTAATACGGCTAAAGAAAAGATTGTGAGTGAAGAAAAAGCAGAATTTTGGGCTATTAGTGAAATATTTTTAAATATTGGTAGAGTAACTGGTTTTGTATTACTTTTATTTGTAGGAATTTTAGGTTTAGATTATTTAGTATATTTTTTAATCTTTATAGGTTTAATTGTTTTAGTTTTTCCTTATTTTCTTTCTAACATTGATAGAAATTAAGTGTAAAAATATTGAAGTATATTTATTAATTGTGATATTATTATATAAAAGGAGGAAGGTTTATGGAAGGATATTTACCTGATATTTATCAAAAAAGCATTTATACAATAGATTATTCTAAACTTTTTAATAGAGGTATAAAGTGTTTACTTTTTGATTTAGATAATACAATTGTTGAACCACATAGCTCTGAACCTTCTAAAAAAGCTAAAGATTTGTTTACTAGTTTAAAACAAAAGGGATTTAAGGTTGTCATTTTTACTAATAGTCCAATGATAAGGCTTAAAAACTTTAAAGATTTTTTTGGTGTTGATGGGGTGTCTAGTGCTTGTAAACCTTTTACTGGTAAACTTAAAAAATTACTTAAAGATTATGGATATGGGATTAATGAGGTCGCACTAATTGGAGATCAGTTGATGACTGATGTTAAAGTTGGTAATAAAGTTGGTATTACAACTGTTTTAGTCGATCCTATTACAACTAGTGATTTTATTTTAACTAAAATTCATAGATTTTCTGAAAGAAGAAAAATGAAAAAACTCAAAGACCATGATTTATTTTGGCAAGGTAGATATTATGAGTAAATGTATTGGGTGTGGGGCTATACTTCAAGATAAATCTCCTTTAGATGAAGGGTATACTAATGATTTAACTCATAAATATTGTATTAGATGTTTTAATATTAAAAATTATAATAAGTATTTAAAAGTTTCTAATAAAGATTATACGGATTTAATTAAAAAAATAGATTCTAAAAATGATTTGATTTTATATGTAACTGATTTTTTAAATTTTAATTTACCTAAATTTAAAAGTCCTACTATATTAGTGGTTACTAAAGCTGATATTATTCCAAGAAATATTAATAAAGAATATTTCTTAGATAAGTTTAAAGGTAATTTTATAGATAAGGTTATTATTTCTTCTAAAAATAATTATAATTTTGATTTAATTTATAGTAAAATTTTAAAATTTAAAAAAAGTGATAATGTTTATGTAATTGGTTATACAAATGCTGGAAAATCTACATTTATTAATAAGATGATTAAAAATTATGGTAATGGTGAAGGATATATTACAACTAGTAATTTACCTTCTACTACTTTGAATTTAATCGAGGCTAAAGTTAATGATAAACTTACTTTAATTGATTCTCCTGGCTTATTAGATTATGGAAATATTATTTTAAATAGTGGTAAAAGTGATTTAAATAAAATTATTCCTAAAAAAGAAATAAGACCTATTAGTTTTCAAATTAAAGATAAACAGTATTTATATATTGAAAATTTTTTGAGGCTTGATTTAGAAAATACTAATATAATTATTTATATGTCTAATAATTTAGAATATAAAAGGCTATATAAAAATAAAGAATGCACATTAAAAAAATACGATTTAAAAATAAAATCTAATCAAGATTTAGTTATTAAAGGACTAGGCTTTATTACCTTTAAAAAGAATTCTAATTTTACTTTATGGCTTAAAGAAGATGTAGAATATTTAATCAGAGATTCAATTATCTGATTTTTTCTTTTATTAATGGTATTTTTGTGATAGAATTAAAATAGGGGATGATGATATGCTTGGAACAATAGTAGGTATTGAAGAAGATACTGTATTATTAAAATTAGCTATTGATTTAAACAATTTTCAAAATTTGGTTAATTTACACGTTGTTATGGAAGATAAGGATAAACTTTTAGTTGGTGAGATTATCGATATTAAAGAGGGTATTGCTTATATTAATTTAATTGGTGAATTTATAGATAATAAGTTTGTCTTTGGTGTTATTAGAAAGCCTTCTTTTTCAGCGACGGTTAAGCTAATTTCCAAAGAAAAAATACCAATGATTATAAGTGTTGCAGATTATAAGGAAAGAGAAGATATCTATATTGGTGAAAGCCCTGTTTATCCTGGCGTTAAAATAGGATTTGATATTAATTCATTTTTTGCAAATCACTTTGCTATATTTGGTTCAACAGGTAGTGGTAAGTCTTGGGGGGTAGCTAGACTTTTACAAAGTATTTTCGAAAAGAAAACAACAGTAGCTTATAGAGCAAGTATATTTATATTTGATGCTTATGGTGAATATCATAACGCATTTAAAGATATAAGTAAAAAAGTTCCGGAAATTAGTTTTAAAGCTTATACAACTAATGTTAATATTGGTGATACAGAAATTTTAAAAATTCCTTTGTGGCTTTTAACGGTTGATGACATTGCATTACTTTTACAAGCAGAATCACCAACGCAGCTTCCAATAATTGAAAAAGCATTAAAACTTGTAGGAATATTTGTAAAAGACGAAAAAGAAGTTATTAAGCAAAAAAACGATATTATAGCTAGAGCTATATTGGATATTTTATCTAGTGGTAGAAGAGCTGCTCAAATAAGAGACCAAATATTTTCCATTTTATCAACTTATCCAACTAAAGATTTAAATCTAGAAACAGAAATATATCAGCCAGGTTACGTTAGAAGTTTAAAACAGTGTTTGATTATCGACTCTTCTGGTAAACTTAGAGAAATGGAGTTACTTACTAATTTTATGCAGTCATTTTTAGATGATACGGCAGAACTTACTATGCCAGATGGTTCATTTAAATATGGACTTAGTGACTTGAAAACTGCTTTAGATTTTGCTTTAATTTCAGAAGGAGCTTTAAATAGTAATAGAATTTATGACGAAAATAACGTTTTAAAAGTAAGATTACATGCCTTATTAAATAGTGATTATGCGAGGTATTTTGAATGTGATAAATATATGACAAAAGATGAATATATTAAAAGTCTATTAGTTGCTCCTAATGGTAGAAAAGCCCAAATTATTAATTTTAATATTAACTATGTCGATGATAGATTTGCTAAAACTATTACGAAAATATATTCTAAATTGCTTTTTGATTATGCGAAAAACTTAAGTCAAAGAGCTTCACTTCCATTCCATATTGTTTTAGAAGAAGCACATAGATATGTTCAAAATGATAACGATATCAATTTACTAGGATATAATATTTTTGATAGAATTACTAAAGAAGGTCGTAAATATGGTGTTCTTTTAGGTTTGATCTCACAAAGACCATCAGATTTATCTGAAACAAGTATTTCACAGTGTAATAATTTTTTGATTTTCAAAATGCTTCATCCAAGAGATATACAGTATATTAGAGATATGGTTCCTAATATTACTAATGAAATTGTTAAAAGGCTTAGGATCTTGCAGCCAGGTAATTGTATAGGCTTTGGTAGTGCTTTTAATGTTCCAGTATTGATAAAAATGGATAAACCAGATCCTGCACCATCATCAAGTAGCTGTGATATTTCTGGTAACTGGTTTATCGATAGGTAAAGTTTAAAAATTAGAGAAATTGATTTTTTAAGGTCAATTTCTTTTTTATTTCATATAATATGATGGAATAAAGTGGGGCGTTGTTATGCGAGTTGGTTTAATTGGTAATCCTAATGTTGGTAAAAGCACAATTTTTAATGGCTTAACGGGTATGCGGCAGCACACTGGTAATTGGCCTGGTAAGACGGTTACTAAAGCTACTGGATATAAGGTTTATAATGGTTTTAGCTATCAGTTTGAAGATTTACCTGGAACTTATTCTTTACTTGCTCATTCTAAAGAAGAAGAAGTTACTAGAGATTTTGTTTATTTTGAGGATTATGATGCTTTATTAGTTGTTTGTGATGCGACAGCTTTAGAAAGAAATTTGAATCTTGTTTTGCAGGTTTTGGAAATTACAAATAAAGTTGTTGTAGCGGTTAATATGTTAGATGAAGCTAAAAAGAAAAAAATAGATATCGATTTGGATAAGTTATCTAATTTACTTAATGTTCCGGTGGTTTCAGTTATTGCAAGGGATAAAAAAGGTTTTGATGAGATATTAGATAAATTAAAAGAAGTTAGTTTTAAAAAAAATGGATATTTAAAAATAAATTATGATAGTTTTTTAGTTAAAGAGGCTTTTGAATTAAAAAAATTTATTCCTAATATTTATGTCAATAGTGATAATGTAATACTTCGTTATTTGGCTAGTGATTATGATTTTTTAAATGCTTTTGATTTTAAATATAAAACTAATTTAATGAGAAATTTGGATATGAAGTATATTAAAGATGATGTTTTAGAAAAATTTAAAGAAAAAGGTATTTATGCGAATGATATAGAAGTCTTGATGACGGAGGTTATCAATGAAAAAAGTTTGGAAATTTGTAAAAAAACAGTTAAGTATAATAAATTAAATTATGATAAAAAGGAAAGGATAATTGATAAATATTTAACTAATAAAATAACTGGCATTCCTATTATGCTTTGTTTACTTTTTTTGATTTTGTGGATTACGATTAGTCTAGCAAATATTCCTTCTGATTTTTTATATGAAAAATTGTTTTGGTTTGAAGATGTTTTATATAATTTTTTAGTTAAATTTTGCCCTTTATGGCTTTCTGATATGCTTGTACATGGTGTTTATAGGGTTTTAGCTTGGGTTGTTGCTGTTATGCTTCCACCTATGGCTATATTTTTTCCGCTTTTTACTTTACTTGAAGATTTTGGACTTTTACCTAGAATAGCTTTTAATTTGGATAAATCTTTTGAAAAGTGTTCATCGTGTGGAAAACAGGCTTTGACTATGGTTATGGGGTTTGGTTGTAATGCGGTAGGGGTAACTGGCGCTAGAATAATTGATTCACCTAGGGAAAGATTAATTTCTATTATTACTAATAGTTTTGTTCCTTGTAATGGTAGATTTCCACTTTTAATTTCTTTGATTACGATGTTTTTAATTACTGATGATATTACTGGTTTTATGAGGGCTTTAGTTTTAATTTTATTTATTTTAATTGGTGTTGTTTTTACTTTTATCGTTTCTAAAATTCTTTCTAAAACTATTTTAAAGGGTGTTCCTTCTTCTTTTACTTTGGAACTTCCACCTTATAGAAGACCACAAATAGGGAAAGTGTTGGTTAGGTCGATTTTTGATAGAACTTTGTTCGTTTTAAAAAGAGCTGTTTTGATTTCAGCTCCTGCAGGGTTAGTTATTTGGCTTTTTTCTAATTTAACTATTGGAAAAGTTAGTGTTTTACAGATGTTTGCTTCTTTTTTAGATCCTTTTGGTCAGTTTATTGGTTTGGATGGGGTAATTATAATGGCTTTCTTGTTAGGTTTCCCAGCTAATGAAATAGTTATTCCTATTATGATAATGGGTTATATGTCACTTGGTATGATTACAGATATGAGTGATTTAAACTTACTTAAAGATTTACTTATTGATAATGGATGGACTATGGTAACGGCTATTTGTGTGATGCTATTTTCTATTTTTCACTTTCCTTGTTTGACAACTATTTTTACGATTAAAAAGGAAACTGGTAAGTGGAAGTGGGCTTTATTATCTTTCGTTATTCCTTTAGTTATTGGTATTAGTTTGTGCTTTTTGGTTAAGACTTTGTTTTAAAAGTCTTTTTCCTTGATAGGTATTTCTTCTTACCATTTCTTTATCAATTGTGTTTAAGACATCTATTTTTTTAACTGTCCATAATGGCGCAATTAAATCTTCTTTCATTGGGTCTCCAGTAAGCCTTTGAATTACTATTTTGGGATTTAAGTATTCTAATTGACTGATAACTATATCTACATATTCTTCTTTGGTTAGAACGTGGAATGGTTTTATTTGATAATATTTTTCTAATGGTGTATTTTTTAATATACATAACATGTGTATTTTAATTGCATCTATATTTAGTTTGTTTAAATATTTAACTGTTTCTATCATCATTTCTTTGGTTTCATTAGGAAGTCCATTAATTATGTGTACGGTGGTGAATATATTTCTTTTTTGTAATTTTTTTAGTGTTTCTTCAAAACATTTTAAATCATGACATCTATTTATTATTTTAGATGTTTTTTCGTGTATTGTTTGGAGTCCTAATTCAATTGTTAAAAATGTTTTTTTATTTAATTTTTCTAAATAATCTAGACATTCATCTGTTATACAGTCTGGTCTGGTGGCTATAGATAGCCCAACTACATCTTTTTGTTTTAATATAGATTCGTATTTTTCTTTTAATATTTTTACATTAGCATATGTGTTTGTCCTTGCTTGAAAATATCCTATATATTTGGCATTTGGCCATTTTTTATTCATTAATTTTTTTCCTTCATTAAACTGTTTTATTAAATCATCATTTGGATTACCACCATATTCTCCGCTACCTGTTTTGGAGCAATATATACAGCCATTTTTAGATAATGTACCATCAATATTAGGACAGGTGAAACCGGCGTTTAGGCTTATTTTACACACTTTTTGTTTGAATTTTTGTTTATAAAAATAATCTAGGGTGTGATATCTTTTGTTGGTATTTGAATATGGAAAACTTTTCATTAAATCACCAAAAATATTATAACATATATATTTTAATTGTGAAAAAATGGCGAAAAATTATTAAAAAAGCTTTATATTATAAGGTTTTTTTGTTATAATTACTCTGGGAGGTAGGAAAGGTGAAAAGAAGATTACTTAAGGTTATGGGAATATCTTTCTTAGTTTTTGTTATTTTAAGTTGGATTATTCCTGTAGGTACTTACATGAGTGGTGAACTTACAACAAATGGTAT
The DNA here is from genome assembly GCA_944358625.1 of uncultured Bacilli bacterium. GTDB lineage: Bacteria > Bacillota_I > Bacilli_A > RF39 > UBA660 > Coprosoma. The sequence goes on along the minus strand of CALVRL010000009.1, from coordinate 7,193 downwards.
TGATCCTGTTGGTTTAATCGATCTATTTAATACGCCTATTCAAGCTTTTATTACATTTGTTTTATATGGTGTAGTATTTGCGGCTATCGGTGGTTTTTATGGTGTTTTAGATGAAACTGGAGCACTTACAAAAGTAACTGATAAAATGAGTAAGGTTTTTAAGGGTAATGAAAAAGGATTTTTAGTTTTAACAATTATTTTGTTTACTATTCTTTCTTCTGTTACTGGTTTAATTTTACCACTATTTATCTTAGTACCTTTATTTGCAGCAGTTTTGTTTAACATGAACTATGATAAAGTAACAGTTACTGCAGCTACTGTAGGTTCTTTACTTTTGGGTTCAGTTGCATCTACTTTAGGATTTAACATTTCTGGTTATGCTAAAAATCTTTTAGGACTTGAAATGACAAATCAAATTGCTGCTAAAATTATTTTACTAGTTATTTTAACTATTGCTTTGATAGTTGTTACATTAAAAACTAGTAAAAGAGAAGTTAAAAAAGATGTAAAAGAGGCTAAAATTAATAAAGATGAGAAGGAGGCCGTAGTGGAAAAAACGGTGAAAACTTCTAAATCTAATAGTACTAAAAGTACTACTAAAAAGACTCAAGGTTCAGCCAAGAAAAATACAGCTAAAAAAGCTACTAGCGCGAGTGCTGGTAAAAAGACAACTGGTAAGAAAACTACTAATAAGAAAAATACCAAATCTACTACTAGAGCTTTAGCAGTTACTAAACCTGTTAAGAAAGTTTCTAATAAATCTAAAGTAAGTGCAGTACCTATGATGATTATATTTATATTTGTTTTAATACTTTGTCTTGTAGGTATGTATAATTGGTATTATTCATTTGAAGTTACTATATTTAGTGATTTACATGAAGCTATTATGGGTATTGAAATTAAAGATTTTCCAATTTTTGAACACTTATTAAGTGGTATTTCAGAACTTGGATATTGGAGTAATGTCGAATTTACTGGTGCTTTAATTATTGCTTCTGCATTAATCGCTTGGATATATAAATTAAGTATGAATGATTTTATCGATAGTTTTTGTGCAGGAGTTAAAAAATGGCTTCCAACTGCAGCTTTAGCAGCTTTAGCAAGTGCTATTTTATATATTTTATATCAAGCTTCTTATGCAGGAACTGGAACTTTAGTAGATACAATTAATGCAAAGGTATTTGAACTTACTGATGGATTTAATGTTATTACAACTGGTGTAGCTTCATTAATCGGTAGTTTCTTCTACAATGATTTATATTATTTACTTGCTTCTATGTCTACATTTGTATCTGGATTTGATGCTGCTATGTTATCAAATGCGGGATTCTTGATTCAATCTATTTATGGTATTGGAATGATGATTTTCCCTACAAGTGTATTCTTAATTGCAGGACTTAGTTTATTTAATGTATCTTATAAAGAATGGATGAAATATATTTGGAAGTTTGCTTTAGTCGCATTCTTATTAGTACTACTTACATCTGGAATTATTACACTTTTATAAAACTACTTTCGGGTAGTTTTTTTCTTTTGTTTATGGTATAATCCTTTACAGAAAAGAGGTTTGTTGTATGAAAAAATTTATTAGTGAATTTAAAACTTTCGCTTTGAAAGGTAATATGGTTGATATGGCCATCGGTATTGTTATAGGAACAGCTTTTTCTGGTATTGTGACATCCCTTACTGATAACTTTATTAATCCTATTTTAAATGTTGTTACTGGAGGAGCTAAATATAATTGGCAAGATGTAGCTGGTTTTATTTCTAGTTTTTTATCTGCTTTAGTTAATTTTTTAATCATGGCTTTCGCACTTTTTTGTATAGTTAAAGCGATAAATAAGGTGAAATCTTTTGGACCTAAAAAGGAAGAAGAGGTTATTATAAAAAAATGTCCTTACTGTCAGAGTGAAATTGATGTAAAGGCTGTTAGATGTCCACACTGTACTTCGCAGTTAGATGAAGATTAATATAGTCTTTTTTTGAGGATGATTTTGTGAATTTTGATTATAAATTAGATGGTGATATTTATAATGTATTAGTGGTTAAAAAAAATAATAAAAATAGTTATATTAAAATTAAAGATGATTTGACTATTTATGTAACTACTAATTATTTGACTACTAAAGGCGAAGTTAAAAGGATGCTTGATAATGAAAAAGATTTTTTAAAAAGATCATTGTCAAGAGCTAGAAAAAAAATGGAAAAAGATGAGCTTTTTTATTATCTTGGTCAAAAATATGATATAATATTAGTACCATTTGAAAATACAGAAGTTTATGATGACAAGATATATGTTAAAGATATGAAGGCTTTGGATAAATGGCTTAAAAAAGAAATGAAAAGAATTTTTAGTGAAAGACTTGAATATAATTACGATTTATTTGATGAGGATATTCCTTTTCCTAAACTTAAAATTAGAAGTATGAAAACAAGATGGGGTGTTTGTAATAAAAGGGATAATTCTATTACTTTAAATTCTAAACTTATTAGATATTCTATTCATGAGATAGATTATGTTATTATTCATGAGCTTTCACATTTTGTTCATTTTGATCATTCTAAAGAGTTTTGGGAAACTGTTAGAATGCATATGCCTGATTATAAAAAATCGGTTTTAATTTTAAAAGAATGAGGTGGTTTGTTTGAAGATTAAGTATTTAAGTTTGCTATTAATATTTTTAATGCTTTTTAGTTTTTCTTTATCTACTGGTTATGCTAGAGAAAAAACTTTGAATGAACTTGAAGCTGAAGCTAAAGCTAATAGAGAGGCTTATAATAAAGCTAAGAATGAAAAAGAATTAACAGAGGCTGAACGTGATAAGGCTGTAGCGCAAAAGGCTGAGGTTGAAAAAGAAATTTCTAGTATTGAAACGCAGCTTACTTCTATCGAAACACAAATTGGTGAAATAGAAAAAGATATCGACGCGAAAGATGCTCAAATGAAAGATATTATGAGTTTTGTTCAAGTTACAAATGGTGAATCTAATTATTTAGAATACATATTTGGGGCGACTGATTTTACTGATTTTATTTACCGTATTTCAGTGGCTGAACAATTAGGCGATTATAATGAAAATTTAATCGAGGAATATAATAAAGATGTCGAAAGATTAGATAAAAAACAGTCTGAACTTAATGCTAAACAAGAAGAGTTGAATAAAAAACAGTCTGAACTTACTGTTTTAGAAGCGCAACTTAATAAAGAAATTGAAACTTTACAGTCTGGTATGGTTAGTAAAGATCAGGCTTATCAAACACAGATTAAACTTATTCAAAGTATGAAAGCTAGAGGATGTAGTGGTAATGATACGGTTACTTCTTGTCAAAATAAAAATAGTGGTAGTTTGGTAAGTGTTAATGGAACTTATATGCCTATTTCTAGTGGTTATGTGACTAGTGATTATGGATGGAGAGACTATGGCGGAGGAGAATATCACACTGGTATTGATTTTTCTAAGAGTGTGGTAGGAGATCCGGTTTATCCTATTGCAGATGGAGAAGTTATATTACTTGTTTATAATAGAACCTGTGGTAATCATATTGTGTATGTTAAACATAATATTGCTGGTCATTCTTATGTTACTTCTTACTGGCATTTATCTAGTTGGTCTGTAAGTGTTGGCCAAAGGGTTTCTTATACTACTAAAATTGGTTCAATGGCTGGTCGTAACACTGGCGATGCTTGTTCTGGTGGGGTACATGTACATTTGAATTTATTTGATAATGCGAATAATAAATGGGAAAACAATGTAGCTAGAGGAGGAAATCCTAACAGTAATAGAATAAATCCTAGAGATGTTGTTCCTCAGACTCCTAAAAAAGGTGGTCATTTCAGTCATAGATAAGAGGATGTTTCCTCTTTTTTTGACATTTTAGCTTTTATTATTTTGTTATATTACTTTTAGGTGATATAATATGAAGGTAAAGGTTTTTGATGAGGGACATGAGAAAGATTTAGAAGATGCAATTAATAAATTTATTTTAGATGAAGATCCGGAAATAATAGATATTAAATTTTCTTCAGCTGTTGCTATTTCTGAAGAACAAATATATTGTTTTTCAGCTTTGATTGTCTATAGGTAGGTGGTTTTGTGAAAAGATCTGGCTTTTTGGCTGGGGCAGCTATTTCAGTTATTGGTATTGTCATTTGTAAGGTTATTGGTCTTGTGTATGTAATTCCTTTTTATGCAATTATTGGTACACAAGGTGGTGCTTTATATAGTTACGCTTATTCTATTTATAATGTGTTTTTAAATTTGGCTACTTCTGGGATACCGGTTGCGATGAGTAAGGTTGTCAGCGAATATAATGAGATGAAGTATTATAATACTAAAGAAAGGGTATTTAAGATTGGTCTTAAAGTTATTTCTTTTTTGTGTATTATTTCGTTTTTAATTTTATTTATATTTGCTCCTAATTTAGCTGATATGATTATTGGTGGTGTTGAGGGTGGTAATACGGTAGAGGATGTTACTATGGTTATTAGGGTTATTTCTACTGCTGTATTAGTTGTTCCTTTTTTAAGTGTTTCTAAAGGTTATTTGCAAGGACATAAGATTATGAAAGTGTCTTCTGTTTCTGATATTTTAGAGCAACTCGCACGTGTTACTGTTATTTTAGCTGGTAGTTTTTTAACTTTAAAGGTATTTCATCTATCTTTAAATACGGCTGTTGGTGTAGCTGTATTTGGAGCTACGGTTGGAGCTTTGGTTGCTTATTTTTATGTTTTTTTAAAAATTAAAAAGGCTAAAGATTTAAATAAAAATGAAAGTGCTACTACGGCGGAGAAAAAAATAACTAATAAAGATTTGATTAGGAAAATTGTTTTTTATGCTCTTCCTTTTGTGGCTATTGCTTTATTACAGTCTATTTATGTTATGGTAGATGTATTTACTGTTGTTAAAGGGTTAGTTGGTCTTGGTTATACAACTGCTATTAGTGAAAATGTAGTTAGTGTTATTCAGACTTGGGGCTCTAAACTTAATATGATAGTTATGGCTATTTCTACTGGTATTATTACTAGTTTGATTCCAACTATTGCTTCTAGCTTTGCGGTTAGGAATTTGAAAGAGGTTAATAGTAAGATTACTCAGGCTTTACAAACTTTATTTTTAGTAACTATTCCGCTTTCTGTTGGGCTTAGTTTTATGTCTCGGGCTGTTTGGACTGTATTTTATGGTTATGATGAGCTTAATAGTTCTATATTTAGTTTGCTTATTTTATCGCAAGTTCCACTTTCTATTTGTTCTGTTATGGTTAATACTAATCAAACTATGAATAATACTAAAGCGACTATTACTGCTTTGGGTGGTTCTTTGGTATTTAAAATTTTACTTAATGTTCCTTTTATGCATTTATTTAAATTTATTGGATTTGAATCTTATTATGCGACTATTAGTTTAAATATGTGTATCGATACTTTGGCTTCTTTATATTTACTTGGAAAAGTTAAAAAGGAAACTGGTATTAATTATTTGAGAACTATTAGGTCTTTGATTAAAACTGTTTTATGTACTTTAATTATGGTTTTAGGTCTTTCTATTTTGAATTTATTTATTCCTAATTTTTCGGTATCTAGAATGGGATCTATACTTTATATTATTTTATATGGCATTATTGGAGTTATTATTTATTTCTTTGTTGCTTATAAATCTAATACTTTATCTGATATTGTTGGTAAAGATTTTGTAAATAAAATTATTTTAAAAATTAAAGGTTTTAAAATTGTTAAAAAAAATGTATAATTTATGATAAAATGTCTATAGAAATGAGGTGGGAGTTTGGAAGAATTATCGCTTTTGGAAAAATTTAGTGTTCTTTTTGATAATGTTTTTGAACACCCACTTTTTATTATTTTGCTTTTAGTTCCGGCTATTATGTTTTTGCTTCAGAAAAAACATGGTAAAAAGGGATTTGTATTTGTTTATTTACTTGTTATTTTATTTGTCTTATATATAGGCGGGGAAGTTATATTTGAACTTTTTGATAATTTAATGAATGGTTTATTTATGACTTTATATTTTCCTAATTTTATTACTTTATTTATAGTTGTAGTTTTATCTTCTATTATTGCTTTGGTTAGTTTTTTTAGTAAAAAGATGTATAAGTTAAATAAGATAATTAATATTACAGGGTTTGCTATTACGCAGATGCTTTTTGTGCTTACTTTAACGGTTATTAGATCTAAAAATATAGATATTTATGCGGATAATGCTCTTTATTCTAATAGTGATATTTTATCTTTGATGCAGATTCTTATTGGGGCTTTTGCTTTACAAATGACTATTATTATAATTATTAATGCGATTAATAAGGTTACTGATATTTTGGATAAAAGAAGTACTCCTTTGGCTAGTGAGATTTCTGAAGAAATTACTAATTTGGAAAAGACTAAAAATAATTTATCTTTGATTAAAAATATTGAAATTGATAATTCGAAGGTTGGTTATATAAATGTTGCGGATAAGAAAAAAACTAGTAAACCTTTATTAAAACCTTTTAAATTTGATGTGGAAAAAATAGAATCTATTACTTTAAATGTAAAAGAGGATCATAAGCCTACTTTTGATGAGATGTTTGGTCCTGCTTTGGAAACACCTTCTAATGAAATTGTTTTTGATAGAGTTACTTTAGATGAACCTAAAATAGTTATAGAAAAACCTATAGAAAAAGTTATAGAAAAGCCTATAGAAAAAGAAACGGTTTCTCCTAAAACTAAAGAAGTTATGTCTTCTTTGAAAAATAAGGTTAATAAAATTCATAAGAAAATTAAACCTTTGAAGAAGAAAAATGTTCTTTTACCTAAAGAAAAAAGTATACCTATTAATTTAGAGAAACCTGATTTATTAAAACCTATGGGTATGACTTTTCAGCCTGTCGGTCCTAATTTGAAAAAGGGTGGTTCTAGTAGATTTATCAAGAAACCTGATTTAACTTATGATAATCTTAAAATTGTTGGTGATGTTGATAAACCTAAACTTGTTAGAGAAAAAGAGAATGTAGATTTAGTTGATAATTTAAAAATTATCGATATTCAGTCTACTTTAGATACGGTTATTAAATTTAGACTTATGAAGGGTGTTAATCTTAAGGTAGTAGAGGATAATGATTTAGCTGTTGATAATTTACAAATTCCTGATTTTGATAAGATGATGAATGTACTTAATAGATGTAAATTATATAAGAAGATT
>CALVRL010000008.1 GCA_944358625.1 uncultured Bacilli bacterium | reverse complement strand
GTAAGATTAGCACCATTAGCACTTAATCCAACATTACCACCTGTTAAAGTGATATTTTTAACTGTAACATTAGCATTATAAGCTTGGATTACATATACACCACCATCATAAGGTGCTTCAGCATCACTACCCCATTCCGTTTTATCATGAGAACCATCTTTAAATGTTCCTACATATGTAATCTTATAGCCATTTCCATCGATAATTTTATCAGATGTTACGTTAATCTTATGAGTAGTTTCAATATCATTCATTAATTTAACTTCTGTTACCTCACTACCTTCAAGATATGTATATAAATCCTCCTCATTATCAACCTCAACTGGCTCAGCTGCATTTACTTCCATAAAAGGAACTACCATAAATGCACTAATAAATAAACCCAAAAATAATTTTAATTTTTTCATTTTCTTTTCCTCCTTAACTATATTTTATCAAACAACATTTTAATAAACAATAGCTTTTATAAAAAAAGACTTTTTGTTTTAAAAAAAATGTAAAGTAAATCAAAACTATGTTATAATTATTAAAGTTAGGTGGTGTAAAGGTGAATAAAGAAGAAAGAATTACAAGATATACGTTTCAAAAAAGAAAAAGAAGAAAAAAAATAATTTGGTTTATAATTTTACTAATAAGTTTAATTATTTCTATATTATGTATTGTAAAAATTTTTTTCTGGAACAAAGATAATCAAAGTATTGATAAAATAACCGATGATATAAATAGTAAAAAAATAGTCAAAGAAGTTAGTTCAGATGAAGCTGAAAACGTTAATCCACCTATAGATGAAAGTAATGATTATTGGGACTATGTTAAAATGGATATGATAAGCGTTGATTTTAACGAATTAAAAAAGAAAAACAGTGATACTGTTGGGTTTATCAAAGTAAATGGTACTAATGTAAATTACCCTATAGTTCAAGCTAACGATAATTCATATTATTTAAAACATGCTTTTGATAAATCTAAAAATTCTGCTGGTTGGGTATTTGCTGATTACCGAAATGATATGGTTAATTTTGATAAAAATACTGTTATTTATGGCCATAGTAGATCTGATCAAACTGTTTTTGGAAGTTTAACTAAAGTAACAAATAAATCTTGGTATAGTAATAAGAATAATCACATTATTAAACTATCAACCCCAACTGAAAATACATTATGGCAAATTGTAAGTATATATGTCATTAAACCAGAAAGTTATTATATTACAACTAAATTTTCTGATAGCCAGTTTAAGACATTTATTAAAACAATTAAAGAAAGAAGCCAAATTGATTTTAGTGGTACTTTAAATGAAAATGATAAAATTTTAACTTTATCAACTTGTGAAGATATTGCAGGAACTACTAGGTTGGTAGTACATGCAAAACTAATAAAATTAGAAAAAAGGAGCTAAATTTAGCTCTCTTTTTCTTCCTCATAATTAAATCTAATAGAAAAGCTTGTTCCATCACCAGGCCTACCAACAACATTTTTATTATATGAAGCACTGACTTTGGCATGAACTGAATCACCGGCTTTTAATACATCTCCTTCATCAATACCTTCTACAGAATATAAAATAAATTTTTGATCTTCTTTATTTGAGTTTACAACAATACTAACTAGTTCAGCATCTAAATCACCACTATTAGTAATAGTGACATCATAAGTAGCTGAATCACCGGGTGTATGAAAAGCAACATTAAATGTAGCATTTAAGCAAGTATTACTTGGGGCGTGTACTTCTTCAGCTGTACCGGTAGTATCATCTAAATATATGTCAGTAAAACAAATTTCCCAGTTTCCTATTCTTTCTTGTCTAACATTGAATGCTAGTGGCTGGGCGAATGTTGAATACCACATGATTAGAAAAGCAGCTAAAACAGTTAAAATTATGACTAGTTTATTAACTGATTGTTTTGACATTTTAATATGACGATCTTTAGCAGATTTAATCTCATCCGCATGTGGCTGCCAAATTTCTAAAACTTCTATTTCTTCATCTTTAACTTCATCTTTTGTTTCTTTTTTATCCATATCTATCATTCCTTACTGTTTATCTAAAGTTAGTATACCATAATAATTTTTTTTATTCAATAACATACATATCATAAAATTATAAATTTTGGCATATTCTTTACTAAAGGAGGGTCTCATGAAATATTTAAAAAATATAATTAAATCATTGCTGTTGACCTTTTTATTTTTTATGATTTTTTCTTTATTAATTACCTTATTAAATTACTATAATATTATAAACCATCTAACTTTAGAAATATGTAAAATTATAATTCCAATATTATCTATGATGTTTGGTGGATTATTAATGGGTAAAAAAACCTCTAAAAACGGTTGGTTAGAGGGTTTAAAATTAAGTTTGATTATTATTTTTATTTTAATAATGATATCTATTATATTAAAAGAATTTGAATTTAAAAATTTAACTTTTTTCTTGATTTTGATTATTTCTGGAATATTTGGAAGTATTTTAGGAATAAATACTAAAAATACTTAAGTCATTTGCTTAAGTATTTTTTCATAAATTCATTTTTGTATTCTAAAAATTTATCATTTTTTATAGCGTTTCGCATGTCTTCCATCATTTTGATTAAAAATCTAATATTATGAATGGATAATAGTCTACCACCTAAACCTTCATTAGCTACAAATAAATGTCTAATATATGCTTTAGTATAATGAGTGCATGTGTAACAGTCACACTCGTCTATAGGTGTAAAATCTTCTTTGTATTTAGCGTTTTTTAAATTAATTTTACCGTGCTTTGTAAAAGCGTTGGCATGACGGGCAAGTCTTGTTGGTAAAACGCAGTCAAACATATCGACTCCTCTTTCTACTCCTTCTAATAAGTCGGTAGGATCACCTACTCCCATTAAATATCGAGGTTTGTCAATGGGTAAATATCTAATAGCATCATCTATCATTTTATACATTGTTTTCTTATCTTCACCTACTGATGTTCCGCCAATAGAATAACCATCAAAACCAATTTCAACTGTTTTTTTAGCACTATACTCTCTTAAATCTTGATATTCACCACCTTGAACAATACCAAATAAAGACTGATTTTCATTATTAAAAACATCTTTCCCTCTTTTGGCCCATCTCAAGGTTCTTTCTGTACTTTCTTTTGCATATTCATAACTTGCTGGATAAGGTATGCATTCGTCAAAACTCATAGCAATATCACTATCTAGTTTATTTTGTATTTCTATAGAAAGCTCTGGTGTTAGAAAAAGATTTTTACCGTCAATATGACTTTTAAAATGAACTCCTTCTTCTGTAATATCTTTCTTTTTGTTTTTTGCTAGTGAGAAAACTTGAAACCCTCCACTATCAGTTAAAATAGGACCATCATAATTCATAAATTTATGAAGTCCTCCGGCTTTTTTTACTATATCTTCACCTGGTCTTAACCATAAATGATAAGTATTAGAAAGTATAACGGCACTATGAACATCTTTTAATTCTTCGGGTGTTAACATTTTAACGTTTGCTAAAGTTCCAACTGGCATAAACATTGGAGTTTCATATGTACCATGATTAGTTATTAATCTACCATATCTAGCTTTATTATCATTTTTAATAAGTTCATATTTTATCTTCATTTTGTTTTCTTCCTTTCTGCTTTAAAACTAGATAGATAAATATTTATGTCGTCATCTTCTAATTTATGATAGCCATTATAAAGTAAATCGCCTAAAATTTCTTTTCCTTTCTCTGTTTTTTCTAAAACTTTAGCTGGATATTCTTGGAGTGAAACCAGTTTTTCATCTTTGGGTAAAAACTGTGAATATGTAGGGTCTATTAAATATTCGTCTGCTATCAAATAATAATGGTCATAACCGTCAATTTTATTTATACATGAAGGTATTTCCATCATTTCTAAATCTGCTTGAATGTTTTTAGCAAAATAAAAACATAACCCTTCTAGACTATCAACTCTAGAGTTTACTTCTTCTAAATTTTTTAAAATAATAAATCTAATTTCTTCTTCCATACTAAATATATTACAAAAAATAAAATTAAAAATCAATGCTTACATATATTTTTGCATTGATTTCATCATTTGATTTACTTGTTTCTGGCTTGGAGTCCTTCCCATTCCAGACATCATTGCTTTAATCATTTTTTCATTAATTGGTGGATTTTCTTTTAATTGTTTTTTCATTATTTTTTTAGCAATTAAAAATCCGATAATAACGCCTATAACTAAACCACCTAATACTTTTAATAAATCTAATAAAAGTGCTCCCATATTATCTGCCTCCTATATAGATATTTTACTAGAAAACAGTTCTAATATCAAGCATAAATTTTAAAGGCTTTCACTTACTTTAACATCTTCAGCTTGTCTTTGAACATTAACATTATCAAGGGCGGTTATATAGCTAACTCCAAGCATCATAACAACTAAAGCAATAACTGATTTACATTTTAATAATTCCATAATTCATACCTCCCCTTTGTTACTTAAATCATATCACGAACAAATATTCGTGTCAATACCATTTTCAAACATTTGTTTGACTTTACAAAAAAGATGTGTTAAAATGTGTATAGAAAAGTTTGGAGGGAAAAATGGAAAAATTAACTAGACGTCAAACTGACGTATTAAATTATGTGAAATCATATATTGTATCTCATGGATATCCACCTACAGTAAGGGAAATAGGAAAATCTTTAGAAATATCTTCACCCGCTACTATTCATGCTCATTTAGCTAATTTAGAGAAAAAAGGTTTTATTAAAAAAGAAAACTCTAAAAATAGAGCTATTGAATTACTTGTTAAAAATGAATATGACAAAAAAGACGAGTTAGTTGCTGAAGTTCCTTTATTAGGTAAAATTACTGCTGGATCACCTATTGAAGCTATTGAAATGCCTGATGAATTTTTTGCTTTACCAAGTTACTTATTACCTAAAGGTAAAGAGGTTTTTACTTTAAAAGTAGATGGTACAAGTATGATTAATGCGGGAATATTAGATGGCGATGTCGTTATAGTTGAAAGACAAAATACTGCACATAATGGTGAAATAGTGGTTGCTATGACAGATGAAAACGAAGTTACTTTAAAAACATTTTATAAAGAAAAAGGTCATTTTCGCTTACAACCAGAAAATGACACTATGGAACCTATCATTTTAGAAAATGTCACTATTTTAGGAAAAGCTATTGGTCTATATAGAAAAATATAACGCACTTTATAGTACGTTATTTTATTAAGTAAGTTTCAGACATTACATATTTATCATTTTCCATAACTAAAGCTATAACATTTCCTTTATCTATGTTTAAAGTTTCTACTTGGTTTGCATCTATAAACGTCTTACCATTATCTAAACTATACTTATATGTATAGTTTTTATTTTCGGGATATTTTATGGTAAGTTTACTGGTATATTCAAATTCTATTCCTTGAATTACTTTTATTAATCTATTGCGTTTTTTAGTATTTCCTCTTCTATCTTTAGCTTCACATTCAATAATATAATTTTTTGGTGTTTTAGATAATGTGTTTTTACATTCAAAATTTACATATCCACTATTGTCAGTTGCGCTGACACCTTCAGTAACATCATAAAATAATGCTTCACTACTTGTAATTGTAACTGCGTCAGGAATATGTAAATTTGGTTTTTTATTATCAGTAATTATAACTACCCTGGTTGCTTTTTTTAAACTTTCATTTTCATATTTAACTACATAAGTTCCAATAGAATTTGTATCTATTTTACTAACTTGTTTTTCATTTTTGTAATAAGAAACTATAGATTTTTCTTTTGTTCCTTCTTCTTTATATTCATCGCCAATACCTTTATAAACTAAATAATCACCATTTATTTTCAAAGAATTTTCTATGCTTACATTTTGATTTTGTAAAACTTCTTTGGGTTCATTTACTTTATTAATTGTTTTGCTTATAAAAATTATAGTAATAATCAAAAGTATAAAAAGAAAACAAAAGACAATAAGCTGACCTTTGGTAAATCTTTTTAGCATTATCTATATCTCCTTTACTCTATATTTGAAATAAGACATTTATCAGAACTTGTAATATTCTCATCTATTTTTATTTCTTTTTCATTAGCTTTTTTAATTACACATACTTTTGCATCGTCACTCCATAAAGCTAAAGTTACTTTACCATCGCTATTTATTTCAAATTCACCGGCATCAGGTAAAGTACCACTGGTTTTTAAAACGGCTTTTTCTTCTTCAGAACTAGTTTTATAATTAATATATAAAGTTTCATCTTCCTTTAAGGCTTGTTTTTCGGCTTGATAAGTACCAGCAGATATGACTAAACCATGAGCTGTATCGATAAATGCATTTTCTTTGGAGCTTTGGAAAACATTCATTATTACAGGAATGGTAATAAGGGCAATAATTGCTAAAATAAATAAAACAGCTAATAATTCTACTAATGTAAATCCTTTTTTATTCATTGATTCTCACCTCATAATCAAACTCATTAGATCCTTTTTTAACTACGCATACTTCTGCTGTAAGTGAAAAGGCTTTATCTGTTTTAGGGTTTTTGATATCTAATGGTAGATAACCGTTTTTTTGTAATTCATCTATTGTCTTACAAGAGGAAGAATTAATATCCTGCGGCATTTCAGATAAATGTTCAGCATAATAATCTTCTGCACCTTTTTCTAATTGTTTTATTTGTGTTTCATATAAATCTTCTCTTCCTTCTGAAAGAGAGCGGTTAATAGCTGGGACAGTAATTAAAGCAATAATTCCTAATATAGCAATAACTCCAAGTAATTCAGCCAAAGTAAATCCTTTATTTTTCATTTTCCTCACCTATAATAATAATATCACATTTTTGAAATTAAAAAAATAAAAAGTAACCATTTTCATAGCTACTTTACTTAAGAAATTTCGAAATCTTCTAATTTACCGTTTTCATTAACTATTTTGTTAACTTTGGTTTCTATATTTTTAAGCTCACTGTCGCACTCTTTGACAAGTTTCATGGCTTCAGTATATTTTTTTATAGAATCATCTAAAGAAATATCGCCATTTTCTAAAACTTCTATAATTTCTTCTAATTCTTTTATCTTATCTTCAAATTTCTTTTCTTTACTCATTTACTTTTCCTCCTTTATATTTAATACTTTAGTTTCTATAAAACCGTCTTTTAGTCTAATATTTAAAATATCTTCTTTATTAATTTTTTTAATACTTTTTAAAGCTTTATCATTAAAATAAGTAATGCTGTAACCCCTAGACAAAATATTTAATGGATTTAAAAGTTCTAATTTATCAATAATGTTTTTTAAATTAATTATTTTATCTTTATATAAAAGTTTAGGGTTTGTTAAAACATAACTTTTTTTTATCTTTTCTATTTCATTTTTATATTTGTCTACTTTACCTAACATTAAATCATTTAATTTAGTATTGATTAAATCTAAATTTTGTTTTTTGTTTTCGTACATAATCATAGGATTTTTGATTACAAATGAATTTTTTAGGGAATCTAAATATAATTTTAAATAGTTAACTTTTTTATAAATGCTTTCATTTAATCTAATATTAAGCTGATCTATATGTTTTCTTAAGTCGCTCATATTGGGTACGGCAAGTTCGGCCGCGGCTGTTGGTGTTGGTGCTCTTAAGTCGGCTACAAAATCGGCAATTGTAAAATCTACTTCATGACCAACTGCACTTATTATAGGCACTTTACTATCATAAATAGCTCTTGCGACTACTTCTTCATTAAATGGCCATAAATCTTCAATAGAACCTCCACCCCGACCAACTATCAAAACATCTAAATCATACTCTTGTGCTTTTCTGATTTTTAATGCGATATCTTCTTTAGCATTTTCCCCTTGCACTAATGTAGGAAATAAAATAGTCTCGCAAATAGGAAATCTTCTTTGAATTGTTGTTAAAATATCTTTGATGGCTGCTCCTGTACTGGCAGTTATTATACCAATTCTTTTAGGAATTTTAGGGATTTTTTTCTTATGCTCTTTACTAAATAAACCTTCTTTACCAAGTTTTTCTTTTAACTGTTCAAAGGCAATATATAAATTACCTACACCATCTTCTAGCATTTCATCTACATATATCTGATAGCCTCCCATAGCTTCATATATACTAATTCTACCGGTTACTAAAACTTTCATCCCATCTGATGGTTTAAATAAAACTTTACTTGCATTACTTCTAAACATAATTGCGTTTATTTTTGAATTTTCATCTTTCAAAGAAAAGTAAAAATGTCCTGAAGTATGTGCTTTAAAATTTGATATCTCTCCTTTTAAAAAAACTGTTTGTAAATTTTCATCTAAATCTAATTTTGCTTTTAAGTATCTGGTAATTGCACTTATAGTTAAATATTTATCATTCATCTTTTAAAACCTCGTGATATACTTTATCTAATACTCCATTTATCATTTTTCTAACACTATCATCACTATACGTTTTTGCAAGTTCAATGGCTTCATTTATTGCAACTACATGAGGTGTGTCAGTATATAATAGTTCAAATATCCCCATTCTTAAAATTGCAATATCTGTGTTACCTAATCTATCTATTGTCCAGCCTTCTAAATATTTGTTGGCTAAATTATCTATTTCATTTTTATATGTTATAACTCCATAAACAATTTCTTTGATAAACTCATTTTCTATAGTAGATACTTCTTCTATAATATCATCTATATTATATTTAATATTATTTTTGTCATAAACATTCATTTGATATAATATTGTCATACATTTTTTTCTAAGTTCACTTCTGTTTTCCATTTAAATCACCATATTTATATTATCACATATAGAAAAAAAAAGATATCATTTTTTTAAAGAATATCTTTCTTTAACCAAATCATTACTAATTCCGAATTTTTTTTCAAAATCTTTAGAAGACATTAATAAATAGTTAAATGCTTTATGGTCTAAAGTAAAACCATTTTCTTTTAAAAATTCAAGTCTACTAAAAGATAATATACTACTTTGCATCAAATAAGAAGGTCTATTTAAAAATTCTTTTTCTAAATTTGCTTCTTTTAAGATATTTAATTTTTCTTCTAAACTATCTAAAGAATAATTAAAAATGGTTGGAAGTTTTAATAAAATATATCTAGTTTCTTCTAAAGAATAACCTTTATCTTTGAAAAAATTAACTTTAGAAATAATATTTTCTTCACTTAAATTAAATATTACTGGATTAAATTTAATTAAATAGGAAACTTCGTTAAAATTAAATCCTAAACTGATTAAAAAATCTTTTTTATCATCTAACCTTTTAATACTAAATGCTAAAAGGCTGGGAGCTTTTAATATCATTTTTTTAATAATATCTAAATCATAGCCATATGTTTTAAGGTATGCGATTTTTTCATTTAACTTATTATTAGGCTCTGTATAAATAGAAGGAATTTTACTAGTTATTTTATTAATCTCCTTTTCATTAAAACCTAAATCAATTAAATTTTTTCTTCTTTCTTTTAATACATTAATAGACAAACTAAATAAAGAAGGAACTAATACTGTCATCCTATGAATATCATTTTTTGAATAGCCTAAACTTTTTAAATAATCTAATTTATCTAAAATATTTTCTTCACTTATTGTCAAAATACTGGGGCTTTTTGAACTTGTTTTTATAATTTCATCCAAAGAATAACCTAAACTTTTTAAAAATATAAATCTTTTATCTAAAGTTACATCTTTGTAATTTATAAGCGTGGGCAAAATAACTGTCATTCTTATAATACTTTCGGGGCTATAACCTATATTTTTACAATAATTAAAAGTATTAACCAATTTGTTTTCTAATGTGTTTATATTATAACGTTTTAAAGTATAACTGTTTATTATTTTATCCTTTTCATACTTATTATATCCAAGTTTTTCAAACATGCTAACTTTCCTTTAAAGAAAAAACATACCAAATATGAACATAAATATATAAAAGGATAAAAAGAGTCCATCCTAAAACGGGCACAATTAAACATATAATCCAAGCATAAGGATATTTATATATTTCTTTTCCTGGAACATTTAATTTTTCACTTACTAAAATGCTTATTTGAATATTAAAAATTAAAAACATAACAAGGCAAGGTATAATTCCACATATAAAACCTAAAACCCAATAATACCATCTATTATACCAAGCTTTTTTATCATATAGATCTAATTTATGAGCAACATAAAAAGTAAATAAGCCTAAAGTAATAATATTTAAAATAAAATATATTAAAACATTTCTATTTGATTGTTTCATGTTAACCCTCCAAAAGAAAAAAGATAATAAATTATCTTACTGACAGTAACCCTCACCTGGGGAAGCCCCTTCGACATATTCTTTATCGATGAGTTTGCACGAAGTTTTAGTCATTGAGTCTTGTAAATATCCGCCTAATAATTTAACTAAACTAACGACAATTACACTAACAACGGCAATAATTAATAAATATTCAACTAGAGCTTGTCCTTTGTTATTAAGTTTCATCATAACCCCTCCAACAAATATCGTATCTTAAAATAATTATAAAATTTTTTTAGATAAAAATCAACCTTAATAGAAAAAATAATGATTTTTTATAAGAAATGTGTTAATATAAATTTGGTGATAAAAATGGAAATTAAAGAGGCTAAAACTTTTTTTCAAAGGCTGAAAGGTCTTATGTTTCAAAAGAAAGTTAACTATATATTAAAATTAAAAACTAATGGTATTCATACTTTTTTTATGAAGATTCCTATTGACGTTATCTTAACTGATAAAAATAATAAAATATTATACATTTATAGAAATTTAAAACCTAATAGAATTATTTTACCTAAAAAAAATGTAAAATATACTTATGAAACTCCTATTAATTATTTGAAAAATATAAAAATAAACGAAAAATTAAAAGAATGTCAAAAACTATGACATTCTTATTTTATTAATAACTGAAGATGCGTCAACTTCTAAATTTGTTTTTCCATCTCTAGATTTTAACTCTACTATATTTTCACTTGCTTTTTTACCAACTGTAATTCTAAAAGGTATACCTAATAAATCGGCATCTTTAAATTTAACTCCTGCTCTTTCATCTCTATCATCTAATAAAACTTCGATATTTTCTTTGTTAAATTCTTCATATAATTTTAAAGCTAAATTATTTTGAATTTCATCTTTAATGTTTATAATGGTTATACATACTTTGAAAGGGGCGACAGAAACTGGCCAAACTAAACCATGTTCATCGGATAACTGTTCGGCAATAGCAGCCATACATCTAGCTATTCCTATACCATAACATCCCATATAAACTGGTTTTAATGTATTTTCTTTATCTAGATAATTTAAATCTAAAGCTAAAGAATATTTGGTTCCTAATTTGAATGTGTTACCTATTTCAATACCTTTTTTAAAATGTATTTTACCTGAACAGTTAGGGCAACTATCTCCTTCTTTTATATTGACAATATCACCTATTTTATCTACTTTAAAATCTTTAATATTGACATTTTTATAATGGTATCCTGTTTTATTTGCTCCACATATAAAATTATACATATTACTAACTTCGGTATCTATTACTATTTTAGCTTTTACATCAATAGGTCCAAGTGATCCAAAAGAAGCGTTTGTAACTTTTTTTAATTCTTCTTCAGTAGCTAAAGATACTTCTTTGGCATTCATTAACTTGCGAAGTTTAGTTTCGTTTAATTCTCTATCACCATTAACTAAAGCAAATATTATTTCTCCATCAACATTATAAACTAGAGTTTTAACTGTTTTTGTAACATCGGTATTAAAGAATTCAACTGCTTCTTCAATTGTTTTTACATTTGGAGTTTCTACTAATTCTTTTTCTTTATATTCTTCTTTAGCAAACTCTCTGGCTTTAACAGGCGCTACTTCAATATTTGAAGCAAAATCACACTTATCACACATTACTAAAACGTCTTCACCAACACTGGTAACAGCTTGAAATTCTTCTGATAAATCTCCACCCATAACACCGGTATCGGCTCTAACTATTCTATAATCTATTCCCATTCTATCAAAAGATTTTTTATAGGCTTCTACCATTTTTTGATAGCTAATATCACCGGTAATTTCATCTGTATCGAAGCTATAAGCATCTTTCATTGTAAATTCTCTTGTTCTGATTAAACCGAATCTAGGTCTGGCTTCGTCTCTGAACTTATCTTGAATTTGATAAATATTAAATGGCATATCTTTGTATGATTTTATTTTTTCTTTAGCGGCCATAACAAATAATTCTTCGTGGGTTGGACCTAGACAAAATTCTCTTTCGTTTCTATCTTTTAATTTAAACATGTCAGGTCCAAATGATTCATATCTGTGTGATTTATGGAAAATATCACTTGGTATTAAAGCTGGCATTAAAATTTCGTTTGCTCCTGCTTTATCCATTTCTTCTCTAATGATATTTTCTATTTTTCTTTTAACTCTAAGTCCCATAGGCATAAACATATAAACTCCACTAGCTTCTTTTTTTATCATGCCACTTCTTACTAATAAATTACCACTTTTACTATCTTCGTCTTTAATGTCATCTCTAATGGTGTAGAAAAAACTATTACTTAATTTCATTTAAAAAACCTCCTAAAAAAAGAATGATACTTCTAGGAGTGCTTTAAGCACGGTACCATCCTTTTATTTACTTAATTTAAGATAACGGTCTTACCCGTAAGTGTTTACACTTCTCTTGGAAAGTAGGAGTTAAATACTATCATAACTTGCTTTCACCATACCAAGTTCGCTTTATATGAGGAAATATCTAACATTCTTTCTTTAACGATTTACAAATTAATATTAACAAATTTATAACCGTTTGTCAAAATTATTTGATAATTTTATATTTTCTTTTTTTATTAATTTTTAAAATGTCTTTTTTAAAATATTTAAATGTGGTGATAATTATAATTGCACATGGTAAGGAAATAACTATTCCAAGTACACCGAATAAAATACCACCTGCAAAAACGGAAATAATTACAACTAATGGATGCACTTTATTGGTTTTACCATATACAAATGGATTAATTATATAACCGTCTACAGCTGAAAATATTATAAATACTATACAGGTTTTTATAAATAAGGCTGGGCTTATTACAAATGCTGTAATAGCTGCGATAATGTTTGTTATAATTCCTCCAAAATATGGTATTAAATTTCCTAGGGCGGCTAAAGTTCCAAGCATAAGTGCGTTAGGATGGCCTATTAAGGTATATACTAATGAATATTCAAAAAACGAAATAATAACTATTTTCATAAACCCTACTATATATCTACGCATTTCGTCATCGAGTGTTAAAACATAATTGTATATTTTTTTAGATTTATGTGATAAATATTCTTTAATAAATTTTCTGATTTTATCCATATCAGCTAGAAAATATACGAATGAAGCTAATACTATAAATATTTTTGATATATAATCAATGGAAATACCAATAAAACTTAAAGCTCCGTTAGAAATATAAGTTCCTAATTTTTCTAAAGTATCATTAAAACTTACTGATAATGTATTTTGAATGTCTTTAAAATTGACATTATATTCTACTGAAAGTTCTTTTAAAAATGAAATAATACCGTTAAATAAACTGGTTAGCTGACTCATAATGGTTGGTGTTATTAAAGCTATAATGATAGAAATTAGGGCAAAAACTCCACCTACTACTAAAAGTATAGCTAAAGATTTGGGTATATTTTTGTCTATTAATTTTTTTACTACTGGATAAAAGGCATAAGCAATAACGAATGCGATTAAAAATGGAAGTAAAATATTAAATATTAGTTTAATAATACCTATCCATAAATCGCTAGACTGGTATATTAAAAATATAGCTAGTATAAAAAGAACGGCATTTACTAATTTAAAATTGATTCTGTTTTTTATCATCAATACCCTCCTTTTCTAAAAGTATTGTAACAGGTCCATCATTTTGAATATTAACAAGCATTTCTGCTCCAAATATTCCTGTTTCTGTATGGATATATTCATTTAGTTTTTCATTAAATATTTTGTATAATTCTTTGGCTTTTATACTATTTAATGCTTTGGCATAACTTGGCCTATTTCCTTTTTTTGTATCTGCGTATAAAGTAAACTGGGATATGCTTAAAATATTTCCTTTAACATCTAATATAGATCTATTCATTATACCTTTTTCATCATCAAATATTCTCAAGTTTAAAATCTTGTTAACTAAATATTCGATTTCTTTTATGGTATCTCCTTCGGTAAATCCTACAAATAAAACTAAACCTTTTTCTATTTTACCTACTATCTTTTTGTCTACTGATACATTTGAATTTAAACTTCTTTGAACAAGTACTCTCATCTTATAAACCTCTCTACATCTGTAACTTCTGGTATCATTTTAATATCATTCATTAATTTTAATAGTTGCTCTTTATTATTTACGAGAACAGTTAGTTCTATAGAATCATCTTCTTTAGAATGACGAGAGGTAAATTTTCTGACTGGTATGTCATTATTTGCGGCTTTGGAAATAATATTAATTAATGAATTATTATCACTACTTGCTCTAACTAATATATTGGTAGGAAGTTTACTAACTTCTTTATTCCATTTAACTTCAATTAATCTTTCATCTAAATTGGATACATTTGGACATACCATTCTATGAATAGTTACACCATATCCTTTAGTGATATAACCTACTATTCTGTCTCCTGGAACTGGGTTACAACAAGAAGCTAAATTAACTTTAATATCATCTATTCCGGCAATTGATATTAAACTATTATTGTCACTTTGTTTTTGACTGTTTTTAGTGGCTTTTTCTAATATTTTTTCATCTTTAGAAACTTCTTTTTTGAGATAATTATCCATGACTACGCTAATAGATAATTTACCACTACCTAAATTGCTATATAATTCGTTATTTGAATTTATTTTTAAATCTGCAAGTAATTTTTTAGATTTTTCATCTCCCCAAAATTCGTCATTACTTATCTTTTGTTTACGTAGTTCTTTGCTTAAAATCTCTTCACCTTTTTTTAGATTTTCTTCTTTACTGGCTTTGTTGAAAAATGCTTTTATTTTATTTTTGGCTTGAGTAGTTGCGACTATATTAAGCCATTCTCTACTAGGTCCTATAGAATTATTATTTGTAATAATTTTAACGATGTCATCACTTTTCAATTTGTAGTCAAGTGGTACCATATTAGAATTTACAATAGCTCCTACGGCATGATCTCCTACTTTTGAGTGGACTTTGTAGGCAAAATCGATGGGTGTTGAGCCGTTTGGAAGTTCTATAACATCTCCTAGGGGTGTAAAGACGTATATCATGTTTTGAAATACTTCTTTTTTTACTGTATTGACAAATTCTTCTGGATTATCTTGTTCTTTTCTTAAATCCATAATGGCTCTAAAAAATTGTAATTTTTGTTCCATTTCGTTTTGCATAACGGCTTTAACTGATCCTTTTTCTTTATATGACCAGTGTGAGGCAATACCGTATTCGGCTACTCTATCCATGTCATATGTTCTAATTTGAATTTCAAAAAGTTGTCCATCTACTCCGAAAACGGTAGTATGAAGTGACTGATACATATTTGTTTTTGGCATGGCTATATAATCTTTAAATCTTCTTGGCTTTGGTCTATATTTTGAATGAATAATACCTAGCGCTTGATAACAGTCTTGCTCTGTATCGACTAAAATTCTTAAGGCAAGTAAATCATATATTTCACTAAATCTTTTACCTTTTTCTAGTTTTTTATAAATACTATAAATACTTTTAGATCTTCCAAAGATTTCGTGTTTAATGTCGTGCTTATTTAATAGTTCTGATACACTTTCTATCATTTTAGCAACGCTATTATCTCTTTCGGCTTTGGTTGCATTTAGTTTTTCTACTATATCATAATATTCATCTGGTTTAGAATATCTTAAACAAAGTTCTTCTAAATCTTGTTTAATACTATTAATACCAAGCCTATCGGCAATTGGTGTTAGTATATCTAATGTTTCTTTTGCTGTTTCTTTTTGCTTTTTTTCACTATGAACAAAAAGTGTCTGCATATTGTTTAGTCTGTCTGCTAGTTTAATGATGATTACTCTGACATCTTCTGAAAGACCAACTAGTATTTTTCTTTGATTATTGATTAATGCTTCGGTTGTTCCTGATAAGTTTAGTTTATTTATTTTTGTAACGCCTTCAACTAATGTCATAATATTATGGCCAAATTTTTCTTCTATTTCTTCTTTTGTTACATTGCAGTCTTCTATAGTATCATGAAGAAGGGCTGCTGACAAAGTTTCATAATCGGCATTTATTCTTGTTAAAATATATGCGACATTTAAAGGGTGAATGATATACTCTTCACCCGTTAAACGTTTTTGACCAAAATGTTTTTCATAGGCAAATTTATATGCTTCTTTTATTATATCAAGTTCTTTTTCGTCTGTAATATATGTTTTAATTTTATCCATTAATTTGTCTATGGTTAAATCTTTTTGATGTTTACTCATAATCACACCTTCTTAATCTAAATATATTTTACGGTTTTTTTCATTAATTTTTTCTTTAAAATAATCGTCTATTAAAGCATTATCACTATTTAAAATATCACTAACCATATCACTAAGCATTAAATCATGACTACTTTTCCATTTATTTTCTTTTAGGTAATTCCATATATCTTCTATTTTTAAATATCCATATCCGTTTGCTTTTAAATCGCTTAGTTTAGTAAGTAGTGCTGGTCTTAACCTATTATAAAGTTCTTCTAATGAATTAAATTCGATATCCATGATATCATCCCCTTCATAAATATTATATATTAAAATACTTTATTTTTAAAGTCTTCTTTCTTTAAATTAATTATAATATTTTTTATATTTGTGTTTATTTGCAAAATAAATTTTTAATTTAAAAAAGTTCAAAAATTTGAACTTATCTTAAAGCTATGCTATATAACTTTTTGTCTTCAACGTTTAGTACTACTGACTTAACGTCGTAATTTGCTCCTATAGAAAGAGTTATCATATCTAATGTTTCTTCTGATATTTTATAGCTAATGCTATCTGTTAAAATATCTTTACTAAAATTTAAAATCATTGTGTCATCTTCAATATTACTTGAAACTAATTTAGTTCCATTATTTAAAAAACTCATTAAATTTTTGTTAAAGTCAAAATTATTTGAAAGCTCATCTATGATAATATCTATTTTATCTCTATCGTCATTAATATATTTTGTAACTGGCACGTAATAATAATTATCACTTATTTGATTTATATAATATATAGTTACATCTTTAATATCTTTAGTGCTTGTTAAATCAAATTCTTTATTTATTCCAAATGTTTTATCTAAAGTGGAAGGCAGATTAATTTTTGTTTTTGGTAATTTTGTCAAAATGTCTCCTTCGACATATATAATCACTCCATTAACTTTGTCTATAGATGTTAATGTATATGCTATGGCTTCTATCATTTTTTCTTCTAATTTTTCTGAAATGTTTAATAAATCTTTGGAAAAATCAACTTTGATAATTCCGTTTTCATATCCTATACTTAATACTTCTGTATTAGCTGGTATAATAGCACTAAAACCGCTTGGTACTTTAGAATCCATTTTCCCTATTGTTAATACTTTTATTAATTCTTTGGCTTTGTTTATAATACTTGTTTCATTTAAAGCGACGTTTGTTAGGGCTACATAACTATTTTGATCCATTAAAAATATAGGTGTACTTTCAATATCAGTATTTACATATTCTAGTTCTTCTTTTATATCTAAATCTTTTTCGTTGGAAGGAATTATATATATTAAAAGCATTGCAAAGAGAGCTAAAGAAGATAGTATAATTTTTCTAATTGATATTTTTTTTAGCATGCTATCACCTATTTTAAACATATGAAAAAAAGGCCTTTAATATGACCTTTTAAAGTGAAATCTCTTTAAGTCTTAAAAGTTCAATGACTGCTCCCGCACGGCCCTTAACGCCAAGTTTTTGCATAGCATTTGAAATATGATTTCTAACTGTCTTATCACTTATTTTAAGTTCTTTGGCTATTTCATTTGTCGTATAGTTTTGAATGAGTAGTTCGAAGACCTCACGCTCTCTTTTAGTTAAAATTCCCTTTTTCATATATTCCCTCACTTTCCTAAGGCGGGATGGTTTATATTTACTCATATTATTGTATGCATACATGTTTTATAAGTGAAAGGAAAATAACCCAAGGAAAAACTTTCTTATATGAAAGTTTACTTTTGAAATTTAACTGATATACTCATCGATGTTTCGAATTCTCCTTGAACTAATCTCATTATTTTATTTGCTAGTTCTTTATCGTGTTTGGTACTGTCAACGGTTACTGATACGCTTGTCTCATCTATACTGACGAATGATTTTAAATTGAATTCATTTTTAATTTTATTTTCTATCTTTTCTTCTGTTCCTCTATTTTTATTTAACTCTTGCATTTTTTCAAAGGCTTTATTTTTTTCTTCGGTTGTTGATTTTGAATCTGTTAAAACTTTTTTTAGTTCTGTTATTTGATCTAACATTTTTTCTTCTGCCTCTACTCTTAAAGCTACTAATTCTGCACTTTCTTCGTTTTCTACACTTGCTGATACGGTTTCGGTATCTTCTTTGTTAGTGGCCATTAAAAGCTCACTTGGCATTGTTATATAATAAACACTTAAAACTAAAATCAAGCTAAATAAGGTTAAAAACCATAGGCTTCTTTTATTAATCATTATTATCCCTCCTAGTACAATTCTATTTAATTATATTAAGAAGGATTTCTTTTATGATTATTTTTTTTCAGTTATAACTTTTCCGTTACCACTATCTTTAGCTATATATTTATTATTTTCTACGGTTAATGTTATTTTTCCATTATTGTTTGTGAAATTCCCTTTAGCATCACTAATTTCACCGCTAAAATCTAATTCTAAATCTTTTCCTTCATTGCAACCTACACATACTAAAGTATTATTTTCATATTTATAATTTACTTCTCCATATCTACCATATTCGTTATAATCCATGCTTATAACATTTCTCATCTCTTCTACACTTCTTGTGAATGTATCCATATTAGATTTTTCAATAACTCCAGTAATAGTTGGCACTGTTATAAGTGCGATAACAGCTAAAATTGCAATAACGGCTAAAACTTCGACTAATGTAAATCCTTTTTTCATGTTCATTCCTACTTTCTATATTAATTATATACTATTTAAATATTAAAAATCTAGTAGGCTATATATAACATACTAGATTTTACATATTTTTACTTATTTGGTTTGTTTTTCATATGTGGGAATAATAATACTTCTCTAATTGTCTCTGCTCCTGTCATAAGCATTACCATTCTATCTATACCAATTCCCATTCCACCTGCTGGTGGCATACCATATTCTAAAGCTTCAACAAAATCTATATCCATTTCGTTTGCTTCTTCATTACCTAATTCTCTTTCTTTTAATTGGTTTTCGAATCTTTCGTATTGATCTATTGGATCATTTAACTCTGTAAATGCATTTGCAAATTCCATACCGCAAATATAAAGTTCAAATCTTTCGGTATATCTTGGATCTTTACTTTTAGATGCGAGTGGACTTATTTCAATTGGATGACCATAGACAAATGTTGGTTCAATTAATGTTTCTTCGACAAACTTTTCGAAAAAAGCATTTACTATATGACCAAATTCGTAATGTGGTTCTAATTCAACATTGTGTTTTTTAGCTAATTCTTTGGCTTCATCTAATGTCATTTCTTTCCAAAAATCAACGCCACAGGCTTCTTTGATGGCATCTACAATATGAATCCTTTTATATTTTGGTTTTAAAGAAAGTTTATGACCCATATATTCAATATCATATGTACCATTTACTTCTTTGCACACTTCACTAAATAATCCTTCGGCTATATCCATCATACCATACATATCTGTATATGCTTTGTATAATTCTATTGTCGTAAATTCTGGATTATGTTTTCTATCAACGCCTTCATTTCTAAAAATTCTTCCTATTTCATAAACGGCATCCATACCACCAACTAATAATCTTTTAAGTGGTAGTTCTGTAGCTATTCTCAAATAAAATTCCATATCTAAAGCGTTATGATGTGTAATAAATGGTCTGGCTGCTGCTCCTCCTAAAATTGGATTTAAGATTGGTGTTTCTACTTCTGTATAACCTAAATTATCTAAATATTTTTGTATTGTTCTGATAATCTTTGGTCTTGTAAAAGCTATTTTTCTAGACTCTTCATTCATGATTAAATCGACATATCTTCTTCTATACCTTTCTTCTACATCTGTTAATCCGTGAAATTTTTCAGGAAGTGGTCTTAGGGCTTTAACTAAATGAATAAATTTAGTTGCGTGAATACTTAATTCTCCTGTATTTGTTCTAAAAACATATCCTTCTATTCCAACGATATCTCCTATATCTGATGATTTAAATAAATCATATGCTTCTTCCCCTACTTCATTAATACTTATATATATTTGTATTTGACCGTATTTATCTTGAATATGGAAAAATCCTGCTTTTCCTTTTCTTCTTTTGGTCATAATTCTTCCGGCTATGATCACTTTTTCTTTTATACTTTCTAATTCTTCTTTTGTTTGATTAGCGTGTTCATCTTTTATTATTTTAGAATTAGAAGTAACATCAAATCTAGAGCCAAATGGTTTAACTCCTTTGTTTATTAAATCATTTACTTTCTCTCTTCTTACTTTTTCTTGTTCTGTAAATTCTCTCATTTAAAAACCTCCAAACTACTTAATTATTATATCATAGTTTCTTTACTTTTTGATATCCTTCACCAAGTTTTAAAACAAAATCATCTGGTAATTTTTCTAAAGCTTTTTCTTTTAATTCATTTGGAATTCCATAGTAAGCTTCGGCTATTGATCCTGTGATAGCTCCTATTGTATCTGTATCTCCTCCTAAAGAAACTGCGTTTCTAATTGCTTCTTCAAAGGAATTACTTTCAAAAAATGCGACTAAACATTTATCAAATACCATACATGTTGAATCAAATTTGTTTGTTTTTCTTAATTGTTCTAATGATTGGTGCATTGGGTAAAACTTGTTTTCAACATATTTTTTGTCATATCCACTTCTACCCATAAATATCATGTCGTTTAAGGCGCAACTAGATACAAGGGCTAAAGATGAATCATGTGAACATACTGTGGCTTTCTTTGTTTCTTCAAACACTTCATTTATATCATTAAATAAATATGCTATTGGTGAAACTCTCATTAGTGCGCCGCTTCCCATGCTATTACCTTCTTTTTTTCCTTTACACCATTTTATAAATCCTGGTGAAAACATGTATTTAAAGTGATTAGCTTTGGTTTTTGGAACATCATTATAATATTTTAAACCATAATTTTTTAAGGTTTTATCATAGTCTTTTCCGTTTATTACTGCATCTAAAATAGCAATTGTTAATATAGTATCATCAGTATAAAAGCTATCTTTTTCAATTAAATTTTCTTTGGTTAAAACTGATAATCTTCTGTTCATATCTTTACCTTTAAATTCATCGTATTCATAAATAGAACCGGCTAAATCGCCGATAATTGCACCTAACATATTATGCCTTCTTTCTTGTTATTCTTTACTAATCTTAAATTTTCTTTTTAAACTTTTTTGTCTTCCTTTTTTATCAAACTTAACTTCTTCGGTTACTGAATCTATATATCTTTCATTAAGTTCGGTGTCTAGTTCTAAATTATATGATAGAAGTCTATTGGGATTGACATAAGGAGCTGGATTATTAAATGCATCATTTACTAAAATAATTGTTCCGTCTGCTAACTCTTCTTTAGTAATATATTTAAAATTAGTCCTAATAATATTTATGCCATATAATAAAGATATTTGTTTAAAATCTTTGTGTGATAATGAACTGAATTGTTCTAGTAATTTTTCATTTTCTATTCCATAGTAATTTTTTAGAAAACGTTTTAAATCCATCTTGTGGCATTTTTTAATTTCTTTCTTCTCCATATAAAAACACCTCATCAAAAATTTTTAAGAAAATCATGTATAAATATTATTTTAGTTAATACTTATGTGATAACTTGCTTTTTTTAACATCTAAAATGGGTTTTCCCATAACATGTATCAATATTCTATCATACAAACTTTCTTTGTCAAGTAAGAATTTTATCTACTATCAAATTTACTGCACTTTCGATAAATTCTTTAATACTATCTATATCAAACAAATATTCCTTTCCTTCTTTAGAATTTTCTATTATTACACTAGTGGCATCTAATAATTCTGGCAGTCTTTCTATAGGAATTTCATCCATATATATTTTTGGTAAAACTACTTCGTTTGAAAATAAAGATAAATCTAGATTATATTCGTCTAATAATTTAACATTTAAATTTGTATAATCATTATATAAATATTTTTTATATGTGTCTAAATCATAATTTAATTTCGTTCCATCTTTTAATTTTATTATATCTTTATATTTGAATGTTCCTATAAAATCTTTTTCCCATATAAAATCTGTTAATAAATGGACATAATAACCTAGAAAAAAATCATTATCTATACCATATTTTTTATAAAATTTTGAAGGATTGGTATAAGCACTTATTTTTAAATCAATAAAATGTGACTGTTTTCTTTCTAAACCAATAACTTTAGCAAGATCTGGAGCAATTGCTCCTAATAAATATTCATTATAGTTTTTTACTTTTATTCGTTTATTTACTTCACTTGCAACGCACATATGAATAATTACACTGGGCATGTTATCACTCCCTTAAATTTTTACTGATTAACTCTTGATATTCTGTTAACTGCTTTATTCTGGAAATTATTCTACCGGCTTTTATAGCTTCATCTCCCTTTGTTGTTATAGCAAGATGTTTTTCTAAAGCTTCTAAATTTAAATTTGACGTAAAAAATGTTGGTAATTTTTCATCCATTCTATACTGAAGTATTGGACATAATATTTCATCTCTTGCCCATGGGGTAACACTTTCGGCTCCTAGATCATCTATGAGTAAAAGGTCTACTTTTTTTACATAATTGTATTTGTTTTGAAATTCACTTTTAATTTCAGAGTTAAATGATAATTTTAAACTATTCAAAAACTCTGGCCAAAAGACAATTGCACTTTTAATATTTTCTTTAGCTAATTCATTAAATGTGGCTGCTATTAAATATGATTTACCACTGCCAAAATTTCCACATAAATACAATCCTTTTTGGTGTTTATCTTTTTTATAGTTTTTAATAAAGTTACTTAACCATAAAATGGTATCATATCTTTTTTTGTCTGTTTTATATATGTTTTTGAACGATGCTTCTTTTATTTCTTTGGGAACATTAAATAATGTTACACTGCTGTATAAATTTTCTTTTTTGTCATACTTTTTTTTATATTTACATGGTTTATATACAAATTCTAAAGTGTCATCTATTATTTTTGGTAATTTGGCATATCCTGTTATTTTGTTTTGACATGCTTCTAATCCTGGACAATTTTTACAATTAAAATATTCTTTGGAACTTTCTTCTAATAGCGATGTGTATTTTTTTAGCTTTTCTCTTTTTAATTTTAGTTTGCTAACAAATTCTTTAAAATTATCGTCTTTTAAAGCTTCATCATATGCTTCGTCTAATAAACTTTCTAAACCTTTATTTTTTAAATTATCTGATACTTTCTGCACTTTTATCACATCCTATAAATTTTTTAAACTTTCCTCTAATGCTTTAATATCATCTAAAGAAGCTTCGTCTGTTTCAATTTTTTGATTAAACCAATTTGGTTTTTCTTCTTTTTTTATAGTTTTTATGACTTTAGTCTTTTTTGCTTTGTTTTCTTTTTTGCATAAGTTTATAGCTTCTTCAACTGTTTTTATGTTACTTCTTTTCCACTGCGCTGCTATAGTTAAAACAAAATTTTTAGTTAATTTATTGTCATTTATTTTTAAAACATAATCTATTAAGACGTTAACTACTCCTGGATTTAAATCATAATCTAACATTAAATTTTCTATTAAAGCTAAATCGCCTTTGCTTGGTTTTACTCCTTTGTTTTTCCCTGTTAGAAAATCATATGGTGAGGTTGTTTCAAAGGTGTATATTAATTTTGATTTTCTTGATGTGTCACTTACTTTTCTTCTTAAATATTCTGGCTGTTTTTTGTATATTAATGATGGTGATGTACTTTGATGTTCAAATGTATAATAATTTCTGCAATTGTTGCGCAATAAATCTTTGTCAACCATCTTTTTGTCATTGATGGAATTACGAATTAATTCTGTTATTTCATTTTCATCTAAATTATAAATATATGTAAGTTTATATATTAAAGATTTTATTTCTTTACTAATTGTTTTATGATTTAATACTTCATTTGGTATCATAGCTAAAATATTATTTAAATCAATTTTTTCATCAACAATTAAATCGATTTGTTGAACTTTTCTAATATTGTCTTTTGAAGAAAAATCTAAAGCATCATTTATATCAAAGGTACTACTAAATGATGAGGTGATGTTTTGATATCCTTCTAAAGATGTTTTGGGAATTGTAAAATATTTTACTAATTTTTCGTATTCTTTTTTTCCAATGTTGCTTTCTAATGATGTAGATAAGATTGGATTATTTATAAATTCATCGGGTTCTAATGGTGAATATAGTTCATAAATATAGCTATTTATACTTCCTTTTTTTAAGTATGTTTTAAGTAACCCAATAGCTTCTAGTTTTTCTCTTGCTTCTAATATATCTTCTAATTTAACTCTCATAATTGCCATTAAACTATGATGAGTATATTCTGTAGAAATGATTTGACTTATGTCTAAATTACTCCATAAAGTAAAATATAAACTGACTGCTACTGAACCGATAACTGGCTGGTATAGTTTAATTAAAACTAGGCGAGATTCATTTGTTAACATTGTAGCATTTTTAACTATATAACTGTCTGCTGGTAATAAATTAACTGTTTCCATAATCTCACCTTCCATATATTAGTTTATCATATTTTTTAGAATTTCTAAATAAAATTAAGAAAAAACTTAGCCGAAGCTAAGCTTTTAATTATTTTTTAGCATTTAATTTTTTATCGCGGTATACTACGATTGCTACACCACCAGCAATAATTACTAAACCAACGCCTAGAATAATTAGTGGTAAGGTAGCAGCTGTATTTGGAACAGTAACTGTTGTTCCACAGTCCCAAGCACCATATAATGTCATATCTTTATTAAGTGCTGTTCCGTCAGTCCACTTACCTGTTAAGTCTTCATTTGTATACCAACCATCAAATTTACAATTTTCTTGTCTTGTTGTTAATTCTTTTTCTTGATTATATTTTGTACCTTTGTCATAACAACTTGTACCAGGTGTAGGATCTGTTAAATCTGGATCAGGTCTTACATCACCAACGATAACATAATCTACACACACTTTTGGTTTATCTACTTTTGCTGTAAAACTAATTGTTTTAGATAAATCTGTATTTTCTTGATATAAAACTACTAAACGTTGCATATTATTAGCACTTGGTTTATAGATGTAAGCTTTAGAGGTAGCTCCAATAGCTGTAACATTTACTTTGATAGTAGTAGTTTTACCTAAAGCATTAGAAGGAATTCTAACTTGGAAAGCCTCTCCTTTTTTGAATGAATTTTGAGTTTTTCCACTTGTATTAGTTACAATTGTTCCTGAAGGAGCTCCTGTAACTTTAACTTCATAAGCGGATGTTCCTGTTAATGATGGTGTAACACTTTCAGAAATGAAGTATTTTCCATCTTCAGATAAACTCATATCTGAATTTTTAACATCAACATTTAATGTTGGATTAGCACTTGCTTTAGCATTTTTTGCGTCGTTTACTAATTTTTTGATATGTGGTCTTAAATTGTATAGATCAGAACCGTTAGTAGTAAAATCTTCACTTAATTTTCCTTCTCCTTTGTCAGCTAAATACCACCAAACAGCTGCTTGAGTAATGAATCTATCTTGATCATTATTACCTACAATTGATTTATATGGATAACCATTTGACAAAATATAAACTATTCCTGCATCGGCTTCTCCGGTTAATGTGGCTTTAACATTAACACCTGGCCAATCTTTGTCAACATCTAAACAATAAGCTACTTTGCCATCTTCAGTTCTTTCCTTGGCCCAATTATACTTTGAACCAATATAAGATCTCATAACATCTGATTCTCTATTAATAGTAACACTTTGAGGTGCGGCATTAATAATTGGAATAGACGCTATTGTTACAACTGCAACTATTAATAACGATAATATTATGTTAAATATTTTTTTCATGTTTTTTCCTCCTTACTTTAATTAACGTATTTTGTTTTTTTTTATTTCTGCATTTTGGTTTTTTTCTTGTTCTTTTGATAATATATAAGCTTTTGCAAACATTTCTAAATCATCATCATAATCATGTGGATCAATTATTTGTGTTTGCGCTAGTTGTTCTAACTCTTCATATGTTGTAGCTTTTTTTAATGAATTATCATCATCTAATTTTTCTAAATCATTTTCCTTTTTTTTCTTTTTACCTAAAAGCATTCCAGCTCCTAAAGCTCCGACTCCAGCAACTCCTGACACAAGCGTTCCTGTCAAAGATGTAGGATCTCCTGTTTTTGGCATATCTGATTCTGGAGTTGGCTCAGGATTATCTGGCTCAGGATTATCTGGCTCAGGATTATCTGGCTCAGGATTATCTGGCTCAGGATTATCTGGCTCAGGATCATCTGGCTTTTCAGTTGGTGTTTCTGTTGGTATATCTTCATCTGCTTTGTTCCCTAACTCATCTTTCTCAACTAAATGCTCGTCTGAATATTCTTGAATGTTATTTAATAAGTTATCATTTTGAGAATAAAACTTAAAATTAACTCCATCTTGCGTACTGACATATAAATTATCTGTTATTTGTATAATTGTTTCTGTCATACCAGATTCTGCTGTAGGTGCATCTGGTAAAATAAATGCGGTATAATCAAAATGCGCTGGGATAATTCCTTCTTTTTGTAATCTAGAAAGTAAATCTTGAAATTTTTCATTATCTAAACCGATTCCACCTAAACCGATATAATATTTTCCTTCACCATCGTTTGTAATTATATATTCATTATCTTTAATATTTTCAACGGTGATGTTTTGATCTTTTATTTCATCTGGAACTTTATCTACAACGCTGATAATTGGTGCTTGTTCAGTAGTCTCAACATTTTCTTCTTGTGAAATTTCATTATTTTCGTTTGTTTCTTCTTTTTCTTTATCTTCCAACATTTCTATAGTAAAAGTTCCATCTTCATTTTTGGTAACTTGATAATTTGTACCACCTAAATTAACTGTTTCTCCAACTTCCAAAGAATTAATATTATATAATATTGCATCTTTAATGCTTTCACCATATTTTAAAGTTAATTCTTCTGTAATTTGTGGTATATTTTCTTCAGGTATATCCCCGATAATAATAAATTTACCATCTTGTTCTATTACTTGATAATTACTATTTATATTTTCTTGGTTATCTTCTTCAATTGGTGCTGTTTCTTCTACTTGAGTAGTTTCTTGTGTGTTTTGTTCTTCGGTTTCTATTTCAGGAACTCTTTGATTAATTTCCTCGTTAATTCCTGGTGCTGTTTCTTCTACTTGAGTAGTTTCTTGTGTGTTTTGTTCTTCGGTTTCTATTTCAGGAACTCTTTGATTGATTTCTTCATTGATTCCTGGTGCTGTTTCTTCTACTTGAGTAGTTTCTTGTGTATTTTGATCTTCACTTTCTATTTCAGGAACTCTTTGATTAATTTCCTCGTTAATTCCTGGTGCTGTTTCTTCTACTTGAGTAGTTTCTTGT
>CALVRL010000007.1 GCA_944358625.1 uncultured Bacilli bacterium | reverse complement strand
GGCATGGGATCTTTTCCAATTATTAATATTTTTCATTTTTTTGAAAAATATTGTTGACTTTTAATAGTTAGTCACCTTTCAATTTAATTTTAACACATTAACAAAGTTTTACAAATAACTAGACAAATAATTAACATTTAAAAAGCAAAACAAAGACCAATTATAGTTAAAATAACACCACCAATAGTCGTTGCAATTTTACCTAGTAATTTTTCTATTTTATTACCTATAGATAACCCAATAAAAGTAAAAACAAAACTAACCAAAGCAAAAATTAAAGGAGAAATAATAGTTCCAGCATTCAAATTTGGTAAAGTAATACCAAGAGAAAAACTATCAATACTAACCGCCAAGCCAAATAAGAAAAAATCACCAAAACTCAAACCTTTAATATTTTCTTCATTTTTAAAAGAAGAAATAAACATCTGAATACCAATAAAACACAAAATAAAACTAACCAAAATATCAGTGTCAAATTTAAACAAAGATAAAATAAGTTCACCAATAAACATACCTAAAAGAGGCATAACAAAATGATACATACCAACAATAATAGATAAAATAAATTTATTTTTTCTATCAATACCAAAAGTTCCATAAACTAAAGCCAAAGAAAACGCATCCATACTTAAACTAATAGCTATTAAAAAAACTAGTGCCATAATTCACCTCTTACAAAATCATATGGCACTAGTTATCAAAATATTTATTCAAAATTTCCATTACAATAGATTTATATTCAACCTCCGTATCCTCTTCACCCTCAATTAAACATAAAGGCGGAAATAAAACACACCACCAATTATCGCCTTCACCTTTACCCAAAGTAATTAATAAAGACTCATAATACCCTTCTTCATATTTAACGCCTTTATATTCTTTTTCAGGAAAATAATTCTTACCAAAATTAATAGTATAACCCTTATCATAATTTTCATCGCTCAATATTTTTTTTACATCTTTATCGACTAATTCTAAATTATTTTGAATAATTTCTTTAGCTTCTTCACTACTTTCAGCATCCTTAAGTAAATCATACATTGTAATTTCTAACTTATCTTTAACCTTTAATTTAATATCTTGATCAAAAGAAGAATTGCTATTAGGAATAATTCTTATTCTAATTGCATCATTAGGAATTGTTATATTTTTAGCTAAAACATCAGATATAAAAACATAAAAAACAAAGATAAATATAATTAAAACAAAAGTTTTTTTCATTTAAAAACCACCCTTCAATTTAATAATGGGTAGTTTAATTATTTTTTATACATTTTTTAGCATAATATTCAATAAGTTTCACGTTTTTGTAGACTTTTAAAAATTAAAGTTTCACGTTTTTGTAAACTTTTTAAAGGTAAAGTTTCACATTTTTTTGAATATCCTTATTTAATTTTTTAGACATTTTAGAAATATAATTCCGATTTTGTCTAAAAAATAATTTAAAAAAATAGACGTTTTAGAAATATAACTCCAAAAAAGTCTAAATTTATTTGTGATAATTTTCATTATTATTTATCTTATATGCTCTATAAATTTGTTCTAAAAGCATAACCCTAAACATCTGATGAGGAAAAGTAAACTTCGAAAAGGATAATCTATAATTACTTCTTTGTTTAACCAAATCATCAAGACCATAAGATGATCCAATAACAAAAGTTAAATTTTTATTACTATTAAAATTATTATCAATTTTTCTAGCAAACTCCAAAGAATCTAAACTATTCCCTTCAATTTCCAAAGTAATAACATAATCACTATCTTTAATTTTAGAAAGAATTTTATCTCTTTCTTTTTTTAAATTAAAATCACTTTCATCAGGAATTTCTACTATTTCAAGTTTAGTATATTTACTAATTCTTTTAACATACTCTTCAATAGCATCCCTAAAAAATTTTTCTTTAATCTTACCAACACATATTATTTTCATAATTCTATTAACTCCGTACTTTCTTTTTGCATAGCAATTTCAATATCGGGAATTCTAATATTTTTTTTCTCCAAAGTATCAAGTAAAGTTTTTAAAGCAACTTCCGGTTTATTATTTTCCTCACTCAAGTGAATTAAAATAATCTTCTCAGTATTATCACCAATAAACTCAGATAAATAATAAGCAGAATCTTTATTAGATAAATGTCCTTTATCGCTAAGTATCCTCTGCTGAAGATAATAAGGATATTTACCTTCCTTAAGCATTCTAATATCGTGATTACTTTCAAAAACATATACACTTTTATTTTTAAGTTTATCAAAATTCTTAACATGGATATAACCAGTATCAGTAATATAAACAATAGATTTATTTAAAGAAGAAAAAATATAACCATTAGAATCAGCTGCATCATGAGACGTTTTAACAACGCCCACATCCAAATCAGCAATACTAACACCCTCATCAATATAAACCTTATCATCGATATCAAAACCAAGTTCTTTTTCCATTTTTTCAGTCAAATAAACAGTAGGGTGATATTTCTTTAAAAACACTTTCAACCCAGCAATATGATCAGTATGAGTGTGAGTTATAAAAATTCTTTGAATATCACTAGGATTAACCCCAATATTTTTCAAACTTTTAGCAATATAACCCGCACTCATACCAATATCAACAAGCGATTTAGTTTGATTAGTTTCTATATAAGATGAATTACCCTTACTGCCACTAGCTAAAACACAAATTTTCATTAACGGTAACCATTAGGATAAAGAACTGATGGATTAACATGACAATATTCACATCCACGCCATACTTCATAATGAACATGCGGTCCAGTAGCCGAACCAGTCATACCAACATAACCAATTACCTGTCCACGGGCCACAACTTGACCCTTTTTAACAGCTATTCTAGACATATGAGCATATAAAGTCATATAACCGTTATTATGATTAATAACAACATAATTACCATAACTATAATGATAACCAGCTATCATAACACGGCCATTATTAGTCGCATATATTTTAGAGCCATAACCAGTACCAGAAATATCCAAACCAGTATGCAACTCTCTTCCACCACCAAATGGATTAGAACGGTAAGCATAACCACTACTTAAAGTCCAACCACTATCAGTAGGCCATCCCCAACTAGTTAAACTACCAACATCAGGAACATATTTAGTACCCTTAACAATAATTTTACTAACAGGCTCTTTCAAAACAGTTTTACCTTCAGGAGTAACATAGTTAATCGAACCATTAACTCTTTTAACCCTTTGAGATACCCTTTCCATACCATTCACACCATCTTGAATAACTTTATCTTGACCAATAATCGCACTATCATCGTATCTTTCTTCAGTAGTATAAGGACTTTCAACATCCTCAACCACATATGATTCTTCGACTATACTAATTTGAGGATTAGTCTCTTTTATTAAAAGTTTTTGACCAGGATAAAGTAAATTAGTAGTGCTGGTAAGATCAGTATTAGAAATAACAATTTCCTGTGGATTAACCTTATTATTAAAAGCCACATTATCGATAGTATCCCCAGCTTTAACAATATATTCAGTTCCTTTTTGATTCTTACCATATAATAAGTAATTAGCAAGATCCGTATCATCTGTATAAATTACCTTATCTACCGGAATATTAGTTTCTTTTACCGTAATATCTTCACCAACATATACATCCTCAATATTTTTACCAGTAGATTCAATTTCTACCTGATTATCATCGATATAAGCCTCGTAAGCATCCTCACCAACAAAAGTATTAATTAAAATATTAACTGCATCTTTAAAAACACTTTTATCTAAAACATAAATACTTTGAGTAGAAAGTTCATCTTTAGAATCCTCGCTATTATCAGTTATTTGTCTTTTAATTATAAATTCATAACCCCTAACTGTAAAAGATTCTTTTTTAGAAATCTTATTATAAATATTAGAAACAGAAGAAACATCACCATCATAAGTAACAACTTTTCTTATTTGTAAACCTCTAGGAGAATAAATTTTATCAACATCAAACTTATTTTTATAATAAGCGCCATTTTTATCTATATAATCCTCTAACTCATTTTTAGACTTAACCGTGCCCAAAAGCTCATCATTTAAATAAACTTCATAATAACTATTAGGCTGGGGAGAATTTTTATAACCAAACCCCAAAACAAACACTAGAGTAATAGTTATTAAAAGCATTAAGCCAATACTAAATTTTTTCATTTAATCACCCGCCATACTATTTTCCATGTTAAAAAACGAACTAGTATTTCTTTTAAAAATTAAATTAATAGTTGCCGTAGGTCCATTACGATGTTTAGAAATAATAAATTCACTTTTACTAGTATTTTCATCAATAGCTGTCTCTTTATTATAATAATCATCTCTATATAAGAAAGCAACAATATCCGCATCTTGTTCAATAGATCCAGACTCTCTTAAATCAGAAAGTAAAGGTCTTTTATCTTCTCTACCTTCAACACTTCTAGAAAGTTGCGCTAGTGCGATAACAGGAACATTAAGTTCCATAGCCATAGTTTTTAAAGATCTAGAAATTTCTGAAACCTCTTGCTGTCTTTGACCAGCATATCTACTAGAACCACTAATCAACTGTAAGTAGTCAATAATTACAATATCTAACCCATCTTCAGAATTAGCAAGTCTTCTGCATTTAGCCCTAATCTCACTAACCGTCATACCAGGAGTATCATCAATAAAAATTTTAGTATCAGCAAGTCTACTAATAGCTTCATTAACCCTTTTCCAGTCTTGATGTTCAAGTTTGCCCGTTCTAAGTTTAGAAGCCTCTATTTGACCCACAGAAGAAAGCATACGGCTAATAAGCTGTTCAGCTCCCATTTCCATATTAAATAAAGCAACTGTTTTTTTTGCATTCATTGCCACATTAACCGCCATATTTAAAGCAAAAGCCGTTTTACCCATAGCAGGTCTAGCCGCAATTATAATAAGTTCATTCTCATGAAAACCAGTTGTTAATCTATCAATATCATAATATCCAGAAGGAACCCCTGTTATTTCACCCTTTGTAGAAGATAATTTTTCCAAATCAGCTTGAGCCTTAAATAAAACATCTTGAATACTTTTAAATTCAGATCCCCTTCTATTTTTTACGACATCAAATATTTTTTTCTCCGCATCATCTAAAATATCACCAATATCCAAAGGAGAAGAAAAACCAGCATTCGCAATTTCAGTACCAGCTTCTATTAAATTACGTCTTAAAAACTTTTCTTCGACAATTTTAATATACTCTTCCGCGTTCGCAGCAGTTGGAACAACGTTAATTATTTGCGTTAAATACTCAACACCACCAACCTGATTTAAAAGTTTTTTCTTTTCAAGTTCAGCTGTCACAGTTGTAATATCAATAGGAATTTTTTTATCAGCTAAATTCTTAATAACCTCAAATATTTTTTTATGAGAATCTAAATAAAACATATCTTTATTTAATCTCTCGGTAATTAATTCCAAAGCCTTTTCACTTAAAAACATAGAGCCAATTATAGCTTGTTCAGCATCTATCTTTTGTGGCATTGTTCTATCATTCATAATATCACCTACTTTTCTAAGTGTATTTTCAAATTAGCCTCCACCTTTTTATGTAATAAAACTTTAACAATAGTTGTTCCAAGTGTATTAATAGGAACATCTAATCTAATCTTTCTTTTATCAATATCAAAACCTTTTTTCTTAAGTTCCAAAACTATTTGTTTAGTACTTATCTGACCAAAAACTTGACCATTCTTACCAGTATTAACCTTAAAATTTAAAGTTAATTTTTCTAATTTATTTTTAACGTTTTCACACTCTTTAATTAACAAATTTTCCTCCAAAAGAGCTTCTTCAGTTTGTTTTTTTAAAACTTTAGTACTATAAGAAGTAGCTAAAACAGCTAATTTATTATTAATTAAATAAGTACCATATCCATCTTTAACATCTATTATATCATCTTTTTTACCTTGTTTCTTAACATCTTTTAAAAGTATTACTTTCATTTTATCACGTCCTTAATAGTATTTTTAAGCATAGTATAAACTTCATCCACCGTTTTATCCTTTATTTGAGCAGCAGCATCTGTTAAATGACCACCACCACCAAATTTTTCCATAATCTCACCAACATTAATTTCACCCATAGAACGTGCGCTAATACCAACAATTTTATGAGATAACTTTCCAACCGCAAAAGAAGCTTTAACATCTTCAAACTTTAATAATTCTTTAGCCAATAAAGCAATATCTACATTACCATGTACCTTATCATCCATTTTACAAATTAAAACATCTTTTAAAACTTCTTCACTATTATTTATATAAACATACCTTTGAGTCATTTCCTCTTTAGGTTCTTTTAAAAGTTCCTGCATAAGAACAAAATCCGCCCCATTTTTAGCCAAAAAAGCTGCCATATCAAAAGTATGAGCAGTAGTTTTAATACTAAAACTACTAGTATCGACAACCATACCAGCAAACAAGACAGTCATGATTAAAGATTCAATTTTTAAATCTAAAAATTTTAAATATTCAGCCATAACTTCAGCAATACTAGACTTATTCGCATCATCATATTTATATATTGCATCATCAATAGTATCTAATGTACCAATATGATGATCGATAACAATTTTATCCTTAATATATTCTAAAACCCTTTCAGACTCTACTAATTCAGGTTTTTGAGTATCTAAAACAAAAAGCAAAGGATTAGAAAATTTACTATTAATAATTTCATCAGCCGTTTTTAAGTTAAATTTTATATCATTTTTATAAAGCAAATTCATAGCTTTATCCAAAGAGCGATATATTTTTTCTTTTGGAGAAACAATATAACATGGTTTATTCATAGACTTTACTATTTTATATAAAACTAAAGCTGAACCCATACCATCTAAATCAGGTCTAGCATGAGTCATAATTATAATTTCATCATGTTTTTTAATATTTTCATTTATTTTTTCAAAGACATCACGCATAATATCACCCTCCTATTAATTGTACCAAATCAAAAGCACTAAGTCCAGTATCCCAAACATTCAAATAAA
Organism: uncultured Bacilli bacterium; assembly: GCA_944358625.1. GTDB lineage: Bacteria > Bacillota_I > Bacilli_A > RF39 > UBA660 > Coprosoma. Next base: position 21,013 of record CALVRL010000007.1, on the reverse strand, counting down.
ATTATCCAAAGTAAAAGTATTAAAAATCTCACTATTTTTTCAAATCATTGTTTTTTTTTACTTTTTGCAAAACAAATTCCTAGTACATGAAAAAATCAAAAAACTTCAGCTTTCTGATTTTTTTTTAACTTTCAAAGCTAAATCTTTAATTTTATTTAATCTATGATAAACACCTGATTTGGTAATTTTATTACCTGTTTCCATACTAATAATTTGACTAAGTTCCAGTAAAGAAGCATCAGGATACTTTACCCTATAAAAAGCAACCTCTTTTTCTTTATCGTTAAGTAAATCATAGACATCCATTTTTTTAAGTAACTCAATATCTTTAACCTGTTCATTAGCAGTCACAATAATCTTATCAACATTAGCCTGTTCACAGTTATTAAGTCTATTAGTCATATTTTTATGATCTCTATAAATTCTAATATCTTCATAATATAAAACAGCTTTAGTCGCCCCTATAATTCTTAAAAAATCACTTATTTTTTCAGCTTCTTTAATATAAACGACAAATCTATGTTCTCTATGCAAAACCTTACTATTCAAACCAAAATGATTTAAACATTTTTGAATAAACTCCGCATATTCCAAACTATCTAAATTAAATTCCAAATGATATCTAGAAGTTTTAGGATCATTCACACTAGCCTTCATTAAAAATAAACCCTTTAAATATGCCATAAGTAAATCCTCATCCGCATATATAAAATTTTCAGGAATTTTTCCAACTATTCCAAGAGTTTTTAATATTTCATCAGTTTTGCTTTTAACTTCTAAAGTATAAAGCATATTTTTATTATAATTATAACCCCTTTTAACACTAACTCTAGGATAAACATTAAATAAATCTTTAAAAAGTGAATAAATAAGTCTAGCTACTGCGTTATTTTCAGTAATAATCCTTATCTCATCACCATAATAACTATTTTGAACAATACTAGATAATTCAGAGATCATTTCTGTCTCAAAAATTTCAAGTTTACTAACCTCATCTTTAACAGTAGCCGTAAAAGACATTTAATCACCACCTAATCTAATAAATAAGATAAAATATCGATAGCAACCCTTAAAGTATTATGTCTAATCATACCATTATCTATCATAATATAATCATTATCTATAACATCTAAACCCATTTTTTCTAAATTATCATAATCAACCAAAACCAAATCTTTTTGTTCAGTTGTCTCATAATTTTTAACAATTTCTGGATCTATTATACCGTTATTTAAAATAACCGCATCAATTTTTCTTTTACCTAAATATCTATTTAAAAGTTTTACATGATCACTAACCTTAAAATCATCAGTCTCACCAGGTTGTGTCATGATATTACAAACATAAATAATTTTAGCCTTACTTTTATCAATTTCTTTCTTAACCTCATTACATAATAAATTAGGAATAATACTAGTAAACAAACTACCCATACTTAATATAATAGCATCAGCTTCACGAATTGCTTTCAAAACATCAGGATTAACCTCAGGTTTTTCTTTATAATAAACAGATTTTATCTTATCATCATATTCAGTGATATAGTGTTCTCCCATAATAACCTTACCACTTTTCATCTTACCCATTAAAGTAACATTATCTTCAGTTAAAGGAATAACCTTACCCTTTAATTTTAAAAGCGAATTAACAATCTCAATACCATCAGAAACATTACCAGTAATAGTAGCAGCCCCAGTCAAAAGTAAATTACCTAAAGCATGACCATCTAAATCACTAGAAGTATTAAACCTATAATCAAAAAGTTTTTTAATATCATCCTCATTTTCAGATAAACTAATCAAAACCTTACGAATATCACCAACTGCAGGAGTATGAAATTCCTCCCTAAGTCTACCAGTACTACTACCATCATCACAAACAGAAACGATAGCTGAAATATCAAAAGGAAGTTTTTTAAGTCCCCTAAGTAAACAGCTCATTCCAGTTCCTCCACCTAAAACAGCAACTTTCATCATTAATCATCCTCTCTAATACTTAAAGCCGCAATAGCGCCATCACTAGCTGCCGTTATAATTTGATAAAAATCCTTATAACGAACATCACCAACCGCATAAAGTCCCTTAATATTCGTTCTCATTTTATCGTCAGTTTTAATATATCCATTAATAGTATCGACATTTAAATTTTTTAAAAAACTAATATCAGGCGTTCCCCCAATAGCAATAAACAAACCATTAACATCAAGTTTTCTACCATCATTAAGTAAAACACCAGTCAAACTATCAGAAGAAATAAACTGACTAACAGAAACATTTTTTAAAATAACAATATTATCTTTATTTTTAACCCTATTTTGTAAAATATCACTAGCTTTTAAATCTTTTCTAACCAAAACATAGACTTTCAAGCATATATCAGATAAATATAAAGCTTCTGTTAAAGCACTGTCACCACCACCCACAATAGCAACCTCTTTACCCTTATAAAAAGCACCATCACAAGTCGCGCAGTAACTAATACCTCTATTTAAAAGCGCTTCTTCCATATCAAGACCTAACTTTCTAGGAACCCTGCCAGTAGCTATGATAACATAATCAGCTTGATATTTATTTTTTAAACCAGTGACAATAAAAGTATTATCATAAGAAATATCAGTAATATCATCTCTAATAATTTCTATACCTAAATCTTTAACTTGAGAGCTCATTCTTAAAGCAAGTTCACCACCATCAATACTATCAAAACCTAAATAATTTTCAATTTTATTAGTCTTAAGCATCTCTCCGCCAGGTACCATTTTTTCTATTAAAATAACATCAATACCAGCTCTTTTTAAATAAATAGCCGCACTCATACCACCAGGACCTGCACCAATAACTATACATTTACTCATTAACTTCACCATATTTTTTACCTTTCTTTAAACTATATATAAATAAAATAATACCAATAATAATCATTAAAATAGAAACTAACTGCGCTACACGTAAAGATAAAAACATCAAACTATCAGTTCTCATACCTTCTACAAAAAATCTTTCTATACCATACCAAACTAAATAAAAACTAGTCAAATATCCAACTTTCATAAATGTTTTTTTTCGAAGTATAATCATAATTATAAAGCCAATAAAACACCAAATAGACTCATATAAAAATGTTGGAATATAATAGTTACCATTAATATACATACCATCGATAATAAATTTAGGTAAACGAAGATTTTCTAAATAACTTAAAGTAGTCAAAGCTCCATGTGCCTCACCATTAAAGAAATTACCCCATCTACCAATAGCTTGAGCAATAATCAAACCAACAACTAAATAGTCAAGTATCCTAACCAAATTAATTTTTTTCTTATAACAAATAATAAATACAGTAATAAGTCCAGCAATAATACCACCATGAATAGCAAGTCCGCCATTCCAAATTTTAAATATTTCCAATAAATTATCCTTATAATAATCAAAATTAAATAAAACATAATAAATTCTAGCGCCCAAAATACCAATAATAATAGCTAAAAAAAGCATATTAATAATAAAATCTTCATCAAAGCCATGTTTTTTAGCTTCTTTTATAGCAAAATTAGAGCCAATTAAAATACCAATAAAAATAAAAATAGAATACCAGTGTATTGAAATAATACCTAAATCAATTGTTGGATTCATTTTTACCTCCTTTAAAAGTAAGATTTTTAAATACTGTCATATCTAAAATAACATTTAAAATAGATATACAAATAGAAACTAAAACAGCAAACCAAATACCATAAATAGCAAAATGATCACCTAAAATAAAACTAACAATTTTCAAAATAATTAAATTGATAAAAGGATAAAATAAGCCTAAAGTAATACCAGTTATAGGAATAGTTAACCATACCAAAAAAGGTTTAATTGTTTTGTTAAGTAAATAAATCAAAATAGAAGCAATTAAACACCATAATCCATAATATGAATTATCGATATAAAGAGTATTTTTAAATACTAATGTCATAAGCATAAGTATCACTGTATAACCAAGTATTCTAATAACCCAGTCAAATAACTTCAAAAAAATATTTTTCTTAAGCATAATCTTCACCTTTCACTATCCATTATATCATATTCCAAAAAGAGCAGCAAAAAAACAAAAGAGCTAAAACTCTATTCACTTTGCATCTCAAACAAAGCATCACGAAGTTCCATAGCTCTTTCAAAATCCAAGTTTTTAGCCGCCTCTTTCATTTCAGATTCCATCTCAAACATTAATCTTTCTTTATCCTTTTTATTTAATTTTTTCTCTTTTTTATCCTTTATTTCAAATTTGTTAGAAATAACTTCTCTCACTTCTTTAATAATAGTTTTAGGTATAATACCATGTTTCTTATTATATTCTTCTTGTATTTTTCTTCTTCTATTAGTCTCTTTTATAGCCGCGTCCATAGCAGAACTTATCTCATCCGCATACATAATAACTCTACCATTTTCATTTCTAGCAGCTCTACCAATAGTTTGAATTAAACTTCTCTCACTTCTAAGGAAACCTTGCTTATCCGCATCCATAATAGCAATTAAACTAACCTCTGGAACATCAATACCCTCACGAAGTAAGTTAATACCAACAACAACATCATATTTTCCAACCCTTAAATCATGAATTATCTGCATTCTTTCCAAAGATTTAATTTCATTATGTAAATAAGCAACCTTAATATCCAAATTTTTAAGATAACCAGATAATTCCTCAGCCATCCTAATAGTTAAAGTAGTAATCAAAGTTCTTTCGTTTTTTTCTATCTGTTTGTAAATTTGACTAACTAAATCATCAATTTGATTTTTAGTAGACTTAACTTCAATTTTAGGATCTAATAAACCAGTAGGTCTAATAATTTGTTCTACAACCTTATTATTAACCTTTTCCATCTCATAATCACCAGGAGTAGCCGAAACAAATATCGCCTGTTTAATCTTACCCTCAAATTCCTCAAACTTTAAAGGTCTATTATCCAAAGCACTAGGAAGTCTAAAACCATAGTCAACCAAAGCCTGTTTTCTCATTCTATCTCCATTATACATCGCTCTAACTTGCGGTAAAGTAACATGTGACTCATCAACCACAAGTAAAAAATCATCGCCAAAAAAATCAATTAAAGTAGTAGGCATCTCACCAGGTTTTCTTAAAGCTAAAGGTGCAGAATAATTTTCAACACCCCTGCAAGATCCAGTTTCCGAAAGCATCTCTATATCATAATTAGTTCTTTCCTTTAGTCTTTGATATTCAAGTAGTTTATTTTCACTTTGAAATTTTTCTAACTGTTCTTCCAATTCTTTTTTAATATTTTCAATAGCAATTTTCAATTTTTCATCATTAGTTACAAAGTGACTAGCTGGAAATAAAGTATAAGTCTTTTTATCATTGACCAAAGCACCAGTAACCAAATCAAATTCACTAATTCTATCAATTTCATCACCAAAAAATTCAACCCTAATACCATGAGAATGTTGTCCTACTGGGACAACCTCTAAAATATCACCATGTACTCTAAAAGTTCCTCTTTTTAAATCAATATCATTTCTCTCATAAAACATTTCAATTAATTTTTGAATGACCTCGTCCCTATCAACAGTCTCACCAACACTTAAAAATAAAACCTTTTTCTTATAATCTTCAATTTCACCAATACCATATATACAAGAAACAGAAGCTACAACAATAACATCTTTATGTGCTAAAAGTGAAGCAGTCGCATAATGCCTAAGCTCATCAATTTCATCATTAATAGAAGCATCTTTTTCAATATAAGTATCAGTTTTAGCCACATAAGCCTCTGGCTGATAATAATCATAGTAACTAATGAAATAACAAACATGCGCATTAGGAAAAAGTTCCTTAAATTCCCCATATAACTGACCAGCTAAAGTTTTATTGTGAGCTAAAACTAAAGTAGGTTTTTGAGTTTTCGCAATAACATTAGCTATTGTAAAAGTCTTACCAGTACCTGTCGCACCAAGTAATACTTGAAATTTTTTATCTTCCTCTACACCTTTAACAAGTTCATCAATAGCCTCAGGCTGATCACCACTAGGATTAAATTTAGATTCTAATTTAAGCATATTTTCACCTCATTTTCTTCTTACCAAGTAAAGCAATAGTTCTTTCATCTTTTTTTCCACCATAATATTTTTTTAAAACATCATAAAATATTTCATCATCCGAAACAATATCAAATAAAGTCATACTAGATTTTAATTTTAAAGCATCTACATTACCAAATATATTTATAGGATCATCCTCATCTATTTTCAAAAGTTCCAAAGTAATATTATAAAGTCTATTGCCAAGTATTTCATCTTCTAAATACTCTTTAGCTTCATCTAAACCACTAATACCATAATAATTAGAAATATCACTATAACCTAAACCTTTTAACTGTGGAAAAATATACCACATAAAGTGAGATATTTTTTTACCATTTTTAATTTCATTTAAAGCAATGTCATACATTTTTTCTTGTGCTTTAACAAATCTATCTAAATCATACATTATTGTCACCTTTTTCTAAATCTATATAGTAGTATATCATAAAGGTTACAAATTATAGAAAAAAATTAATTTTTTTTAGATATAAGCTCACTTCATTTTATTAAAAGTACATACTATAAAATGGAAGGAGGAAAAGATGAACGAAAATATAAATAATGAAACAAATACAGACCAAAAAGACTGTGTGTGCAGAATAATAGACTGCCTAAATAAAAACGGAAAATGTGGACCAACTGGCCCAACAGGTCCTACTGGAATGAGAGGTCCTACAGGTGCCACTGGAGCAACAGGTGCTACTGGAATGAGAGGTCCTACAGGTGCCACTGGCCCAACAGGTCCTCAAGGCCCTCAAGGCCCTACAGGTGCGACTGGAGCTACTGGAGCTACTGGACCAGCCGGAACACCAGCTGAAAATTTCAACAGTTATGCCATGGTACACGATGAAACAGACTCATCAGTACCAGCTGGAAACCCTGTAATGTTCCAAACAACAAATATATCAAATAAAATAACATACAACCCAAATACAGGAGATTTCTATATACCAGAAGAAGGAATATATATAGCTCACTGGTGGATAAATGTAAGACATAATGATAATAAAACATCTAACTGTGAACCAAAAACAATAGGTATCGAATTACATCAATATTGGCCAGAAGATGTTTTAATCGCACATTCTTCAACCCATAATAAATTAACTTGCTGCGACACAGGAACTGTCAGTGGTAACGCAATATTCGCCGCACTACCAGGAGCTAGTTACCGTTTTATAAACACGTCAGATATAGATATTAAATTAGTACCAAATGATTTATACTCAGGTTCAGTTTCTATAACAAGAATTTTATAAAATCAAGTAGTATGCCAAAAACATACTACTTTTTAGTATAGTAAAAGTAAAATATAAATAAACTTTTAAATATTTTTTGATCAAAAACACAAAATAATATTATAATAAAGATTAGGAGGTAATAAAAATGAAAGCAGCAGCAATACAAGATGTTAAAAAATTTGCCATAATAGATATTCCAAAACCAACACCAGATAATAGTAAAGTTATTATTGAAATTATCAAAACCGGAATATGCGGTTCAGATATACATAATTGGGTAGCAGGAAATCCCAAAGGATTAGTTATGGGCCATGAATTTACAGGGAAAGTTATAGATAAAGGATCAAGAATAGATTTAAATATAGGAGATAGAGTCACAGCCTTACCAATTTCACCATGTGGACACTGCGAAGCATGTGAAAGCGGAAATATGCAATATTGCAGTGAAACATGGACACATGCCATTGGATTATCATTAGATAATCCAGGTGGTCTAACAGATACTATAGCTGTAAGACCTGATATGGTATTAAAATTACCAGATAACGTAACAGATGAAGAAGGAGCTATGATAGAACCCACAGCTGTAGGATTACATGCTATTCATCTTGCAGACATAAAAGTTGGAGACAAGGTATTAATAGTAGGCGGAGGAATAATAGGATTAGTTTCAGCTATGTTTGCTAAATTAGAAGGAGCAGAATATGTTGCAATAAGCGAAACAAATATAGCTAGAGGTAAAAAATCAGTAACATTAAATGTTGCAGACGAATTTTTCGACGCCAAAGATCCAAACTTTATCAAAAATATATATACAAAAGTTCCAAAAGGATTTGATAAAGTTATAGACTGTTCTGGAAATTCCAAAGCTGTGGAAAGCGGATTAATGAGTGTAAAAGTAGGTGGAACAATAGTGTTAGTAGGAGTTTCATCAAAACCAATAGAATTTTTATCAGTACTAGCAGTCATGAAAGAACTTACAATTAAAGGAGCTATTGCTTATACAAAAGAAGAATTTAAAAAATGTATAGAATTAATAGCAAACAAAAAAATAGATGTTATGAAATTTGTAGATGATATAGTTCCACTAGAAGATACGCAAAAAGCATATGAAAGATTAACAAACGGTATAGATGATGCTGTTAAAATATTAGTTGATCCAAAAAAATAAAAATGAGTTCAAAATTCATTTTTATTTTTTTCTACTATAAACAAGTTGATGTTGCATTCTATCTTCAATCTCAATTTTTTCTGAATAAATCCACATACAAATATCACTAGGTAAAATAGTTATAGGTAATTTAGCAATTCTCATAATATTCTCTAAATAACTATCAGTGCCAATACTTTCAAAATATTCACCATTAGATGTCCATAACATAATATTACCCTTTTTAGGAAAATGTTTTAAAATATAACCATTAAATACTTTTCTAAATTTTAACAAATCTCTATCAGTGACATTTATAATACCATTTCCCATTTCATTGCTAATTTGTCTATCAAAATCTAATATTTGATTTACCCAATATTCACAAGCTTCAGAAACTATTTTCTTTTTATCTTGATTACTCTTATCAAATATAGCAGTAACATTTTTAGTATCAATATTTCCAATTGTCATAATAATTCCCCCTTTAAAAGATGAGAATTATTATACTATCAATTATTTTTTTGTCAAATTAACACAAATAACCAAAAATATAATTTTTAAATATAAGTAAGCATTAAATTTTATATAAATAAAAAGTAACATAATTGTAAAATTATTAAAAAATAGTAATTATGTAAAGTAAATGTAAATTATTTTTTAATTTTAATAATATCATCTTCTTTAAGATGACCTATTAATAAAGAAGAATTATCATCGTGATTTTTTATATTATCATTAACTTTTCTTTCATCATAATTTGCATAACAATATTTACAAAGGTGAAAACAAGAATTATAAAAACCAATATCACTCATAGAGGCGCATCCACAGCCTCTAGATTTCCATTTAGGAAAATTCTTACCAGTTTTTTTATAAGCAAGATATTTAGAAACACAAACATCTTTAATAAACCCATAATTAGATAAATCTTTTTCCTCAAAACATGTCTGCACACTCATACCAAATTCTAAAGCGATTTTACTAAAATTCTCACCAATTGTTTTATAACCCTCATCATCAATTTTTTTTAATCTTAAAACATTCATATTATTTCTAACATTCTTATAATCATCTATAAAAGATATAATTATATGGTTAACATATCCATTTAACTTTTCACACAAACTTTTAAAAGATTTAATATGATAATCTATATTATACCTATCATTAATAAAAATAGGATCATATCTAACATAAACATTTGATACACCTATTATTTTAGATACTTCTTTAATACCTTCGATAATTTTACCTTTAGAAATAACATTAGGTTCAATATCTTTAAAATAAGGAGTTAATGTAACTTGAAAAATAATAGACTTATCAATATCTTTCAAATATTTTAAAATAGGAAGAGGATTTTTAGTACAAAAAACAATTAAATCGACATCATCAAAAAATATCCTACTAACAAGTTTAGGATAAAAAGGATTACGTACATCTACATAACCCTCATTATATCTATTCATAAACCACTTACTATAAAATGCAACTATATCCGTTCTACCACTAACATTTAAAATCATAATAAATCTTAAAAATTACTATTATCCTTTCCAAAATTATTTGTTACTATAACCAAATAAATCAAATTTTAAAAATGCAAAAAAAGCACCAAAAAATTCAATTAAAGTAGCAAGCAAACCAGTATAAGCTCTAACATTAATATTATAAATAATAAATAAAACGCAAGAAACCATTTCTATAATTCTAATAATTCTCAAATTTCCATACCATAAAGCAAGACTATAAAAAATAACTGCAAACATAGGAAGTAAACTTATAAAACCATCAAAAGTAAATATTGAAAATAAAATCATAAAAAACAAAACTATTATAAGCCAATATAAAGGAACCTTTTTATAATTATTAAAAATTATATTTCTAATCATACAAGATAAATTCATTAAACATCCTGTAAAAGCCCCTAAAAAAACATATTGAATACTATAAAGTAAACTAGAAAAAATCTGATATTTTAAAAGAAAAAACTTACTATTTCTTTGAAAGCTAATTATTAAAATAACTAAAGCAACAAAACCAAAAAACTGTGCGACCCAAAAATTAATCAAAAAAAATCCATAACCTTTCCTAAAGTAAAATATTAACTTTTATATCAGAATCTACATGACTTACAAAATTATTTAAATCAGCTTCATTTCCAACAACCATACCATAATGAATAGGAATAACCTCTTTAGGCTTAAATAAATTTACAAACTTACTAGCCTCTAAAGCATTCATAGTATAAGTTCCACCAATAGGAACAAAAGCAAAATCTATATCATTAAGCATAGCAATATTATCTTTAATTAAATCAGTATCACCAGCAACATAATAAGATTTAAAATTAAAATAAAGTATATAACCTACCCAATTATTTTCTTTAAGATGATATGGTTTGTTGATATTATAAGCATAGATAGTTTTAAATTTTAAAATACCCAAATCATAATCTTCTAAAGGTCTAACTCTATAAATATTTTCTTTCTTAAACCCCATATTCAAACACTCATCATATATATCATAAGGGCAAATAATAACTGTATTATCATTTTTAATATTTAAAATATCATCTTTAGAAAAATGATCATAATGACTATGTGTAATAAAAATATAATCAGCATCATTAGTTTTATCCATTTTAATAGGATCAAAATATATTTTGATATTATCATCAATTAAAATACTACTTTGAATATTTACCTTTATCATCAAACTCACCTTCAAATATAATTCTAGCAGGTCCTTTTAAATAAACATGATTATCGTTTTCATTAAAATTAATTTCAAGTTTTCCACCAGGTAAATTAACAGTTACTCTTCTTTCCGTATAACCATTTAAAAAACTAGCAACCGCCACTGCACAAGCACCCGTACCACAGGCCATAGTCTCACCAGCACCTCTTTCCCAAACTCTCATATTAATTTCATTTTTATTAACAATATCAGCAAATTCAACATTAGTTCTATTTGGAAAAGTCTCATCATTTTCTATTAAAGGTCCAAACTCATCTATATCAATTTCATCAACATTATCAGTAAAACAAACAACATGTGGATTACCCATTGAAATACAAGTTAATCTTTCTATTTTATTAAAAATAAGCAAATTTATATCAGCCTGAACAAAAGGAATACCATCTTTAGAAGTTTCAAGTTCATAATTAATAACCGGTATTTTATCAGCAGCCAATATAGGTTCTCCCATATCGACAGTTATTAAAGAAACTTTATTATCTTCTAATTCAAGTTTAAGTCTTTTAATCCCAGCCAAAGTCTCAATAGTAATATCAGTTTTATCAGTTAAACCTTTATCATAAACATATTTACCAACACATCTAATTCCATTACCACACATTTCAGCTTGTGTTCCATCAGGATTATAAATATTCATTTTAAAATCAGCTTGATTACTTTTATTAATTAAAATTAATCCATCAGATCCAACTCCAAAATGTCTATCACTAATAACTTTAGCAAGTTCACTAGGATTATTTATATTTTGATTAGCTATATAAACATAATCATTACCAATACCTTCCATTTTTGTAAATTTAATCAAATAAATCACCTCTAATGCTACTTCATTTTATATTTATTTAACTCTTTTGTCAAATATACAAATTTAAAATTAAAAAACTTTAAAAATTTAGTTTTCAAATATTTAATTAAACTTAAAAACATCACTTTTAAAGATTTTTTAACAAATAAATTATTCTTTATCAATTGTAAACGTAACTTTATATTGATTACCTAAATCTAATTCATCAACATTTACAAAATAACCACTTTGTTCAATTTTATCTGCACATTCCCTAAGCATTTTCACAATTTGAGCAAAAGATGCTTGATTAGTAACAGGTTTAATATTTTGACTCATATTACTCGCAATAGTTTCTGTAGTATTAGAACTATCAATAATATCAGTATTAGGAACTGTAACATTAGGGAAAGAAACCTCTGGGATATCACTAATAGGTGAATTTTGATTAACTAAATTTGATTCATTATTAATACCTACATTTGGTTGCTCCTGTCTAGTAGGTTCACTTTGTCCTAAATTTTTAGTATTTTTATTAGCTTTAGATTCATTATATTTTTTAAGTGCAACAGCAACCGCATTAGAAATTACTTTTTTTGTATCTTCAGAAACTTCGTTAGAATCATTATTTTGTGTAGGTGCAGTAACGACATTTTGAGAAGAGATGTTCATATTAGGCTGAACCTCATTTAAAGGACTTGGTGAAGTAGCATTTGACTGAATATTATTTACCGTATTCGCATGTGAAACATCAGCAGAAACAGAACTAACTTGATTAGAAGTTTCAAGCGAAACCGGTTGATTAAACATACTATCAAAAGTTACACCATTATTAGTAGAATTTTGTGGTTCACTAGAAACAGGTTCAGGGTTAGATACTACATTTATAAATTTACCATCTTCTACATTATTAATAGGTTTTATAGATTCTTCCCTAACAATAGGTTCGCTTTGAACATCATTTTTTTGTTCCATTAAACTAGAAATATCTTTAGGTTCTTCTTGAATAGGAACATTAATATCTTTAGCTTCCCTCATAATCTTATCTATATCCATTTTATTTCCCCCTTCATTTTCTTTTGATACTATATTATCAGTTTCATCAAACAAACTTTCAATTTCAGAAGATATACTATCCTCTTTTTTAGGTATGTCAATATCTACAGGTTTTTGAACTATATTTTCTATATTCATATTTTCTTTTAATTTTTCTATTTCCCTATCAGTTTGTTTAACAGTAAGTCTTTCTTCTACAATTCTATGAAGCATCTCAACTTGTTTATCTTTATTAGGTATTCGAAGCAAACTTCTAGCATGTCTTTCAGAAATTCTATTATTAAGCAAATAGCTTTGAACCTCATCATCTAAATTTAAAAGTCTAATCTTATTAGCAATAGTTGACTGTGATTTACCTAACTTTTTAGCTAAACCTTCCTGTGTAATATAACCCATGTCTAAAATCCGTTTATAGGAAACGGCTTCTTCAATAGGACTTAACTCTTGTCTTTGTACATTTTCAAGTAAGGCAATTTCTTCACTATCTTTATCAGATAAATTAACAACAATAGCAGGAATAGTGGATCTATTAGCTAACATACTAGCTTTATAACGTCTTTCACCAGCAATAATTTCAAATTTATTACCAATAGGTCTTACAACAATTGGTTGAATAACACCATATTTACCAATAGATTCTGCAAGTTCTTCTAACTTTTCTTCATCAAATCTAATCCTAGGCTGAAATCTATTAGGTAAAATATCATTCATATTTAAAACAGTAAGTTGACCATTTTCGAACATAATCCACCCCTCCCTTCTATTCTTTTATTTAATCATACTATTTTTCGGGAAATAATTCAACAAAAATCACACAAAAAAAAAACAATATTAATTTAAATAAATATTGTTCTACAAATGTTTCTTTTTAATTTCAGCATTTCTTCTAGGATATTTTAAAGATGTTTTATTTAATTTAACTATATCAACTAAAGTTCTAACACTATTTTCATAAGGTAATTTAAATTCTATAGTCTTATTAATTTTAGAATTTAAAACATTTAAAGCATTAATACCTTCATCACTATCATTTAATCCCCTCATTGCAATTAAATGACCATTTATTTTTAAAAGAGGAATACCATATTCAAGTAAAATAGGAAAACTAGATAAAGCCCTAGCCGTTACAACATCAAAACACTCTCTATTTTCTTTTCCATATTCTTCAGCCCTTGCATGAACCAAAGTAACATTATCTAAAGAAAGTTCATTAACAACAATTTCTAAAAACTTAATTCTTTTATTAAGAGCATCAACTAAAGTTAATTTTAACTGTGGAAAAAATATTTTCAAAACAATTCCAGGAAAACCCGCACCAGTACCCAAATCACATAAAGTATCTATTTCACTTAAATCAATAATTTTATTAATAGTTAAACTATCATAAAAATGTTTTAAATAAACATCCTTTTTCAAAATAATAGCCGTTAAATTAATTTTCTCATTCCATTCTACTAATAAATCATAATATTTTTCTAATTTATCAAGTTCCAAAGAAGTAACATTAATACCAAGTTTACTTACTTCTAATTTAAATTCATCAATATTCATATTAACCTCTTTTCATATACATAGTAAGTATTGAAATATCAGCCGGATTTACCCCGCTAATTCTCATAGCTTGACCAATAGTATTAGGTCTAACCTCTTTTAATTTTTGTTTAGCCTCACTAGCCAAATTATGCATAGCATCATAATCGATATTATCAGGTATCTTTTTATCTTCAAGTTTCTTTAACTTTTCAGCTTCCATTAAAGATTTATTAATATAACCTTCATATTTAGCTGATATTGAAATCTGCTCCAAAACCTCATCACTATAATCATTATCCAAAAATCTAACCAAATCATTAACATTAATTTCAGGCCTTCTAAGTAAATCATATAAAGAAACACCATCTTTTAACTCTTTAGTACCTAAACTAATCAAATAATCATTATTTTTAGGCGTTAATCTCTTTTCTTTAAATTCCAAAGTAGCTTTTTGAATATCATTTTTCTTATTTAAAAACCTATTATACTTTTCATCTGAAATAAGACCAAATTTATAGCCATAATCTCTAAGTCTCAAATCAGCATTATCACTTCTCAAAAGTAACCTATATTCAGCCCTAGAAGTAAGTAATCTATAAGGATCTCTTATACCTTTAGTAATTAAATCATCAATTAAAACACCAATATAAGCCTCGTCCCTTCTTAATATAAAAGGCTCTTTACCTTCTAGTTTCAAAGAAGCATTAATACCAGCCATTAATCCCTGACAAGCCGCTTCTTCATATCCACTAGTTCCATTAATTTGTCCAGCAGTAAATAAATTTTCAATTAATTTAGTCTCTAAACTAAATTTTAACTGCGTTGGATAAATAGCATCATATTCAATAGCATAAGCATATTTTAATATCTTCGCATTTTCCAAACCAGATAAAGAATGCACCATCTTTTCTTGAACATCATAAGGCATACTAGTTGAAAAGCCTTGCAGATAAATATCATCATAATATAAACTTTCAGGTTCTAAAAA
The DNA here is from genome assembly GCA_944358625.1 of uncultured Bacilli bacterium. GTDB lineage: Bacteria > Bacillota_I > Bacilli_A > RF39 > UBA660 > Coprosoma. The sequence continues at coordinate 5,415 of CALVRL010000007.1, read as the reverse complement.
TAACTGATGTCTTTCTTTATCACTAAATCTAACTATCTTATCTTCAATAGAAGGGCAATATCTAGGCCCAACACCTTTAATATCAGAAAGCCCACCATACATACTAGATTTATTTAAATTATCTCTAATAATTTTATGAGTTTCATCATTAGTATAAATCAAATAACAAGGAACTTGTTTATTAATATCATACATAGGATCATTATCAAAACTAAAAGTATGATAAATAGTATCTCCATTTTCTATTTTAGCTTTAGAAAAATCAATAGAACTTTTATCAATTCTAGGTGGAGTACCAGTTTTTAATCTTTTAATAATAAAACCTTTTTTAGCTAAATTATCACTTAAATAATTAGATGGCTTCTCTCCATGAGGTCCTTCTCTATGTCTAGTATCACCAACCATAATATCCGCATTCATATAAGTACCAGTAGTTAAAATAACAATTTTACTATTAATAATTTCACCATTTTCGAGTAAAACACCACTAACTTTATTATCAGGTGTAATAACATCTTTCACTAATGCTTCTTTAATATCTAAATTATCAGTATTATTCAAAGTATTAATCATATTTTTAGGATAAGTAATTTTATCAGCTTGAGCCCTTAAAGATCTAACAGCAGGACCTTTAGCCGTATTAAGCATTTTTATTTGTAGTAAACTCTTATCCGCATTATTTCCCATTTCACCGCCCAAAGCATCTATTTCTCTAACTACAATACCCTTCGCACTACCACCTATAGATGGATTACAAGGCATATCAGCAATATTATTAATATTTCCAGTTACAAGTAATGTTTTATGTCCTTTTCTCGCCGTAGCCAAAGCAGCTTCACAACCAGCATGACCACCACCTACAACTATAACTTCGTAATTCATTAAATCACCACCAAATACTAAAGATAATTCTACAACAAGAAAAAAAGTTAGTCAATTAAACTAACATAATTATTTAATAATAACACCATTGTTACTACTTTATTTTTTCTAAAATCATTTTCTTAAATTAAGTTGTTTTACCTTTTTCCTTAATTCTTGAGATTTACTAAAACAACCTTTTATATGAATAAGATAATCTTTTAATTCATGCAAATTATTTATTTCTATATCTATTTTCTGTATAATAGCATCCAAATAAGCAAACTCATTATCAATAGAATATGTTTTATTTACTGATGAATCAACATCCTTTTTACCCCAAACTTCAATAACTGGACCCCACATAATATTCCTCCTAAATACATACTTTAAAAACATGAATATAACATTTTTATATTTAAACTAAATATTTTTATATTGATTAATATATAACCATTTGTTACAATTATATTAAGGAATATTCAGTAAGTTGGGTGTGCCAATTCTCACAAAAGAATTGGAGGTGATTTTTATGACTCAAAGAGAAAAAGCTCTCTATGCCATAATATCCCTTCTATTTATCTTAATATTCATAATATTATTTAAATAGAAAAAAGCACCTAACTTAAGCAAACGCTTGATTTAGGTGTACACAAATAATTGGTACATTCAACATCGCGAATTGAATATTCCTTTTTTATTATATGAGAAAAATCTCATCTATATACATAATATCATATTTTTAACTTTAAAGCAAACTATTTTCCAACACAAAATCTACTAAATAAATTATCTAATAACTCTTCATCATAACTTTCGCCTATTATCTCTCCAAGTAAATTCCAAATATCTTTTAAATCTATTTCTACCATATCAATAGGATAATTATTTTCTATACCTTTTCTAACCTCTTTAACACTATCAAGTACCTTTCTTAAAATAGATAAACTTCTCGCACTAGTTAAATAAGTTAAATCAGTAGTTTCTATTTTTTCTAAATTAAAAATATTTTTAATTTTCTTACCGATTTCATCTATATTAATATCTTTTAAAGCACTTACATAAATAACATTATCTAAATTACTATCATCTATTTTTTTATCTAAATCACATTTATTAACAACCGTAATATAATTTTTACCTTTTAACTTACTCAAAATAATTTTATCCTCTTCAGTTAATATTTCATTATAATTAACAACAAATAAAATCAAATCAGCTTGATCAATTAACTGAATACTCTTATCAACACCAATACTCTCAACCAAATCATCAGTATCTCTAATACCAGCTGTATCAATTAAATTTAAAATCAAATTATCAATTCTTAAAGTAGCTTCTACACTATCACGAGTAGTCCCTTGAATATCAGTAACAATAGCTTTTTCCTCACCAATTAATCTATTAAGTAAACTACTTTTACCAACGTTAGGCTTACCAACAATAGCCGTTTTAATACCATTAGTCAAGACTTCACCATTTTTACTTTCAGTAAATATTTTATTTATTTTATCTTCCAAATCACTCAAATTAGACTTAATTTTACTAGTAGTCATCTCTTCTATATCTTCATACTCAGGATAATCAATATTAACTTCTATATTAGAAATAATTAAAGCAAGTTCATCCCTAAGTACTCTAATCATATTAGAAACTTTACCCCCAACTTGATTCAAAGCTATTTTTCGGGAAATATCAGTTTTAGAATTAATTAAATTCATAACACCTTCTGCTTCCGTCAAATCAATTCTACCATTCAAAAAAGCCCTTTTTGTAAATTCACCAGGTTCAGCTAATCTACAGCCATTAATCAAAAGTAGTTCTAGAATCTTATCAGTAGTCATAATAGAACCATGAGCATTTATCTCTACGACATCTTCTTTAGTAAAAGTTTTAGGTGTTCTCATAAGAGTAACCAAAACCTCATCTACTTTCTCATCACCATCAAAAATATAACCATAGTGAATAGTATGACTAGGTGCATTCTTAAAATCTTTATTAGAAAAAATCTTACTAACAATATCTATAGCCTTATTACCACTAACTCTAATAATAGAAATAGCACCAACACCTTGAGCAGTTGAAATAGCCGCGATAGTATCATCCATAATCTCACCTACCTTTTGAAAAATAATTTAATTTTATGAAATATTCTAGCTAATCCTAAATATTTAGGCAAAGCTTTAATATTAACCACAACATCCATCGAAAGTCTTTTATCTGCATAAGTAACCACCCATCCTTCTTTATACTTAGGAGGAATAATATTAAGTGGAAACATATGTCTTTCAATAATATTAGAAATTCTCTCATTCATAAGTTCCGGAAAATATTTATAAGCATTTTCCATTGCCTCATGTGCATGAACAAACCCATGTTTCTTAAAAAAAGGTACTTTATCATATAAATGATCTTGCCATGGTTCTTTATAAAAATCATGAAGTAAACCACCAATAGCCGCATCCTGATAATTCCACTTTCTTTTTTTACAAATTTTATAAGACAAATAAGAAACAATTAAACAATGTTCATAAAGAGAACAATTTTCATGATGTATCCATTCTTTTCTTTTTAAAAATTCCTTAGAACCAAGAATTGGAGCAACAATATCCAAATACTCCTTATCATTAGCCAATTCTTTTGTTATATCTTTTTTACGCATAATTAGCTCCTTTTCTTCTCAAATATTATAACACAAATAAAACGATAAACAAATTACCGTTTTATTCACTCATAAATAAATTATTAGAATAAAATATAGGATCACAAGTTAAATTAATATTAAGTCTTTTTAAAGTATTTAAATCACCATTATAAACCATGAAAGAAGCATGAGCCTCTAATCCAGATAACCTATTTAAATTTTTAAGAGCCTTTTTAGCAATAGGATTAGTAGCAGAACAAATACTGAGAGCAATTAAAACTTCTTCCAAATTTAAAGAGTTAGAAGTATGATTACCTAAAGGTTTAAGTTTTAAAATAGGTTCTAAAACAGATTTAGAAAGTAAATCAACATCATCAGGAATTTTAGTCAACTCTTTAACTGCATTTAAAATTAAACTACTAGCAGGACTCAATATTTCAGTTTTCTTACCAGTAATAATTTTACCATTAGCTAGTTCCATAGCAATAACAGGTAAATCTTCATTACTACTTTTATCTCTAGCAACATAAATTACTTTTCTTTCTTTTAAAGGATCAATTTCAAGTTCATTCATTAAAACTTTAATTCTTTTATAAACTTCCTCATCAGCATCTCCAGTTTTATAATCACATAAAGCCTTATAATATCTTCTAATAATCTCCTGCCTACTAGCCGCGCATATAGCCTCATCATCGTCAATACAAGAACCTATCATATTAACACCCATATCAGTAGGAGAATAATAAATATCCTCGCCAGTTATTTTGTGCAAAATAGACTTTAAAACAGGAAAAACAGCTAAATCCCTATTATAATTAACAGAAGTAATACCATATTTTTCTAAATGAAATGAATCTATCATATTAACATCCTTTAAATCAGCCGTAGCCGCTTCATAAGCAACATTAACAGGATGTTTTAAAGGTAAATTCCAAACAGGAAAAGTTTCATATTTTGCATATCCAGCTTTAACACCTCTTTTATATTCATGATAAAGTTGAGATAAACAAGTAGCTAACTTACCACTAGAAGGACCAGGAGCAGTAACAACAACCAATTTTTTAGTAGTCTTAATATACGGATTAGCACCATATCCCTCATCAGAAACAATTACATCCACATCAGTTGGATAACCTTTAGTAGGTGTATGAACATAAGTTTTAATATTTCTTTTTTCTAACTGATTAATAAATTTCTTACTACTTTCTTTTCCAGTATATAAAGTAATAACCACACTATTAACAGATAAACCTAAATTTTGAAATTCATCAATTAATCTCAAAACTTCCATATCATAAGTAATACCATAATCAGCACGTATTTTTTTTCTTTCAATATCTTTTGCATTAATACAAATAATTATTTCAGTTATTTTTTTTAGCTCAAGTAACATTTTAATTTTAGAATCAGGTTCAAACCCAGGTAAAACTCTAGAAGCATGATAATCATCAAATAATTTACCACCAAACTCTAAATAAAGTTTATCGAATTTTTTAATTTTCTCCTTAATTTTTTTACTTTGAATTTCTACATACTTTTCATTATTAAAACCTTTTTTCATAACTCACATCCCCTATTATAAATAATAACACATAAATAAATGTATTTAAACACACAAAAAGAAGAAAATTTTCTTTTTAACATTTTTATGACAATTAATCAATTATAATATAAGGATTTTGTTTAGTACCATTTCCACATAAATTAATATTAGAATTCAAAAATAATGTTGGTTTTACAAAAGTTGTTGGAGTAGACGAATAAGCATTAACTTGTATAAATCCACCTGTTGAATGACTTACCGCTGCTACTTTTTGGGTATAATAATAAGTATTTCCATCAATATATTTTGCATATTCTGTTGGATTAATAGTCCAAAAATCATGTGTCTCATCATACATCCAATTTTC
>CALVRL010000006.1 GCA_944358625.1 uncultured Bacilli bacterium | reverse complement strand
TGAAACATTAGTTCATAAAATAATTAAGGTTCCGGGTGAAAATTTGTGAAAAATAAGTTAATTTTAAATAAAGAGAAAATACTGAATATTTTAGGTGAGGAATATAGCTCGTTAACTGATGTTTTTAGTGATAAATTTGGAATAATAAATGCAATGTTAGAAAGACATGAATTAGATCATTATAATCTTTATATGTATCAATGTTTAAGCGCTAATACTACTGAATTATTTAATAGTAGTAGAGAAGTATCTAGTGGTGGATTAGGAGTAAATGAAAATAAAAAAATAGCTATGACTAGTTGTTTAGCAGAAGCTTTAGAACGTTATTGTATTAGTTATATTCCAGCTTGTGAAATTGTTAAAAAGCCAAAAAAAGAATTGAAACAAAATGAAACTTTTGATGATTTTGCAACTTACAGTTTTGAACAATATGAAAATTTTTCTTCATTTTTAAATCCATATACGGACACAATTGAATGGACTAAAATATACAGTATATATGATAGGAAAAAATATAAGTATTGGCCAGCTAGTTTAATTTATTTACCTTTTGATTTAAATAAACCAGTAGCAGAAACAACATCAACTGGTATGGCTGCAGGATTTGATATTGATAATTGTATTGAAAGTGGTTTACTTGAACTAATTGAAAGAGATGCCTTAATGATTAATTTTATGCAAAGACTTAATCCACCAGAAATTGATATTGAAACTATTAAAGGAATCAACCAAGAATTAATCAGCAAGATAAAAGAAGAATATAATATTAAAATCTATAAATTATATTCTGATATTGATGTTCCAATTTATTTAGCAATTATTTTTAAATTGCATAAAAAAAAGTATCATTATGGAATAGGGGCATGTGCTAGTTTGAATTCTGATTATGCAATAAATAAAGCTTTAAAAGAGTGTTTGTTTACTTATTTTTATTCATTAAATATCATGGATGTACGTCAAAGTGATTCAAAAAAAATAAAAACATTATATGAACATTTTCTTTATTATCAGGGAGATAATTTTAAAAGCTTATTGTTTGATAGTAAAAAAGTTAAATATAAAAAGGAATTAGTTACTTTTAAAGAGGTTTTAAATAGTTTAGATGAAAATGGCATTGAGGTTTATTATAAAGAGTTAACAACAGATGATATAGTGAATACTAATATTAAAGTGGTGAAGGTGATCGCACCAACATTGATAGATTTAAATAAAAGTCATATATATCCAAGACTTGGAGCTAAAAGGTTTTTTGAAGTTCCTAAAAAACTGGGCTTAAAATACAATAATACATTAACTAGTATGCCACACCCATTTCCATAAATAGTAATTATATGATCTATTAGTTTCTTTTGCTTTTGAAAGGAAGATTTGTTATGAATAAAATTGATAAATATGATTTGCTAGATATTAAATTATTTAATATTATAGAAAATGAAACTTTAAAGGATAAAGAAAAAGAGTTGTTAGAACTAGCTGATTTAAATAATATAGATATAAAAAAAATATATCAAAGATATTCTTGGTTAAAACAAATGGGTATTAATCCTAACGTTATTCATCTAAGAGAAAATCATAAAATAATATATGAAATATTTAGCGAATATACTAAAATGCTTAATGATGAGAAAATAGAATATTATTATACTAGTGGTATTTTATCATATTTACTTGTTGATAAGCCTTTGGAACGTTATCATCATGATTTAGATATATTTATTAATATGAATGATTTACAAAAATTAGAAAGTATATGTAAAAATTATAATTTTTCTTTTTATAGAAAATTAGGTGAACGTGGTGATGGGACTAAAAGGGTTATGCTTAAAATGTATTATAAGGATATTTTCAATATTCCAATAACTGTCTTTATGTATGTCAAAGAAGCTGATTTATCCGTTATTCAAAAAGATTATTTTATCAATGAAAATGGAAATGAGTTTGTAGAATATATGTATAATTCTCCTGAAATTGCTAGACTAAGTTTTTCGGATATTCCACATTATTATAATAATATTAAGTATTATGCCATCAGTTTAGAAGCACTATATTTATGCAAAAACGGAAATAGACCTAAAGATATATATGATTGTAGTATTTTTGCTGATTATATAGATAGAGATAAATTAAAGTCTTTAGAAGACGCTTTTAAAGCAAATAAGCCAAATATAACAGTTAGTGCGAAAGATGATCCTTTTTATAATTTTATATTTTTAAAACCTGAAAAAGCAAAGGTTTTGTGTAAAAAATGATTGATTATAGTTTGTATTTATGTACTGACTGTGAAATGAATAAAAAATATGAGATTGAAGAATGCGTTAAACAAGCTATACAAGGTGGTGCAACGGTTGTTCAAGTTAGAGTTAAAGACAAATCTTTTAATGATTTTTTAGATATAGCTCAAAGGATAAAGAGTGTAACGGATTATTATAATATTCCTTTAATTATAAATGATAATATAGATATTGCATTAAAAATTAATGCGGATGGAATACATATTGGTCAAACTGATTTGCCTTGCATCCAAGCCAGAAAAATTTTGGGTAATGATAAAATAATTGGCGTTTCTGTAACTAGTTTAGAAGAAGCTCAAAAGGCTATAGCAGATGGGGCGACTTATCTTGGTGTAGGAGCTATTTATAAATCTCATACCAAAAAAGATGCAAAAATAGTAGGAGAAGATGAACTTAAAAAAATTGCTGAATTTTCAAATATTCCAGTAATAGTCATTGGTGGTATTAATGAATATACAATTTCTAAATTAAAAGGTATTAAAATTGATGGCTATGCGATGATTAGAGCAATTATTGGTCAAGATGATATTATTGGTTCTACTAAAAAATTAAAGAAAATTATTTCTATGTATAAATATAAGTAAAAATTAGTTGTTAAATATTTTTGCCTGATAAATTTAAGAGAAATGATTTTGGTTCATACTAAAATTTTTGTAAGTACTTAGTTGTTTTATTTTTAATAAGATGTTTAAACATCTTTTTTTGTAACCATATGCCTACTTTTACATATTTTAATGTAGAGGTGGTTATGTGAATAATTTAAAGGTAGTTATTGATGCTGGTCATGGTGGATACCTTTATACCTACCAAAATAAAAACAAGTTAAAAGCCTTATAATATATTATTTTTATAAATGATGGAATTACTTTTATATAAAAGTATTTTTTTGTTTTAAAATAAAGATGTTATTTTTTATTTGTATTAAAAAATGATTAATAGTTTAAGTTATTTTTTAAAATTATTAATGAGAATCTAAATATGTTTGAAGTTGTGTATATTATATAAATTTATAACAGAATATTGATTTATTTTTAAGTATTATGTTAATATATATAAAAAATATATTTTTGAGAGAGGAGCAGTGTTTTTTTATGAAAATAGTATTAATGGCGGGTGGTAAAGGAACAAGATTATGGCCCTTATCAACAGATAACTTACCAAAACAATTTATACCAATTTTCGATAATAGCCAATCAATGTTAACTTCAACCTATAAGAAAATAAAAAAATTAAATAGTGAAATATATGTTTCCACTCAAAGAGAATATGCTGACATAGCATTGTTACAGACAAATAATTCTGCAAACATAATATGTGAACCATTCTCTCATAATACATTTGCAGCCTTTTTAAATGTAGCAATATATTTAAAATGTGAAGATAAAGTGGATGAAAATGAATTTGTTGCCATAATTCCAACAGATCATGATGTAGATAATAATTTTTATAATATATTGTTCAAAGCTGAAAAACTGTTGCAAGATTCTAATAAAGATTTTTGTTTAGTAGGTATAAATCCAGCTTACCCATCGACACAATATGGTTACATTTTACATGAAGGCTCATATGTTAAACAATTTGTTGAAAAACCAGATGAAACTAAAGCAAAAAAATTAATATATGAAAATGCTGCATGGAATAGTGGTATTCTTGTATTTAAATTAGGTGCAATGATAAAAATTGCAAAGAAATATAGTAATAGTAAGAATTATAAAGAATTTTTAAACAATTATGATTTATTACCAAAAATAAGCTTTGATTATGAAATACTTGAAAAAATGTCTGATTTGATGATTGTATTAAGTAACAAATCATGGAAAGACTTAGGAAATTGGAATACACTTTCTGAAAAAATTTCTATACCTGATAATTTTAATACAAATATAATTAACACTGAAAATAAAATAATAAAAAATTATGGAGTAGAAGATACGTTGATTATAAATTCCACAAATGGTATTGCTATGTATCCAAAGGTACGTAATGAAATAATAAAAAAAGATTGGGGTAATTATCAATTATTAAAATCATATGAATTTGATAATTTAGTTATAGAAATAAAATTGTTATATGTTGAATCGAAAAAAAGTATTAATTGTTTTGGAAATAAACACCATATATTTTTTGTAATAATTAGTGGTTCAGGAGAAATTACAATCAATAATCAATTAAAGAAATTAACAATAGGTAGTAATTATTATATTAATGCTAAGGATAAATATACAATAAAAGCAAATGAAAATTTAGAAATGTTTTATATAGTTCAAAAACATAAAACAGCTGATAAATTATAAAGAGAGTATGATATGCGCCATATAAGATATGAAAAAATTAAAAGAGTATTAGATATATTATTATCTATAATTTTTCTCATAATAACATTTCCAATAATTATATTAATTTCAATTATTGTGACAATTCAATTTAAACATTTACCTATTTATAAACAAAAAAGAATAGGAAAAAATGGGAAATCATTTTACATTTATAAGTTTCAAACAATGGTTGACGATTCAAAAAATATATTTGATAATTTTTCCAATGAATTAAAAATGAAATATTATAAAAATTATAAATTAGAAAACGACCCTCGAGTAACCAAATTTGGTTCTATTCTTAGAAGATTTTCATTAGATGAATTGCCCCAATTAATAAATGTTTTAAAAGGCGAAATGAGTTTAGTTGGTCCAAGGCCGGTTGTAAAAGAAGAATTAAAAAAATACGGGAAAAATATTGATAAGCTTTTAAGTGTAACGCCCGGAATGACAGGCTTTTGGCAAGTTAATGGGCATAATAGTTTAACATATAATCAAAGAATAAAACTTGATATGTTTTATATAGATAATACTTCTTTCAAATTAGATGTATTAATAATTATAAAAACTTTTATATTATTTTTTAAAAGGAAAAGTGAAAAAATATGAAACAAGAAATTATATTATTAATGAAATTTATACCGGCTCCAGCTTATAGTGGTGGAGGCAAACGTAATTTATCTTGGCTAAAATTCTTAAGTAAATATTATAAAGTAAATTTAATAGGTTTTTTTGATAAAAAATACAACAATTCTAAAATATCAGACTTAAAAAAATATAACATAAATATTTATGGATTTACTTTTAAAAGAAATATAATCAAAAATTCATTAAAAAGCATTATATTTCATAAATCGTTAATTAATTTGCAATATTATGATAAAAACATAAAAACATTATTAAATAATATGCTTCAAAGTAATAATATTTCATTTATAATGTGTGAAGAATTGGCAATGATGAATTACTGTATGAACCTCAACGTTCCTATTTATTTTGATGATCATAATATTGAATACATTTTAATGAATAGAACTGCTAATTATAATTCATTACCATTAAAATTGTTTTTAAAAAGAGAAGCAAAGTTAATAAAGAAAGAAGAATTAAAAAGTTTCAAAAAGGCTAAGAAAATTTTTGTCGTAAGTGATACAGATAAACAACAGATTAATAATAAGTATAGTAATAAGACAATTGTAGTTAACAATTGTTATGAGATACTAAAAAAGCCGATTTTACAAGATTTACAAAAAAATATTGTTTTTGTTGGAAATGTTTCTTGGAAACCAAATCTTCATGGTGTAAAACATTTTATTCGAAATATTTTTCCTAAAGTATTACAGAAAGAAAATGATATAACACTGCACATTATAGGTTCTAATATTCCAAAACAAATTAAACAAATAACTAATCCCAACATCATACTACATGAAAACGCAAGTGAAATAGAAAAAAATAAAATAATTGATGAAAGTAGAATATGTATAGTTCCAGTTTATTTTGGAAGTGGCACTAGAATAAAAATTTTGGAATATTGGTCACATTATAAGCCTGTAATCAGTACAACAATTGGAGCAGAAGGTTTAAAAGAATCTAGTGGTACATATATATGTGATGATGATGATCAATTTGCAAATCAAATTATTAATTTAATGAATGATAAAAATAGAATAAATAAAATGGGAGAAGAAAATCACAAAATTTTCATTGAAAATTATTGCGAGGAGATAGTTTATGAAGATACTTTATATAATGCCATCAATACCAAATGAATTTTCTAGAATAAGAACATTAAATTTATTAAAGTCTTTTAAGGAAAATGGTTGTAAAGTTGATGTAATTGCTCTTTATTCAAATAAAAAAGAATTAAAACAATTAAATAATAATGAACCTTTTGATAATATTACTGTTGTTAAATACTCTAAAATGATGTCTTATATTAATTGTTTTATAGGTCTATTTTTACCAATACCATTGCAAAATATGTATGTTTTTAGTATTAAATTACATAGAATTTTATCTAAAATTGATAAAAATAAATATGATTTAATTTATATTAAAAGATTAAGAATGGCTGGATATGCTAAGCATTTTGATAAAAATAAGACTTATATAGATTTGACAGACAGTTTAACAAAATACTATGAAAGAGCTAAAATTTTTTCTAAAGGAATTTCAAAACTTTTAAATATGGAAGAATATATAAAACATTTGAAATATGAAATTAAAATTGCAAAACAATATAATACAATAATTTGTTCTGAAGATGATAAAAATTATTTGGAAAATAAACATAACACTAAACTAAATAATATGAAAGTGATATATAATACAATTGATACAGCAAAATGGTATAATAAAAATCCAAGAAACAAAAACAAGAAAAACAAATTAGTGTTTTCTGGAGTCCTAGACTATTTTCCAAATACCATAGCGGCCGAGTTTATAATTAATGAAATAATGCCTAAATTACCAAATAGTTATTCGATTACTTTTGTCGGCAAAAACGTGCCAAATGTATTAAAAAAATTTGAATCCGACCGAATACATTTTACAGGTTATGTTGACAATATGAAACAAGAGTTACAGAAATATGATATTTATTTATGTCCTATATTTGCAGGTTCTGGGTCAAAAAACAAAATTTTACAAGCATCTTTAGTTGGATTACCAATAATAACTACTCATTTAGGTATTGAAGGATTGAAAAAAGAAATGGAACAATTTGTTTTTATTGCTGAAAGTAGTAATGACTTTATAAATCAGATAAAAAAAATAAATACATTAGATATTTCAGAAAGGGTTACAAAACAACAGAAATTCATAATAAAATTTTATGATTATAAATATTGTACAAAGGATTTGATAAAATGAAAAAAATAATATTAGTATATCATCAGATAAATGAAAAAGATTCTTTTATGAGTGTTACATTAAACAATTTTAAAAAGCAAATAGATTATTTAGTAAAGAAGCATTTTTCATTTTGTAATATAGAACAATTAATGGAGAAAAAACACGGAAATTATGTTTGCATAATATTTGATGATGGGTATAAATCGATTATTCCAGCTATAACATATTTAAAACAACGTAATTTAAAATATTCATTAGCAGTGATTCCAAATAGATTAAATATGCCAAAATATTTAAATAAAAAAGATCTTGACGGAACATTATATTTTCATACTAAAAATCATTTGGACTTGACTCAATTATCTATGCAAAAATTAAAAAATGAATTAGAGTGTGATTATGATTTTTATTCAAAATGTGTAGTATATCCGATGGGAAAGTATAACAAAGAAATTATAGAAATAGTTAAAAAAAATTATAAATATGGTTTATCTTTATTGCCATTTCATGTTTCAAAAAAATCTAATAATTATGAATTACCCCGTATATGTATAAATGGTTATTTGCCTATGTCAAAATTCAAGTTATTTGTTTCAAAATTAGGAAATATTTATTTGCATTTAGCTTTTTTCAAGCGGAAAATATTAAAACAAGATTATTTAAGTAAGTAGGTGAAAAGATGAAATTAAAAAATATTAAATATCATTTTAAAATAAAACAATTATTAAATTATTTTAAATATAAAACAAGTAAAAAAACGGTTATTTTATCTTATAGACCTATATGGTTATTAATTTATGTTTCTGATTTATGTAATTTAAGATGTGAAATGTGTCCTCACCATAATGGTAAAACAAATGATTTTTTATTTCAAAAAAATTTAACTAAAGAATTCATGACACCAGAGATGCTTGAAAAAATTTATCAAAAATTTCCTGAAAGTATTTTTGTAATGTTAGGTGGAGTTGGAGAACCTCTTATTAATCCATATTTTAAAGATTTAGTTAGAATAACAGCAAAAAACAGGAAAAAGATGAATTTAATAACAAATGGGGTACTTTTAAATGAAGAAATGACTGACTATTTATTGTTAAATAAATATGTTAATCAGATTTCGGTTAGTCTTAATGCCTCAACTGCAGAGGAATATATTAGTATTTGCAAAATCAATAAATTTGATGAGGTATGTAAAAACATAAGATATCTGGTAAAAAGAAAAAAGGAATTAAAAAGTAACGTAGAAATTGTTGTAAGTGGGGTATGCAGTCATCAATTTGTGGATAAAAGCATTGATTTTTTAAAGTTTTGTGATTCATTAAATGTCGACAGAATTGATTTGCATAGATATATTGATTTTGATGTAATAGGTGGTTTAACTGACATAGATGAAATGCATGATGATATGAAGAAGATAGCTGATTGTGCAAATAAATTACATACAAATATAAACTTGCCACATAGTATAAGTAAAAAAACATATAAAAAAACATGTGATTGGTATTTTAAAAATTTATCTTTTGATGCTAAAGGAAATATGGGCAGCTGTGGTAGAGTGATTAATCCTGACAAAAAATATGGTAATATTGATGACGAGGACGATATATGGAATAATGAATATATGCAAATGATGAGATCAAGATTCTTGAAACCAGATGATGTAGTTACAAAATATTGTGAAAAATGTGTTGAAAATCATTTGAAACAGAGTGATAACTATGATTAGATTATCATTTATAATTTCTAGTATAGGGAAGTCAGATAAATTAGATTATTTAATAAATCAAATTGATTCTATGTTTTATAACAAAGAAATTATTTTAGTGGATAACAGCAGAAACAAATTGTTATATAAAAAATATTATAAGAGTTCTAAATGCAGGTATATTTATGAGGGTAATCAAGGAACAAGCTATGCTAGGAATACAGGTGCTAAAGAAGCAAAAAATGAAATGCTAATATTTCTTGATGACGATATTGTTTTAAGTGATAATTTTAGAAACATAGACTTTTTATCATTATATAAAGATGAAAAGTTTGGAATTGCTAGTGGAAAAATTATCGTAAGTAATAAGCCAAAATATTTACCCAAAAAATATACTTACTTAGCTGGTGAAAAAGATTTTGGCAATAAATTAATTAATATGTCAAATTATCATTATCTTGGAGGATGCCTTTTGATTATAAAAAAGAAAACGTTTGACTTATTTAAAGGATTTGATGTGCAATTTGGACATCAAGGCAGTATTATTGGTGCGAATGAAGATATTATTCTCCAAGAATTAATTAGAAAAGCTGGATTAAAGGTAGTTTATATACCTGAGGCTACAGTTTATCATTTTTGGAATGAAAATGAAGCAAAAGCGCTTGAAAGAGTCAAAAAGCAAGGCATAGTTGACAGAATGACAGATGAAAAATATTTTAAAATTCGTATGATATTAAAATTAGTTAAATATAAAATGTTTATTTTTATTTTAAAAAACAATAAAAAATTATCTAAAGAAATGCAATATGATTTGGAAAGGTATAAAAGTTATGTTAATAGTAAATAAATATTCTTATATTGATAAAAAATTAATGAATAGTTGGAATGATTTGTGGCAGAAAAGTTCTAGTAAAACTTTTTTTAATTCATATGACTGGTTTCGTATTTGTTTACAGACATTTAACTATCAACAATATTTAATTATTACAGTTGAAGAGAATAATAACTTAATTGCTATATTACCACTTGTAAAAAAGAAAACTTGTTTTGTTTCACCTGGTGAAAGATATTTGGATAATACGACACTTTTAATAAAAAACGCTTCTGAAAATATAATACCAATTATTATAGAATTTATTCAAAAAAATAAATTTCAAGTAATTTTAAATGAAGTCGGAGAATCATTAAGCAAATATTTTCAAAGCATTCCTAAAACATTTTCTTCTAATAATCCAAAAGCATATCTAGAAAAAAGTATTGAAAATATTATTAAGCATAAAGAACTCAGGTATTTAAAAAGAATAATGGAAAAAAATAAAGAACATATATGTTTTTCAGTTTATAAAGGTTTGGAGTGTTATGAACAAATAGAGAGAATTTTTGAAATAGAAAAAGAAAGTAATAAACCACAATTAAAAAAAGATATATTTAGAAATCAAAAAGCAAGAATATTGTTTAAATATATTTCTAAAACTAATAATTCATTACTAATAATTTTAAAATATAATAATATGGATATTGCTCATTTATTTTCGCTAGTTTATGATAAAACAGTTATGGCTTATCATATGGCATATAATAAATATTATTCGAGTTTACAACCAGGGAAATTAATTTTTATTCATTTGATGGAATATATGTTAGAAAACAATTTGCAAATTTTAGATTTTTCTCGTGGCGATAGTATTTTAAAAAGACATTTCAGCAATGATTCAACGAAAAAATATAATTTATATATTAATTGTAATATATTTATCAGAATAAAAGCTATAGTACAAAATTTTATATATTATATCAAAGGTACTAAAATATATAAAAGAATAAAAAAAATAATTAAAAGAAAGTAGATGAAATAATGAAAATCGAAAGTATAATTATATTAGGAGGAAGTTCAGGAATAGGCAAAGCGACTGTTGAGTTGATTAGTAAAACCTATAGTAATAATCAAATAATTATTGTTGATAAAAATAATGTGAATTTTAATTTTAAATATAAATTTTATCAATTAGACTTAGCTAATGAAGTAGAAGTTCTAAAATTTATTGAATATATTAATGATATACCAGTAAAAGCTTTTATTAATTCTGCTGGTTTCCAAGAAAATGTTGATATATTAGAACTTTCATCTAAACAAATGCATGAAATGTTTCAAGTTACTTTACATTCTATTTTTTTGATCGAACAAGCTGTTTCAAAAGGGATGATAAAAAATAAAATTAATAATGCATCACTTGTTAATGTCACATCTATTCATAGTCATATAATTAGAGAAATAGCTCATTATTCTTCATCAAAGGCAGCACTCAATATGTTAACAAAAGAATTCGCTTATAAATTATCTTCTTATAATATTAGAGTTAATACAGTTTTGCCAGGTTCTATTAATACACCATTATTACAAAAAGATTTATATAATGAAGCTTTATTAAAAGAATCAGCAAATCAAATTCCACTAAAAAGACATGGTAATCCTAACGAAGTAGCAGAAGTAATATTGTTCTTAATTTCTTCTAAAGCTAGCTATATAACTGGAGCAGAGATTGTCGTTGACGGCGGTTTATCATTAGTAATATAAAATCTAGTAGAAAAAGGAGAATTTATGTATAATAAAATAGCTATTAATCTTGGATGGAGTAGTGATGGTAAAATTGAAGAAAATTATTATAAGTGGCTTAATATTTGTAAAAAACATAATATAAATTTTGTTCGAATCTTTTTGTGTAGTTGGAGTATTAATGCACTATATAATAAAAAATATATTACAGTTTTAAATAATGTTATAAGTCATGCTTTAGAAAAGAAAATCGAGGTGTGTATAGTACTAAATAATTTCGTTGATTATAACATAAAAAATTATTCAGATATTAATGATAAGCATTTTTCTTGGATTTCCAATCCATATTATAATAAATATAAAAAACAAAAAAATTTTTTTCAGACTTTAGATAATAATTATTTAAGCCAAGTTATTAATATTTTAAAACTAATATATAAGTATGATAATGTTAAATATATAGAAGTAATGAACGAAATAGATCAAATCCATTGTTCTAACAATATTTTAATAAATTGGGCAAATCTTTTAATAGAAAATTTGACTAAAAAGTTTCAAGATAGATATATATATACTTGCAGTATATCGAATCATATGTTACTTACAAAATTTAAAGAAAAAATGAATTGTTATATAGATTTACATATGTATAGTTTTCCTTATGAAAACGCTATTGAAAACATTGAGTATATTATAAATAAACATAGTGTTTTGTATTTAGGAGAATATGCTAAACACTCTGATAGTTCTTACATAAATGATATAGATTCTAAAACGTATTTTATTTCTGGATTATGGGGATCATATTTTTATAATTTAACATATACTCCAATGCATTGGTGGTGGGAAGAAATATTAAATAATAGTGATTATCTTGTATTTATTGATATATATAATTTGATTAGTCATAAATTAGATGCTGTTAAAAAAGTAGAAAAAATAAACTTACAGTATAAAATTTATGGTAAGCCAAACAAGTTTAATCAGTCAGAAAAAAATAAAATTAAGGAAAGACTCAATAATCTTATTAAACACCCTTTATTTGTTATTAATGAATTAAAAAGTATCAAAAAATTTGTAATAAAAAAAGGTATTAAGCAACATGAAGTCGTATTTAGAAAAATTATGTTTGATAATGATTATATTTATTATTTAGAATGTAATAATAATATTATGATAAATAAAAAAATCCATAAAAAATATATTATAGATTTAAAAACTGGGAAAAAGCGAAAATACAATAACAAAATTGAAAAGGGCAACTATCTTATTTTTTAAAACAAATACAAAAAGGCTTTTTAATATAGAATGATGAATTATATTTTAACATTCTTTCAAAAGTAAAAATTGAAATATTATTTGAATCTACATTACAAACCAGAAGATAATTATCAAAAAATTCCATATCACGTGGATTTTTTCCATATGATGATATGGTTTGAATTAAAATTGGTTTAATTTTATTTTCGATATTAAAAACATGAATTTCATTGGTCCCTCTAGCAGTTGTAAATAAATAATTATTATATATTTTTATAGCACATCCAATGCCGTCTGCAATTTTGATACTATCAATAAGCTTATAATCTTTAAAAACAAATAATTCATTTGTTTTTTCACTAATTATGTAAAATATATTATCATGTATGATAATGTGCCTAGGTTCTGTTCCACTTTTAAATTTATATAAACATTTTAATTGCATATTTGAATTTATAAGTAATAATTTATCATTTTTGTCTATAACAAGTATTTCTTTGGTGTATTCTATAGCACAATGCGGTAATGATTTCTTGATATAAAAAATGCATTTTTGTTGCTTATTATCATATATGCAAATTGAGTTGCTTGAATAATTACATATTGTAATGTATTTACCAACATTAATATAGCACGGATTAATTCCATAAGAATTTTGCTTTTTAATAGAATAGTTATTTAATATAATTAAATATCCATTATCCCATTTATCATTTTCGTTTAAAGCATATAAAGTATTGTTTTTAAATTGCAAATACGAACAATATTGTAGGTTTTTATATGTTTTAATGTGTGTTAAATTTCCTTTTTTAAAAACAAATTCAGATAATGCTTTGTTTTTAGTATATGTGCCAATAAAAACTTTTTCCATAAAGATATTGTATCATAAAACATCTTTAATAGCATTATAAAAATATAGACTTTATAATATAAAATTGATAAAATATTTTAAACATATTTTGATTAAGATTTATTTAATAAACTAAATAGGAGATGATTACAATGAAAATTAATTTACATACACATTCAAACACCTCTGATGGTAGTTTATCAGTGGAAAAATTAATGGATACCCTAAAAGAATATCATTATGATTTAGTTGCACTAACTGACCATGATACAGCTGTTGGCAATGAAATAGCTAAAGAAGTTTGTAAAATTAATTTTATTGAGGGAATAGAGATTACTAGTTATATTCCTATGAATTTAAAATTATATGACTCGTCTTTTGGCTTACATATAGTTGGATTAGGTATAGACTCTGGAAAAATGAATAAAGAAATGAAAAAAGTAAAAAATAGAAAACAAAATACATTTGTAAAAATATTATTGAAAAAGGGATATTCCAATGATGAAATAACACATTTAGTTTTTAAAGGTGTTTTAGATTTAAATAATAGAATTTCACTGGCTAATTTTTTAACTAGCAAAGGTCATTTTTCTAGTGTTGAAGAGGCGGTCAGTGAATTCTCAATATCATTATATGCTCCAAGCATATCTGAAAGTATTGAATTAATTCATAAATGTGATGGAATAGCTATATGGGCTCATCCATATATTATTTGTAAAAACGGAGATTGTTCTATAAATAGTAGTGAAGTAGAGCAAATATTTAAATATATGGTTAATAATGAAATAGATGGATTAGAAAGTTATTATTTACAGTTTACTGATGAGCAACAAAAATTTTTAGAACTATTAGCAAAAAAATATTCTAAAATGTCTTCTACTGGGACAGATTTTCATGCTGATTTTGCTTGGGAGTATAAATTATTGGAACAAACTACCCCTATAGATGAAAAGATGATACAATACCTGAATGATCAACAGAAAATATTAAAAAAAAAGTAATTTAATTTTATGTTGTGGATTTTATAATGAAAATTTGATAAAATTATTATAAGGTGATACTTATGAAAAATTGTTATGTTTCTACTTTTATTAGTGGATTGTCATCTGTTATTCGGCAATTAATAATCAAAGAAATTGCAGATGTAGAGATTATACAAAATTTTGATGGCTTAATAATTTATAAAACTAAAGACTTAGATAAAGTAAGTAAGCTTAAATTTGTGAACAATACTTTTTTGCTTTTAGGTCTTCAAAAAACAAATTTAGATACTTCATTTAATAATGAAATGAACAAGTTAGTTAAAAGATTAAATTTAAATTTTTCCGTTATTAAAGAGCATATTAAACCTTTAAAGAAGAATAATTTTAAAATCATGGCTACCGACAAAAATAGACCTGTTAGTATTGATTACCATATAACGAATAATTTAGAAAATATTCTTTCTTTAAACCTTAATATCCATATAAATAAAAGAAATCCAGATTTAGAATTTATTTTTTTAAGAAGAACTGAAGGTATTATGTTATTTATGTTAAAATTAACTTATAATAGGATAACTGAAAAGAAATTAGCTCAAGGAGAATTACGACCAGAACTTGCATATTTAATGGTTTCTTTAGCTGATCTTAATGAAAACAAGATTGTGATGGATCCCTTTTGTGGATATGGTTCTATTCCAAGACAAATTGTCAAAAATTTTAAATATAACATGTGTTTTGCCAGTGATAATAATGAAGAACTTATAAAAAAATTAAAAAAAGAGTATAAAAACAACAACAAAAAATTATTTATAAAACAAAGGGATGCATTAAATCTTTCTTATTTTGAAGATAAATTTATTGATGTTATAGTTACGGATCCACCATGGAATATATTTGATAAAAAAGAAGAAAATTTTACTAAATTTTATAGAAAAATGTTGGTAGAATTAAATAGAATTTTAAAAGATGATGGTATTTTAATTATTTTAATGGGTAATATTTTAGATTTTGAAAAAGCATTAAATAATGTGAATTTGTTTAAAACAAATAAAGTTTTCAAAATATTAGTAAATGGTAAAAAGGCAAATATTTATGTATTAAGTAAATTGAAATAAAATAATGTTTTTAAAGGTGTTTAAACATCTTTTTTTGTAACCATATGCCTACTTTTACATATTTTAATGTAGAGGTGGTTATGTGAATAATTTAAAGGTAGTTATTGATGCTGGACATGGCGGTTCTGATGCGGGGGCTGTTAGTTCTTCTGGAGTTAGAGAAAAAGATTTAAATTTAATGATTGCTAAATATATGTACGAAGAATTTCAAAGAAGAGGAGTTCCTGTAACATTAATTAGAGATACAGATGAAACGATATCTCCATCTGAAAGAGTTGATAGATTACTTGCAGCTTATGGAGATGATCCTAATGTAGTTATTATCTCTAATCATATCAATGCAGCTGGAAGCGCAATAAAAGGAGCAGAAGGAGCAGAAGTTATATATGCTTTAAGAGATAATAGTAATTTAGCTTCTAATATTTTAAATGCTTTGGGAAATGCTGGTCAAAAAATGCGAAAGTTTTATCAAAGAAGGCTTCCTAGTAATACTTCCAAAGATTATTATTTTATTCATAGAGAAACTGGTCAAAATACCCATCCAATAATAGTTGAATACGGTTTTATTGATAATCCAGAAGATTTAGCTAAAATTCAAAATAATTATAAAGATTATGTTAATGCTGTTGTTGACGCTGTAATTGCAACATCTAAAGGTGAAACTATTTCTAATAAATTAGGGGATAATTTTTATACAGTAAAAAATGGAGATAGTTTATGGAAAATAGCCAATGCTTATGGAATTACAGTAGACGAACTTAAGAGTTTAAATAATTTAACAAGTAATAATTTAACAGTAGGTCAAATTTTAGAAATCCCAAATAATTCTAGTGATACATATGTAGTAAAAAATGGAGATAGCTTATGGAAAATAGCTAATAAATATGGTGTAACAGTTAGCGAACTTAAAAATTTAAATGGCCTATCAAGTGATATGTTAATGGTAGGTCAAACATTAAAAATTCCTAATAATAATTCTAATACTTATACAGTAAAAGCAGGGGATAGTTTATGGAATATTGCTAATAGATATGGAACTACAGTAAATGAATTAAAGAGTTTAAATGGTCTATCAAGCAATACTTTAATGATAGGTCAAATATTAAAATTACCATAATTTACTTTATGTTTTTAACAAGGTCAAATCTATATCCTTGTTTTTTCATGGTTTTAATAAATGAATCTAGAGCTAGATAATTACCTTTATTTTTAGGATGTATTAGATATATTGCGCCATTATGAACTTTTTTTGTTAGTTCGTTTAGTGCTTTTTCTTTTGATACATCACCACCAAAATCCATATAATAAGCACTATAAAAATATGTTCTATATCCTAAATCTTTCATTATTTGTAAATCTCGGTAACTCCATTCTCCTTTAGGCTGACGGTAAATTTTTTCCATATTTTCTCCTGTTATTTCGTAGTATAATTTTTCAATATTTTGTATTTCTTCTAAATATTTATTAAAATTTTCTTTAGTAGCAAGTGATGGCATATTTAAATGACTTGAAGTATGGTTTGCTATAGTATGACCATCTTTTACCATTTGTTTTATTAAGTCTTTGTTTTCTTCAATATATTTTTTACAGAAGAAAAAGGTAGCTTTAACATTATTTTGATTTAAAACATCAACTATTTCTTTGACATATGTTTCTAAACTTCCTTCATCAAAAGTTAAATATAAAACTTTTTCATCTGGTCCCAAGAAAAAAGCATTGTATTTTTTTAATTCATTTATATCCGCACCGCCCGTTGGTCTTTTACCATCCGATTTATTATTGCTCCACCAGCCTCTAGATTTATTGTCAATATTATCATATGAATCTTTATAAATAGGTTTTTCGTTTTCTATTACTTTGATAAATCTATGAGCTTTCGCACTCTCGTTTTTTGAATTTTTAATGCTATATATTAATTCATAAGTACCTATTTTATCCGTATCTACCTTTCCACTTATTTGAACTTCATCTGTTAAATCTTTGTCATTTAAACTAGCTTTGTAACCCGGTTCTTGATAATTTTCACCTTGATATATTTTAATTATATTTTTACCAAATAAACTAATAGTAGGAATTTCCTTTTCATCTTGTTTAATAAACTTTAAATAAATAGTTAATGATATAAAAATTAATATTAAAAAACTTAAAATTATTTTTTTTGACATTTTGTCACCTCAAAATATTATACTTAAAATTTATTTAAAAAATGCAATTTTATTGTACTTTAATCAAAAGTAATATATAATTATTTATAGGAGGATAGGGGTATGAAAATAACAAAAAATATTAATTTTAAAATATTTAGAGAGTATGATGTTAGAGGTATATATGGTAAAGATATTGACGAAGATGTCAGCTATACTATCGGAAGAGCTTTTGGTAGTTATGTGCGTGAACTTGGTGAGAGTAAAGTTATTTTAGGACACGATAATAGAGAAAGTCATAAAATAATTTATCCTGCTTTAACAAAAGGTATTTTAGATAGTGGAGTAAATGTTTTAAGTTTAGGCTTAATTACTACGCCAATGCATAACTTTGCTAAAATATATTATGGTGTTAATGCTGGAATTATGGTAACAGCTAGTCATAATCCAAAAGAATATAATGGATTTAAAATGTCATTAAAAAAAGAAGATTCTTTATATGGTGATGCTCTGCAAGCATTTAGACATTATTTAGAGTGTTATGATTATATGAGTGGTGAAGGTTCTATAATTAGTGAAGATGTTTTCCCATTTTATTTAGAAAATTTAAAAAAATCTTTAAATTTTGGAGAAAGAAAAGTGAGAGCCATAGTTGATGCAGGTAATGGAACAGGAAGCATATTTATTGAAAGAATTTTAAAAGAATTTAATATTGATTATAAACTATTATATTGTGTGAGTGATTCTAATTTTCCTAATCATATCCCAGATCCTGCAGTCAAAGATAATTTAAAAGATTTAGGAAAAATGGTAAAAGATTTAAATTATGATTTGGGTTTAGCTATTGATGGTGATGCCGATAGATGTGGTTTAGTATTAGAAGATGGTACTTTTGTATCTGCTGATATGATTATGATTTTATTTTATAGAGCTTTAGCTTCCAATATGAAAGTTAAAAAAGGTGTTTTTGATGTTAAATGTTCAATGAGTTTAATTGATGAAATTAAAAAACTTGGTTTAGAGCCATGCATGAATAGAACAGGCAGCGTTTATTGCAGAAGTTATGTAAATGATAATGATTTAGATTTTGGTGGCGAATACTCTGGACATTTGTTTTTTAAAGATAGGTATTTAGGATTTGATGATGGTATTTATGGTATTCTTAGAATAATAGAATTACTTTCACATACTGATAAAAAAATAAGTGAATTATTTAATGGAGTAAATTCTTATTTTTCTACTGATGAAATTAAAATTAAAGTAACTGATGAAAATAAATTTAAAATAGTCGATAAAGTAATAGAATATTCAAAAGAAAAGAAATATGAATATTCATTAGTAGATGGTATTAGAGTTACATTTGATGAAGGCTGGGCTTTAGTTAGAGCTAGTAATACAGGTCCAGATTTGACTGTTAGATTTGAAGCTAAAACCAAAAAAAGATTAGGAGAAATACAAAATGAGTTTATAAGTTTAATTGATGAAATAAAGGAGATGTAATTTTATGAAAAGAGATATTATATCTACTCCTTGGTCTGATTTACCAATTAGTAAAGAAGAAGGAGAAAATCTTAGAAGAAATATTAGAAAAAATCCTTTAAAATATAGTTTATGTGATGTTAGAATTAGAATGGGGTTATTCCGCACTGAAGAAGAAGAAATGGAAAGAAGAGAAAAAATAAGAAAAAAGAAATTGCCATAAAATATTGAAAATTATATATAAATATTATATAATTTTTGTATGCCGCAATAGTATAAAGGTATTACGAGGCCATGGTAAGGCTTTAATCGGCGTTCGATTCTCCGTTGCGGCACCATTTTGTAATTAATCGTTGATTTTCAACGTTTTTTTAACAATTACCTACTAAATACCTACTAAATTTAGTTATTTTTTTTAAAAATGCACTTTCATTGTGCATTTTTAATCCCAAAAACAGAAAAAATGCACAATATTTTGAATATATAGTGCATTTTTTAAAAATATAAATATTTTAATCCTATTTTTTTATATATTGATGAAGCTCTTGGAAGGGAAAAAGCATTTGCAAATATTAAATTATATAGTTCATCTGCTAAAAATATAAAGCATAATGAATAGCAAATTATTAAAAATGTTTTTTTATTTAGTTTAGTTTCTAAATAGAAAATAAAAGGTACTACTAAATACATTAAAAGTAAGCTCATTATTCCAAAAATTAAAACACTTCTTAAACAAACATAACCATTTATATTTCCAAAATTTAATATTTCTTCATCGTAGTTCCAACACCTTACATCATTAAAATATTCCATATAATATCCGCCAATATATTCTAATATACCACTAGCTATTATACTGATCAAAAAAATATATATTGGATGCTTTCTTTTTTTATAAGTTAAAAGAAATATCATAACCGCGCCTATCGCATATATGTTTATCCATGGTAAGAAGTTTGCTCCTCTAAAATAAAATGTTTTCATACCACTGTTGAAAAAATAGAAAATAAATTCATATAGCCAGCCAAATATTCCTGATATTACTATTATTAGACATATAATAGCTAATTTTGTTTTTTTATCAAAGGTAATATCATTATTTATATAATTTTTTATATATTTAATCATAAATCTCACTTCCATTTATATTTTATCAAAAAAAATTATAATTTTTAATATTTGTTACAAATTCTTTACAACTATACTTTTACCGTGATATTATTATGATAGAAGAAGGTGTTTGACATGCTTAAAATTTTTAAAAGTGATTTAGATAGTACTTTAAAAGAAAATAATACTTTTGAAAAAAACACATGGGTTGATTTGGTTAATCCTACTAAAGAGGAAATTCAAAAAGTTTCAGAGATTTGCAAAATAAATTCTTCTATTATCTTACAGGTTTTAGTTGAAAAAGAACTACCTAGGGTAAAAAAATTCGATAATGGTGTTTTAATTGTTATAGATGTTCCTTTTATGAAAGATAAAAGTATTAGAAATAAATATGTTACGTATCCACTTGGTATTATTTTATGTGATAGTGATTATATTTTAACTGTTTCTTTGGTCGAACATGAATTTTTAAATAAATTTAAACAAAACAAAGTAGAAGAATTCGATGTTTCTAAAAAAGTTAGATTTTTAATGCAGATACTTTTTAATTCTTCCACTGCTTATTTATATACTTTAGATGTTTTGGATATGGACATTAAAAAAGTAGAAAAAAGTAGTTATCATTCAACTAATAATAAACAGATGCTTAATTTTTTAAACATTCAAAAATCTTTAGTTTATTTTATAACCTCACTTAGAGCAAATAGTATGGTCCTTGAAAAATTACAAAAGGAAAATGTTATTTCGATGAATAAAGATGAGAAGATTTTATTAGAAGATGCAGTTATAGAAAACAAGCAATGTATCGAAAGTAGTTTGATTTTTAGAGAAATTTTATCTTCAACTATCGATGCTTATGGAACTATTATTTCAAATAATTTAAATGTTATTATGAAATTTTTAACTGGAATCACAATTATATTTTCAGTGCCTACTATGATAGCTTCTTTTTTAGGAATGAATGTCCCTTTAGGCTCTATTGGTGAAAGTGATATATCATTTATTTTAATAGTTATTATTTCTTTTATAGTTTCGTTTATTTTAGCGTGCTGGCTCAAGAAAAAAAATATGCTTTAATTAAATGTTTATTATTGACATATTTTTTTATTTATTATAATATGTTTATATGAACAAATATTCATATAAGGAGATGAAAAGATGCATAGTAAAGAGTTTTTAGGAGGATTAGCTGAATTTTTTAAATTATTTGGTGATGAAACCAGGCTTAGAATACTAGATTTATTAGTAACTGGTGAGAAATCAGTTAATGAGATATCTAGAAAGTTAGATGTCAGCCAGTCAGCCGTTTCACATCAACTTAAAACACTTAGAAGTTCTAATTTGGTTAAGACAAATAAAATAGGGCAGACAGTAAATTATAGTATTAAAGATGAACATATTGAAATTATACTTAAATACGGTATAGAACACTTAAAGGAGATCGTTAGCGAATGAAAATGAATAGTGATATTATCAAAATTATTATAAGTGCGGTTTTATTTGTTTTATCTTTGTTTTTAAAAGATTATGAACCAATTTATTTTATATTACTTATTAGTAGTTATTTAATCGTTTCTTTTTCTATTTTTATAGATGCTTTTAAGAATATATTGAAAGGCGATTTTTTTGACGAAAGTACTTTAATGATCATAGCTACCATAAGTGCTTTTATAATAGGTGAGTATCCAGAAGCAGTTATGGTTATGCTTTTATTTGAATTTGGTGAGTATTTATCTGATCTAGCTACTTCTAATTCAAAAGATTCTATTACTAAGTTAATGGATTTAAGAAGTGATTATGTAAATTTAAAAAAAGGTGATAAGTTTTTAAAGAGTGATGTTAAAGAAGCCAGAGTTAATGATTTATTTATAGTTAAACCAGGTGAAAAGGTTCCACTAGATGGAATTATAGTAGAAGGTGTAAGTTTTATGGATACTTCTAGTTTAACTGGTGAGAGTGTTCCAAGAAAAGTGGAAATTGGCGATAAATTACTTAGTGGTTTTGTTAATACTAATGGTCTTATCACTGTTAAAGCTACTAGTGAGTTTAGTAATTCTACAGCTAGTAAGATTATAAATATGCTTGAAAATTCTAATGAGAAAAAAACTGTAACCGAAAAATTTATTACAAAGTTTTCTAAAATATATACACCTTTAGTTGTATTATTAGCTATTTTAATTGTCTTGATTCCAGTTTTGCTTGGATATAATTTTAATGAGTGGATTTATAAAGCTTTAATATTTTTAGTTACAGCTTGTCCATGTGCTTTAGTTATTTCCGTTCCTTTAGGATATTTTTGTGGTGTTGGAAGAGCTAGTAAGGAAGGAGTGCTTGTTAAAGGTAGTGATGGACTTGAAAATTTAGCCAAATTAGAAACTATCATTTTTGATAAAACAGGAACGATTACAGAGGGTAAGTTTGAAGTTAGAAATATAGTTAATAAAGATATTAGTAAAGAAGAACTTTTGAAAATCGCAGCTTATTTAGAATATTATTCTACTCACCCGATCGCACTATCTATTACTAGTGCTTATAATGGCTATATTGATAGTGCGCAAGTTCATAATTATAAAGAGATTAGTGGCCATGGCATTATAGCTTATATAGGTGATAAAAAATATATCATTGGTAATGATAAGCTATTTTTTAAACAAGGCGTCAGTGTACCTAAAGTAGATACTATTGGAACAGTTATTTATATTGGAACTGATAAATGTTTAGGTTATATTGTTATAGGAGATAAAATTAAACCTTCAGCTACTAATTTGATTAATGATTTAAAGATGCTCAATATAAATAGACTTGTCATACTTTCTGGCGATAATGAAGATGTAACAAAAAAAGTAGCTTTGAAAATAGGAATTGATGAATATTATTTTAATTTACTACCAGTAGATAAAGTTCAAAAGTTAAAGGAGATTAAAGGTGAGTCATTTACAGCTTTTGTGGGTGATGGCATTAATGATGCTTTGGCTTTAAAGGAAGCAGATTTAGGTATTTCTATGGGTTCTATTGGAACAGATGCAGCCATAGAGGCCTCTGATATTGTATTGATGCATGATAATTTGAATGATATTTCTAAAGCAATTAAAATAGCTAGAATTACACAAAAAATTATTAAATTTAACATTGTCTTTGCTTTATGTTTTAAATTTTTAATGCTTGTTTTAGCTACTTTTGGTTTTGCGAGTATTTGGTTGGCTGTTTTTGCAGATGTTGGTGTAACTTTACTTGCAGTTTTAAATTCTCTTAGAATAATGAAGAAAAAACTATAATTCAGATTAATTTCTGAATTTTTTTTAAATAAAAAAAGGATTTTTAAAAAAAATGTCGTATCTTAATATATGAGAGGTGAAATTTATGGAAATTTTAAATGTTCAAAATTTAAGTAAAAAGTATGGAAAAGGGGAAAATGCAACATTAGCTTTAAATAATATATCTTTTAAAGTTAATAAAGGTGAATTTGTAGCTATTACCGGTAAAAGTGGTTCTGGTAAAAGCACTTTATTAAATATTTTAGGTGGTTTAGATATACCAACTTCTGGAGATATTATTATTAATAATCAAAATATTTATAAGATGAGTGATAAAGATTTAACTGTTTTTAGAAGAAAATATATTGGATTTGTTTTTCAATTTTATAATTTAGTTCCAGCTTTAACAGTGAAAGAAAACATTTTACTTCCAGCTTTGTTTGATGGGAGAGTTATTAGCGATGAAAAATTTAATAAAATAATTAAATCTCTAGCTCTTACTGGTAAAGAAAACTTTTTTCCTAACGATTTATCAGGTGGGCAGCAACAAAGGTGCGCCATTGGCAGGGCTATAATCAATAATCCTAAAATTTTGTTAGCGGATGAGCCAACAGGTAATTTGGATAGCCGTTCCAGTAAAAATGTTATGAAATTACTCGAGTTTTATAACAAAAAATATAAACAGACAATAATTATGGTAACACATGATATGAGTTTAGCGCAAAAAGCTAAAAGAATAATTACTATATCTGATGGGAAAATAATTAAAGATGAAAAAAATAACTTTAAAAAATAAAAAGTTTTCTTTTAATATTGTTATTAGTATAGTTTTAGCTAGTATACTTCTTTTTAGTATTGGTATATTATTTTCTTCTTTTAGAGATTATTTGATCCAAAAAACTTTAAAAGAAAATGATTATCATGTGAAAATTAAAGGCGATTTAAATGGCATATTTGATAAAGATATATCTTCTTTAAAATATATAAATAGTGAATACTATGTTAAGTTTAAAAATATTTATGATGTTTATGATTTGACTATGGATATATGTCATATTAAAAAATGTGAAAATATTGTATATAATCATAGACTTTTATCTTTATATGGTATTAGTGATAATAATGATTTAGATTTATTTAAAAATTTGATTTTATTTTTAACATTTATTTTATCTATATCAGTTTTTTTCATCATCTATAATTCTTTTTCTTTAACTTTAAATCAAAAAAAAGAAAATATATTTTTGTATAAAGCTATTGGCGCGAGTAATAAAAGTTTATATAAAATGTTTTTTAAAGAAGGAATGTTTTATTTTTTAATCAGTCTTATTTTAGGCTTTATTTTAAGTTTTGTTTTAGATTATTTTATTATTTATATCATGAATCATCTTCTTTACGAAATATTTCAAAATGAACTAAAAATTAGTATATATTTACCTTTTATAATTATTCCTTTAATATTTATTTTTATAATCATTTTACTTTCTATTTTACTTCCTTTTTTAAAGATTAGAAAATTTAAAACAATGGAAATATTTAGAGACAATAATGATTTTGATTATAGCAATAATAATTTAAAAAATTTTTATTTAAAATATACTCTAATTAATTATAATAGATGTCAAAAAAAATATAGAGGTTTAATTATGTGTATATTTATTTTACTTATTTTATCTTATAGTTTTATTAGATTTTTAAATTACACTACCAATATAATTAATAAGTATGTTAAAATACCTAAATACGATATTATGATAGAGGCAAACTATGATGATCTAATTTCACTTTCTTCTAAACTAGATTCATCAAAAAAGACCATATATAGATATGCTTTTAAAGAATTTAATGGATATAATGTTTTAATAACTGATTTAGGTGGTAATGAAGTTATTAATTTAGTAGATGAAATTGACTTAGATTATTCAATTAAAAAGTATAAACCATTCAATAATTTAAATGAAGTTATAATTGACAATACTAAAATAGATGTAAAACTAACAGATAAAGTACCTTTTGGATTTGAAAATGAACTTTTAGAAGGTAGAATGATTTTAAATTTAAATAAAGATGTTTTTGATAGTTTGAATTTAAAAAGTGAAAGTAAGGCTTTTATTAAAACTAAAAAAAATGGTATTGATAAATTAATAGAAAACTACGCTTTAAAAAATAACATAGATATTAGTTATAGTAATATTAAAAAAGCAAATGAACTTTTAAACAATTTTATCTTATTAATTAAAATATTTATCTTTCTATGTATATTTATTATTTTGATAATTGCTATTATGACGATATTCAATATTTCTTCATATTTTATTAAATATAGAAAAAAAGAATTCGCAACTTTAAAGTTTTTAGGACTTACTAATTTTAAAATAAGTATGTGTTTATTTTTAGAAAGTTTGATTATTAATTTAAAAGGATTAATATATGCTTTTCCTTTTATACTTATGATTAGTAATGGTTTATATAAAAATATTGGTAATTATTTCAAAATAAATATTGGTATATTTGATTATAAGTTACTCTTAGTAAGTTTCTTTATATGTTTTATATTAATATATATATGTATGATTATAAGTCATAAAGTTTTATATAGAAAAACGCTAATTCAAAATATTAAGCAAACAAACATTTAAACGTCTTTAATTAAAACCACTTGCGATAACATATAATTATGTATATAATTAAATTAAGGATGTGATAAAAAGTGCGAGTTATTATTAGTGCGGGTGGTACAGGTGGTCATATTTATCCCGCTTTAGCTATTATTAATAAAATTAAACAAATGGAACCTAATAGCGAGTTTTTATATATTGGTACGCATAATAGAATGGAAAAAGATATTGTTCCTAAAAAGGGAATACCTTTTAAATCTATTGAAATGTATGGATTTAGTAAAAAATTATTAAGAAATCTAAAAACAGTTAAGTGTTTATTTAAAGCATTTAAAGAGTGCAGGGAAATTATTAAAGAATTTAATCCAGATATAGTTATCGGTGTAGGTGGTTATGTTACAGTACCAGTTATTGTTAGTGCAAAAAAATTAGGATATAAAACTTTTCTGCACGAACAAAATTCTTTACCAGGTAAATCTAACAAATATTTAAGTAAGTACTGTGATTTAATTGGCGTTTCTTTTGAATCATCTATCAATTTATTTCCTAAAAATAAAGCAGTATTAACCGGAAATCCTTGTAGTGAAGATGCCTTAAACGCTCCCGTTTTACTTAAATCTACTTTAGGACTTTCTTCTAATAAAAAGTTAGTTTTAATTGTCATGGGTTCGCTTGGAGCAGGAAGAGTTAGTAAATATTTAGAAAAAGAACTTAATAATTTTAGTGATAAAGATTATGAAGTATTATTTGTAACCGGTAAAAGTTCATATGACGAAGTTATGAAATTTAATTATCCAAAAAACGTTAAAATTATTCCTTTTTATGAAGGTTTAACATCTGTTATGAAAAAAACTGATGTTATGGTATCTAGAGCAGGAGCTTCTACCTTAAGCGAAATCATTGCTTTAGAAGTTCCTAGCATTTTAATTCCATCACCATTTGTTGCCAATAATCATCAATATTTAAATGCTTTAGATTTAGTAAACAATAATTCAGCTTTAATGATCGAAGAAAAAAATTTAACTGATGGTATATTAGTCAAGATGGTAGATGATTTAATTAACGATGAAGAAAAAATAAACGATATAAAAAATAATTTAAAAAAAATGCAGGTAAAAGATAGCGCACTACTTATATATAAAAATATAAAGGAAGTTTTAAATAATGGAAAAAATTAATAATGCACCTTTAAAAGATTATACGACATATAAACTTAAAGGAAATGTTAAAGCTATATATTTTCCCAAAAATATAGATGAATTAAAAGAAGTAATTAAATCAAATAAAAAATATAAAATTATTGGAAATGGTTCTAATTTAATAATCAGTTCTAAATATGATGGGGTTTTGATAAAACTTAAAAATTTTGATAAACTTATATTTGATGATAACAAAGTTATAGTTGGTGCAGGATATATGCTTTCTAATTTAAATACAAAATGTATGGAAGAAGGTTTAACCGGTTTAGAATTTACTTTCGGTATTCCAGCTACAATTGGCGGAGCTATTTACCAAAATGCTGGAGCATTTGGATTTAATATAAGTGAATTAGTAAGCAATGTTTCAGCACTAGATGAAAATTTTAATATAGTAAATTTATCTAACAAAGATATTTTATTTGGATACCGCGATTCTATATTTAAACATAAAAATTATATTATTTTAGAAGTTACTTTAAATTTAAAAAAAGAAACTTCTAAAACTATAAAAGAAAATATGCTTAAATATATAAATTTAAGAAAAGAAAAACAGCCATTAGAATATCCATCAGCCGGATCTACTTTTAAAAATCCCATTGGACATAGTGCAGGATTTTTAATTGAAAAATCTAATCTTAAAGGTTATAGTGTAAATGATGCTTTTGTTTCAGATAAACATGCAAATTTCATTATTAACAAAGGTGAAGCTAGTGGCGATGATATAATTAAATTAATTAAAATAATAAAAAAGAAAGTTAAGGAAGATAGTAACATTTCATTAGAACTTGAACAAGAAATTTTAGAATAAAAAGGTGATGTTATGGCCCGTAAGGTTAAAAAGAAACGAAAGTTGAAAGTTAGAAAGTTATTTACAGTAATATTTATTTTTACATTAATATTACTTGGATTAGCTTTCTTAACTGATGTTAAAATCAATAATATAATTGTCAAAGGTAATAATTTATATAGCGACTGGGAAATTATTAAAATGGCTAAACTAGACGATTATCCAAGTAGTTTAAAAACTTTATCTAGAAATATTGAAAAAAATCTAGAAAAGGATAATTATATTAATGAAGTTAATGTTGAAAGACCTAGTTTAACCAAAGTTGTAATAAATGTTAAAGAAAACTTACCATTATTTTACTATTTACCAATAGATAAAACAATTTTAACAGACAAAAGTGAGACTAAAGACAATTTTCCCGTACCTACTGTTATAAACTATATACCCGATAAAGTTTATTCTAAATTTTTAAAGGCTATTTCTTCGGTTGATTATGATATTGTAAAAAGAATATCTGAAATAAAATATGATCCAAACGAAGTCGATGAAGGAAGGTTTTTTCTAACCATGAATGATGGAAATAGAGTATATTTAACTTTAAATAAATTTACTAAAATTGATAATTATTTAGACATAATTAAAGAATTTGATAACAAAAAGGGAATACTTTATCTAGATTCTGGAGAATATTTTGAGGTTAAAGAATAAAATATTCTTTTTTTATAAGCAAAAACTTTAAATTGGGTTTACATTTTCTTTTAAGTAGGGTAAAATTATAGTATAATTAATGATAACTGTAGGAGGATGATGTTATGGAGCATGTTTATGCGAGTATCGATCTTGGTTCTGATTCAATCAAACTTGTCGTTTGTGAACTTTACCAAAATCATTTAAATTTACTTGCTGCAACGTCTACACCTTCTAGAGGTATTAAAAATGGTTTAATAACTGACCCTGAACTTGCAAAAAAATCAGTTATGCTTGCTTTTAAAGAAGTAGAAGATATGCTTGGAGTAAAGATAAAAAAAGTAATAGCTAATATTCCAAATCATCATGCAGATTATAAAATTATAAAAGGAGAAGTTAATGTGCTTGGTGATTTAATTACTCCTAAAGATATGATAGATTCTTATAAGGTTGGTATAAAGGCTAATATACTTCCTAACGAAGAGCTTGTAACCGTTGTTCCTATTGATTTTAAAATAAACGGTAAAACAATTATGAAAAATCCTAAAGGTTTTCCTGGAACAAAACTTTTAGGTAGGGCAATGATGGTTACCACTCCTAAAAAAAACGTCTATTCAGTAATTAGTTTAATAGAAAGTTTAGGAGTAGAAGTTGCAGACATTTCTACCAGCAGTATTGGCGACATTAACTGTTTTAGAAATGATTCAATAGATAAAAGCATATGTGCTTTAATCAATATAGGAAAAGATATTACAGAAGTATCTTTATATAGTAAAAGTATTCCCGTAAGTACCAAAATAATAGGAGCGGGAGGAAGTGATATCGATAAAGATATTGCATATATGTATAAAATAGATTTAAAAGAGGCAAGAAAAATTAAAGAAAGTTTTGCTTTAGCACATAGTCATAATGCGGATAAAACAGACATATACGAAACAGTTAATACTGATAATGTAAAAGTCAAAATTAATCAGCACGCCGTTAGTGAAATTGTGGAATCTCGCATTAATGAAATACTAACTTTAGCAAAAAATGAGCTAGATGACTTAACAAACAAGCCAATTCAGTATATAATAATATCTGGTGGTACTAGCAACATCTTAGATTTTGAATATAACATAAGAGCTATTTTACCAGTGTGTGCAAGTAAAGGCAAAGTTAAATTAATAGGAGTTAGAAATAATAAATATAGTACCGCAGTTGGAAACATTATTTATTTTCTAAATACATTAAAATTAAAAGGCATGGATTATTCCATGTTTAGTGAAGAAGATATGAATGAGGTATCTTCACCTAGTAAAACTAACGATGATACAATGCTTGGAAAAGTATTTGGTTACTTTTTTGGCGAATAGGAGGAAATATTTATGATGGGAATTGAAATGGATCAGTTAGCAAAAATAAAAGTAATAGGTGTTGGGGGCGGCGGCTGTAATGCTGTCAATAGAATGATAGAATCTGTAGAAGGTGTTGAATTTATAGTAGCTAATACAGATTCACAGGTTTTGAATAATTCTTTAGCTGAAAAAAAGATTCAAATAGGAGCAGAACTTACACATGGACTTGGAGCTGGAGCTAATCCACAAATTGGTAAAGAAGCTGCTTTAGAATCTAAAACTGAATTAGAAGAGGCTTTAAAAGGCGCTGATATGGTATTT
>CALVRL010000005.1 GCA_944358625.1 uncultured Bacilli bacterium | reverse complement strand
ATAAATATAGCTTTTTAGCTTTTTTTTTTGTATTATTATGATGTAGATATTTAGAAAGAGAGATTTATATGATTTTGAAAATTTGTAATTTAAAAAAAATAATTATTAAAAAAACAAAAAAACTTGAAAGTGCTAAATATATTAATATTTATACTATTGCGATTTTTTTGTTTTCTTGTTTTATGTTTTTGCCATTGGTTTCTAATTATATTTTTGGTGATGATACACTTTTTCATATTGCTAACACACATGCAAGGGGAATAAATTTTTCTACTATTTTATCAAAAATATTACCATTAATTGGGAATGATTTGGGATATGGAATTGGTATATTTTATCCAATTTTGCCTCATATGTTAAGTGGATTTATTTTAAATATTATTAGTCATATAGGTTTTGGCGAGTATGCGGCTATTAAATTGGTTAAATTTATTGGTTTATTTAGTGCAGCTATTTTTATGTATTTACTTGGTTCAAAATTATTTAAAGACAAGAAGAAAGGATTATTGACTTCATTATTTTATATTTCTTCTAGTTATTTTTGTACTGATTTTTATTCTAGAGATGCTTTAAATGAAAGTTTTATATTTATTTTTATGCCGTTAATATTTTTAGGCATTTATTATTTATTTTGTGAAAAAAACAAAAAACTTTTTTACATATGTTTTGTAATTGGATATGCTGGTATGATGTATTCTCATCTTGTGATGTCTGTTTGGTTTACTATAGTTTTCATATTATTTTTACTTATGTTTATCAAAGATATTTTCAAAAAAGAAAACTTATTGCATTTAATTATTGCAGCTATTTTGATATTAATTTTTACTTCGCCATTTACTATTCCTTTAATAGAACACATGTTAAACGGCGAATATGTAGTTTTTAATGTTGAATCTTCTGTGTTAACTTGGACATTGGATTTAAAATATTTTTTTGTTCAAATTTTTCAAACAACAGGTGGAAATAATAGGTTATATGTGGCTTTAAATATTATTGTAATATTATTATCTATTTTTACTATTTATAAAATTATAGTCAAAAAGGTTCCTGATTATAGGGAAAAATATATAATTGGATTTTTATTATTTGCGGTTGCTGGTATGATATTGGTCAGCAATGACACCTTTTGGTATTATACTCCAGATTTTTTAAATAATATGCAGTTTCCGTGGAGAGCAGCTTCTTTTGTTGCCTTTGGTTTTTCTTTGTTAGCTGCTGAAGGTTTAGATGTTTTTTGTAATTTGTTTAAGAAAAAATTTATTTGGGCACCTTATTTGTTGATAATTTTTGTTGTTGCTTCTAATGTGTATTATAATATGCAAAATCTTCAAATTGTTAATCATCTTCCTTATAGATTTAATGACGGAATGGGTTGGAGTTTAGAATATTTACCAATGGAAACTTTAAAAAAATATGAATATTTTGAAAATAGAAATCCGAATAAAGTTATATCTTCTGATAAAAATGTTAAAATTAAAGTTTTAAATAATGATGTTCCTAATATAAAATTTGAAATAAATGATATTAAAAAAAATACAACTTTAGAATTACCTAGACTTTATTATTTAGGTTATAAAATTGTCGATGAAGATGGAAATAATATTGAATATTTTAAAAATGAAAATGGATTTGTTTCTATAAAAATTAGTGAAAATGGTAAATATTATGTTACATATCCTGGAACAGAAGCTAATCAAATTGCTAATGTAGTATGTGGAGTGGCTATAATTATTTGTATATTAATATTGATTATTAAAAGAAAAGTGGTGAATAGTTAATTTTTAACTAGAGTTTATGAAAAAAGTTGTAATAGGAATGAGTGGGGGAGTAGATAGTAGTGTTGCTGCTATATTACTTCAAAAACAAGGTTATGAAGTTATAGGTTTATTTATGAGAAACTGGGATAGTTTAATTAATAATGATTTTTTAGGTAATCCTAATGATTTAGATGATGTATGCCCGCAAGAAAAAGATTATAATGATGCTTTAAAAGTATGCGAGAAATTAAATATTCCTTTAAAAAGAGTTGATTTTGTGAAAGAATATTGGGATTATGTTTTTACTTATTTTTTAGATGAATTAAAGAAAGGTAGAACACCTAATCCTGATATTATGTGTAATAAGTATATTAAATTTGATATGTTTGCGAAAGAAGCTAATAAACTAGGAGCTGATTATATTGCAACAGGTCATTATGCAAGATTAATAGATGGTAAACTTTATAAAGGGTTAGACAAGAATAAAGATCAGACTTATTTTTTATCTCAAGTATCTAAAAAACAATTAGAAAATGTATTATTTCCTATTGGGGGTTTAGAAAAAGAAGAGGTTAGAAAAATAGCTCATGAATATGGATTAATAACTGCGGATAAAAAAGATTCTACTGGTATTTGCTTTATTGGTGAGAGAAATTTTAAAAAGTTTTTGGAAAATTATTTACCAAATAACCCAGGGGATATTATCAATATTGATACAGGTGAGGTATTAGGTAAACATACAGGTTTAATGTATTATACTATTGGACAAAGAAGAGGTTTAAATATAGGTGGAACTAAAGAAAGAATGTTTGTATGTAAAAAAGATTTAAAAAATAATATTTTATATGTAGCTATTGGTGATGAAAACAAATATTTATTAAGTTATGCCTGTGAAATAGAAGAAGTTAATTTATTAGATGATTTACCTAATAAATGTATGGCTAAATTTAGATATAGACAAAACGATAATGAAGTATTTCCTATTAAATTAGAAAACGGTAATATTTTGGTAAAATATCCAGAAGGAATTAAAGCTGTTACTGAAGGTCAAGCATGTGTATTTTATAATGGCGATGAATGTTTAGGTGGCGGCATTATTAAAAAAGTTTATAAGGAGCAAATTTAAATGGAAAAGATAAAAAAACTATTGAAAAAATATAAATTTATTATTTTATATGGTATATTTGGAGTTTTAACAACTATTATTAATATTGTTACATACGCATTATGCTATGACATGTTTAATATTTCTAATGTAGTTAGTAATATTATTGCTTGGATTTTATCTGTTTTATTTGCTTTTATTACAAATAAAATATGGGTATTTGAAAGTAAATGTTTTGATTTTAAAATATTTATAAAGGAACTTTGGAATTTTATAGTATGTAGGTTAGCTACTGGAGCTTTAGATTTGGGCATTATGTATGTTGGTGTTGATTTGTTAAAAGGCCCTGCTTTAATTTTGAAAATTGCATCTAATATTATAGTTATAATTTTAAATTATGTTATGAGTAAACTATTCGTATTTAAAAAAGGTTCTAATTGAACTTTTTTTGTGTAAGCCATTGAAATTGTTTAGAAAATAGTATAAAATATTTAAATATTAGGAGGTAGGTTATATGGTATATGGTGTTTTTTCTTTGTTTATTCCTAGTATTATTGGTGTTAGGATTTTAAATTATTTTAATAAAGATTTAAAAATAAAAGACATTATTTTTGATTATATCACTTTACTTTTATTTTCATTTATAATTAATGTTATTATTATGTATAATGGTTTTGGTATAGAAAAGGATATATTTAAGGCGTTTGATAGTAATATTATGTTATTTGTTTGGATAGCTTTAATTTCTTTAGCCATTAATATTGCACTTGCACTTTTAGGGGTGACGGTTCAAAAAAATATTCAATTTAAAATAGATGTAGAAAGTAAAACAAATGAAAGAAAAGATAATAAGAATAATGAAGATAGTGTTAAACCTATTAAGAAAAATAGGAAAACTTCTTCTAAAACTACTAAAAAAGATAAAAATAAGTAGTCTACTTGCTTTTATTTTTTTAACGGCCGCTCTTATTATTTATTATGTAAGTAATTATATTAATGAAGCTTTTTATAATATTACAGTAGATCAATTAATTTATAGTATGACAACTGCTGAAGGAACTAGTAATACTATATTTATTGATGGTGCGAAATATGTGCTTGAAAGAATAATTCCTATATATTTAATTATAATTTTCATTATTATAATATTTAAAATATTTATTAAAACCAAATCTTATTTAAAAATATTAATTAATAAAAAAGAATTTAAATTTAGTTTATATCCTATTTCAAAAGGTATAAAAGTTATTTTTACATTAATAATTTTAATTTTATCAGTAAATTATGTATATGAAGAGTTTAATTTGAAAACTTATTTAAATCCTAATAGGAAAACTAAATTTTTTGAAGTATATTATACCGATCCTAAAAACATTAAATTAAGTGCTCCTAAAGCTAAAAAGAATTTAATATACATATATGCTGAATCATTAGAAACATCTTTATTTTCGAATAAAAATGGAGGTAATTTTAATGAATCGATAATACCAAATTTAGAAAAATTAGCTAAAAATAATATTAATTTTAGTATGAATAATAAATTAGGTGGTGCATATGCTGGATATGGTGCGACTTGGACGGTAGCTGCTATGGTATCTTCTACATCAGGTGTACCTTTAAAAGTTCCTATTGACGGTAATTTATATTCAGGTTATGGTGAATTTTTACCTGGTGTATATTCTCTTGGTGAAATATTAGAAGATAACGGATATAAAAACTATTTAATGATAGGTTCGGATGCTAATTTTGGTGGTAGAAAAGATTATTTTACTTATCATGGAAATTATGAAATAAAAGACTATAATTATGCTAAAGAAAAAGGTTATATTCCAAAAGATTATCATGTATGGTGGGGATATGAAGATAGTAAATTATTTGAGAATGCAAAAAAGGAATTAACCGACATTGCAAAACAAGATGAACCTTTTAACTTTACTTTATTAACAGCAGATACTCATTTTACAGATGGATATGTGGATTCTTCTTGTGATAATATTTATGATTATAAATACTTAAATTCATATCACTGCTCTGATAGTATGATAGGTGAGTTTGTATCTTGGCTTAAGAAACAAGATTTTTATAAAGATACTGTAATTATTATTACAGGAGATCATTTATCTATGCAAGCAAATATTTCTGGTATGTTTGATAGTAATAATTATGAAAGAAGTGTATATAATACTTATATTAATTCATCAGTTAAAACAAAAAATACAAATAATAGGGTATTTACTACATTTGATTATTATCCAACTACTTTAGCTGCTTTGGGCTTTGATATTGATGGTAATAGATTAGGACTTGGAACTAATTTGTTTTCTAAAAGAGAAACTTTAGCTGAAGAAATAGGATTAGATAAATTAAATGATGAACTTTCTAAAAACTCGAAATATTATAATAATAGATTATTAGGTGACAGTTATAAGAAATTAAAAGAAGCTGTACCATCAAATTAAAAGGTATTGTTTAAATTACAATACCTTTTAATTACGAATTTTTTGGGGTTTCCAAACTTTTTCGTAATTTATAAATCTAAACTATTTTCATCTAGTAAAAAATTATATATACCAATAGTCATAATTTTTATTTGTCAATTTTCTATTACGAATTTTTTGGGGTTTCCAAACTTTTTCGTAATAGAAAATCATAAATTATTAAATTTAAAGTAGGGGAGTAGTTATTATTAAAATGATTTACATAATTTTACATTTCTCTTGACTTTAATAGGGGAGATTGCTAAAATTAATAGTAGGAGGGTTACAGACATATGGAAAGATTAAATGACATATTGAGAGAACTTGGTATTTCAAAAGTTAAATTAGCTAAATGTTTAGGGGTTTCTAGACAGATGATTTATAATTATTTGGAGTTAGATGATATTAATAAATGGCCAAAAGATAAAAAAGTTATTTTACTTAATATTTTAGGGATTAAATCAGCTGATGAGTTAGACGATATTAAAGTGGATACAGATTATATTATGGATGTTGAAACTAGAATCAATAGTTTATTTGAAAATTCTAGTAAAAGCGAATTAGGTGAAGGTAATGTGATTTTTTCTGGTTTAAATGAAGAAAGAAAAGAATTATTACATAATGTTATTGATGAAATTAAAGAACGTCTAGAAGACGAAAAGGACGAAGATGGTTTTAATATTATTCTTTATTTATATCATTATTTACAGTCAATGCCTAGTATGAAGGAATTAAAATATATATTAGCTTATGTATCTAAAGTTGGTGGTTATACTAAACCATATGAATTTGCATTCGATGAAACAGAACAATTTGTATTTGAAAGTATATTATTTTCAGCTTTTAATTTATATCATGCAGGAACATCTAGTAAAGCAAAAATATCTGAAACACATAAACGTTTTGTATCACAAATAGAACATAAATTAGAAGAGAAAATGAGCCGTACATTAGAGATGAATGCACTTAAAATACAAGCTATGAAAGAGCTAGGTATTACTGAAGTAAATGATGATAATGTAACAGAGTTTATGTATAAAATTGATGAAATTCAAGCTCGTAAGTCTAAAAATTAAATTATCCGATAATATATATTATGTTAACTTGTGTGTAAAAGAAAATTTGAGTAGTATTTATAATTTTAATTAATACTACTCTTTTTATTTAATAATTATAAGGAGTGTGTTTTATTTATGATTTTTGTTTTAATAATTATATTTTTGATGGTAATTTTCTTTTTTATAATTATTTCCTATTTTGGTAATAATTATAATAATATGGAAATTAATGATACATCGTCTATTGTTAATTATGTACCAAAACGATTGTTATCTAATAATGAATATAACTTTTTAACTAAGTTTATTGATTTAGAAAATGAACTACATGTACATATTGTTCCTCAAGTTAATCTAGCTTCTATTATTGAGAAAAAATCCGATTCTAGATTTAATACAGAACTATTTAGAAATATTGATTTTGGTATATTTAGCGCTGATTATAGTAAATTACTTTTATTAATTGAAC
The DNA here is from genome assembly GCA_944358625.1 of uncultured Bacilli bacterium. Lineage (GTDB taxonomy): Bacteria > Bacillota_I > Bacilli_A > RF39 > UBA660 > Coprosoma. Next base: position 24,817 of record CALVRL010000005.1, on the reverse strand, counting down.
TTAATGATGAATCACATAATAATTTTCATAGAAAAAAACGTGATATTAAAGTAAAAGATATTTGTAATAAGGCTGGGATTAAACTAATTACATTTTATACAAAATATTCAAATGAAAAAGAATATGTAAAAAATAGAATTAAAGAGGAGTTAAATATAAATTGATTAATTCCCCTACCCTTATTTTATAAGGAAAATTAGCTTAACACATGATTTACATACATAAATATAATACCTATAAGAAAACTAATAATTGTTTTCTTTTTTTCTTTGTATTTTAAAGCGTTTGGTAAAAGTTCAATAATTGATATATAACTCATTATCCCGGCTATAATAGCAAAAATTGCTCCCATAATTACATTATTTATAAATGGTTTTAAAAATAAAAATGCAAGTAAAGCTCCAAAAGGTTCAGACATACCTGATAAAAAGGTTAAACCAATAGCTTTTTTCTTATTATTAGTTGCATAATATACTGGCATTGCTATACTAATTCCTTCTGGGATATTATGCATAGCAATTGCTATAGCTATAGTGATACCTAATTTTAAGTTATTATCTGCAGTAATATAAGTAATCATACCTTCTGGTAAATTATGTATTATAATTGCTATCATAGTAAATATTCCTAGTTTGTATAATTTGCTGTTTTGATCTATTTTGTTTGGAAGTATTTTATCTATAAATAAAGGAATGATTAAACCGATTATAATAAAGAATATTATATTTAAAAATAAAAATTCTTTTGAACTACTTTTAAACATTATTAAACTTTCTGGTATTAAATCAAATACTGATACACTAAACATAACTCCTGCTGCAAAGGCTAATGAATATTTAATTATATTATTTTTATTTCCTTTGATAAATATAAATAATGATCCTATTAAGGTAGAAAAACCGGCTATTAAACATAATAAAAAAGGTAGTATTTCCTTCATTACTCCTCACCTATTTAAATATATGAAAAAAATATGAAATTAATCATATTTTATACTCCAAAAATTTCAAGTAAAATTCCTGTTATTATACTGATTAAATATAAAATACTAACTATTTTTATATTTTCTTTGGTATTTTTGTTTGATTTGAATAAAACTAGTAGTGCTACCCCACTACCTGCTAAAAGTCCGGCTAAAGCAGACGAAAATGGTAAAATATCTGCTATATATAATTCTGTTAATATTATGCTTGAACCACAATTTGGAATAAGACCAACTAATCCGGCAATAAATGGAGAAAAAATAGTAGTATTATCAAAAATATGTTTAATATTATCTTCACCAATATAATGAAAAGCTAAATTTAAAATAAATGTTATTATAAATATGAAAATTAATGTTTTAATGGTATGTTTTAATGCGGATAAAAATATACCGTGTTCACAGTCACAGTGTTCTTCTTGACATATATCAAAATGTTCTTTTGGCTTTTCTTTTCTAATTATTAAATCAATAATAAATCCGCATACTAAACCAATAATAACTTTAATACCTATAAATAATAAAATACTATTAATTGGTGCTTTTTCAGCTATTAAAATTGGTAGCATTTCATCACTTGTAGATAAGTATATGCTGATTAATGTTCCTAAACTGATTATTCTTGTTATATATAGGTTGGTTGCTAGTACTGAAAATCCGCACTGTGGAATAGCTCCTAAAACACTACCAAATAATGGTCCTAATTTACCTGCTTTTTGGATTGCTTTTTCTGTTTTGTTTGACAATTTGTGCTCGAAAAATTCAATTATTAAAAAAGCTATTAGTAAAAAAGGTATTATTTTTAATGAATCTATTATTGTATCGATTATAACTTCTTGCATGTTTTCATCCCCTTTAAGATTATCTTATTATATCATTTTTTTGTCTTATTTACCATGTGGATGATATTCGTGATAATTTTTTTCTAGCATTTCATTTGTTATATGTGTATAGATTTGCGTCGTTGATATATCACTATGACCTAATAGTTCTTGAATACTTCTTAGATCAGCTCCATATTTTAATAAATGGGTTGCAAATGAATGTCTTAAGGTATGCGGTGATAATTCACTTTTTATTCCTTTTTCTTTGGCTATTTTTTTTAATGTTTTGAAAAATCCTTGTCTTGTCATTTGATTCCCGTGATTATTTAAAAATAAGTAATTATTTTCTTTTTGTTTAAATAATTTTGGTCTATGGTATAAAATATAATTATTTAATGCTTCTGTTGCATAATCGTTTAATGGAACGATTCTTTCTTTAGAACCTTTACCAAATATTCTGACTAATGAGTTTTTTAAATCTACATCATTTACAGTTAAATTTATTAATTCACTTACCCTAAGTCCACTACTATACATAAGTTCAAGCATCGCTTTATTTCTATAATCAAAATCGTTATTTAGGTTAATATCTAATAATTTATTTACTTCTTCTTCAGATAGTACTTTAGGTAGTTTTCTTGCAGTTTTTGGGCTGATAATAGTGGTTAGTGGATTTGTATTTGTATATTTATTAATTTCCAAAAATTTATAAAAACTTTTAAGAGAGCTTATTGTTCTAGAAATAGTATTACTGCTTTCATTTTTTGATAAGTTTTGAATATATTTTTGAATATCTGCTTTTGTTAATTTTATAAAATCTTTTTTTAAATATGAATTTATTTTATTTAAATCTCTTTTGTATGAAGAAATAGTATTTTCACTATATTTTTTTTCGAATCTTAAATAATCTATAAATTCTTCTATGTATTTTTCATTCATATTCCCACCAACTATAATTTTATCAAAAAAAATTTAAAAAAAGAAGTATCAATGATATAATATTTTAAGGATGTGATAATATGAGACCACTTGCTGATACTTTGAGACCTAATAAATTAGAAGATGTTATTGGCCAAAAACATTTAATAGGTAAAGATAAAGTTTTATATAATCTTGTTAAGCATGGAAAAATATTTTCGATGATTTTATATGGACCTTGTGGGACTGGTAAAACTACTTTGGCTTATACTTTAGTAAATGAGCTTAATTTAAAATGTGAATTTTTAAATGCTGTTATTAATAGTAAAAAGGATTTAGATTTAGTTATAGATAAAGCTAAAGATAACGGTGGTATTATTTTAATTATGGATGAAATTCATAGATTAAATAAGGATAAACAAGATTTACTCCTCCCCTATTTAGAAAATGGCTTAATTACATTAATTGGTCTTACTACTGCTAACCCTTTTCATTCTATAAATCCTGCTATTAGAAGTAGATGTCAATTATTTGAAGTTAAAAGCCTTACTAAAAGCGATATTAAAGAAGGTTTAAATAAAGCTATAAAACATTTAGATAATATTAAAATAACGGATGAATCTATTGATTATATTGCAAGTCTTTCTAATGGTGATTTAAGATATGCTTATAATCTACTTGAAATTGCATATTATTCTTCTATAAATTATAATGTTACTTTAGATACTTTAAAAGAAATAGATAATAAACCAAGTTTATATATAGATAAAAATGATGATGGTTATTATGATGTAATAAGCGCACTTCAAAAATCTATTAGAGGTAGCGATGTTAATGCTTCTTTGCATTATTTAGCTAGGTTATTGGTTGCGGAAGATTTAGATATTATTTTTAGAAGACTTTCAGTTATTGCTTATGAAGATATTGGACTTGCAAATCCTGCTATTGGTCCTAGATTAGAAGCTGCAATTAAAGCTGCTGAAAGAGTTGGACTTCCAGAAGCTAGAATTCCTTTGGGTGAAATTGTAATTGATATGGCGTTATCACCTAAATCTAATAGTGCGCATATAGCTTTAGATTTAGCTATTAATGATGTTAAAATGGGTAATGCTCCTAAAGTTCCTAATCATATTAAAACAAATTCAAAAGACTATAAATATCCTCATAATTATAAAGGATCATATGTAAAACAACAATATTTGCCAGATGTGCTTGTTAATAGAAATTATTATAATTCTTAATTAACTAGTAAATATGAGGCTAATTTGAAAAGTGTTTATGATAAAATAAATAATATAAAAGATTAGAGTATGCTCTCTAATCTTACTTTTTTAGCTGCCATTTATAGAGCTGGCTTCACTCGCTTTTTTAATGCTATTAATATAGCTATTATAAGTATATGCATAAATGAATAAAATAAACATTTATGTATAAATAATATAGCATATTTTTTCGTTTTGTCTATTTTAAAATAAAAAGTTCTAGTGCTAAATCTTTGTTTATAGTCCCTGTTTTAATTCCTATATCAATATCTGCTAAATCATTTAAATATTTAAGTAGCATTTCACTAGTATAATTTCTACTATTTTGAATTGCTAATTTTACTCTATATGGATGTATTTTAAGTATACTTGCTATATCTTTTTCACTATAACCTTTTTTTAATAATTCTTTAGATTGATACATTATTCTAAATTGATTTGCTAAAATAACAATTATTTTAATAGGTTCTTCATTTACTTTAAGCATTTCATTATATAGTTCTAAAGCATTTTCTTTATCTTTTCTGACTATGTAATCTATTAATTTGAAAACGTCTATTTCTATTATTTTATTAGTTAAATTTAATATATCTTCGCTAGTTATATTTTTATCATTTCCTTTATAAATCTTAATTTTATTAATTTCATTTGTTATAATTAATGGATTATTACCTACTCTATCTATTAATAATTTAATATCACTATATTCGATATTATAATCTTTAAATAACCTTCTAATTAAACTAACAGCATCTAAATCATCGTTAAATTCTATAATTTTACCTTTTTCTTTAATAGCTTTTGTTATTTTTTTTCTAGCATCAATTTTATCACTATGAACTATAAAAATTAAATCAGTATATTCGTTTATGTTTTTTAAATAATCTTCTATAATTTCACTATCTTTAGAAGTGCTGGCGGTAAACATATTAGCATTGTCAGCAATTACTATTTTTTTATCACCAAATAAAGATATCGTCTTTGCATCTTCTATAACTAAAGATGTTAAATCATTATTTAAATCATATCTACTGATATTCATATCATCTATATTTTTACATATTTTTTTAATTTCATTATTTATACTATAATCTTTAGTTCCAAATAAAAGATATACCATTTAAATCACCATAAATAGTATATCATAAAATGTTATTCTTGATATACATTATTTGGGGTATTATATATGATAAAGTTTTATACATATCATAAGTATAAATATAAATTTAAAAACACCGATTAAGGTGTTTTAATTGTTATAAAAAATTACTTTTCTTCTATATTTTTTCTTTCTTTAATTTTTCGTATTTTCTAATACCAAAGATTAATACTGCAACAAATGCACCAGCAAAAGCTGCTCCTAAAATCATTTGTAAAATGCTTGGTAATGATAATATAATTGTCATTCTATCAATTTTTAATGTAAGTGTGCATGATAGTATAAGTAGCGCAAGTAAACCATATCCTACATCTTTAGAAAAAGTTAATTTTCCCAATAAATAAATATTAGAAAAAGGAATCCAGGCCATTATATTAGGTTTACCTTCTATTTTTTTGCTAAAATTAGTTAAGAAAATAGCTAAAGCTACATAACATATCATAACAACTATTATAAGCATAATTAAGAAAAAATATAGAAAGCTAGATGTTTCTTGCATTTATTTATACCCTCCTTTTATTCTTATAAATATATAATATCACAATTTTTGTGTAATTGAAACATTATTTAATTATTTTTGGGAATTTCAAAATAAAAGGTTGATCCTTTGCTAGAACTATTAACACCATAGTTAAAATTATGGGTTTGTAATATGTTTTTAACTATAGAAAGACCTAAACCAGTGCCATAATTATTCCTTTTATGTTTTTTATCGCTGTGATAATATTTATCCCATATATGTTTAATATCTTCTTTTTTAATTCCTTTTCCAGTATCTTTAATTTCAATAACATATTTATTTTTTTCTTCTTTAATATCTATGTATACTTTTTTGTCTATACCTGTATAGTTTATAGCATTATTTATTAAATTATATATTACTTGATATATTCTTTTATAATCACCTTTAATTATTACTTTTTCTGGGTGATTATATATAAATTGATAATTTTCTTTTTCAGATAATATTTGAAATTTTTTAATTACTTCATCAATTAAATTTACTAAATCAATTTTTTCAATATTTAATTTAATGTTATCTGACTGGGCTGCTGATAGATCTAGAATATCATTTACAAGTAAAGTTAATCTGTTTGTTTCATCTATAATAATATTTAAATTTTCTTCTCTTTTTTCTTTATTATTATAAGTTATATCTCTTACCATTTCAGCATATGCTCTTATCATGGTTAATGGGGTTTTCATATCATGTGATACATTAGCCATTAAATCTTGTTTTAACTGCTCTGTTTTATATAATTCTTTTTTAGCATATTCTAAAGAATTAGCTAATTCGTTTATTTCGTAAATATCGCTTTGGGCATAAAAATCTGCACTAAAATTACCATCCGCTAGTTTTCTAGCTTCATCACTTATTTTAATAATTGGTTTTGATAGTTTTTTAGATATAAAATATCCTATTATAAGTGATAAGATTAAAACAATTAAAGTAGTGATAATTAACTGTTTACTTAATATAATTGTCGTTGAATCTAAAGGCTCTAAAGAAGCATTTATAAAGGCATATATATCTTGATCTAGTTTTAGTGCATATATTAATGTTTCATTTTGAAATTTGTCATTTATAAGTGTATAGTGCTGTTCTAAAAGATTACTTTCAATAAATTCTTTTTTTACTTTAAAGTTTTTATTGCCAAATTCCATGCACCCTTTATTATAAGATGTGGCTATATAAGTATCATTTCCATATATTTCAATACATATATCGTGTTTTTCGGCTATATTTGTTACTGATGTACTATTTAAATTTGGTAATTTTTTAATTTCACTAGCTGCTTCATCTAATTCTTCTGTTTTATATGATTTATAATAACTACCTAAAAAAACTATTTGAAAAAGCCATAAAAAACATAAAATTAAAATAGAAAAAGCGATTAAAAATAACCATATATTTATTTTTAAACTGTAGGTTTTATTTTTCATTTTCTACCACAAACTTATATCCGACACCTCTTACTGTTTGAATTATATTTCTATATGGTCCTAGATTATTTCGAAGCATTTTTACATGTGTATCTATAGTTCTGTCGTCACCATAAAAATCATAACCCCATATTTTATTTAATAGCTGTTCTCTTGATAAAGCAATATTTTCATTTAAAACAAAATAACATAAAAGTTCATATTCTTTTAAAGTAAGTTTGATCTCTTTACTGTCAATATATACTGAATGTCCGGGATAATCTATTTTTAAACCTTTGTATTCATAACTATTTGGTGTCATTTTACCTGTACGTTTTAAAATGGCTTTAATTCTAGCAATAAGTTCTTTAGGACTAAATGGTTTAGTTAAATAATCATCTGTTCCTAAATCAAATCCTCTTAATTTATCATATTCTTCGTTTCTAGCAGATAAAATTATAACTGGAATGTTTTTTGTTTTTTTAATTTCTTCTAAAAATGTCATACCATCCATTTTAGGCATCATGATATCTAAAATAATTAAATCTACTTTTTCTTTTTTTAAAACATCTAATGCTTCTAAACCATTTTCAGCTTCTAAAGCTTCGAAATTTTCTGTTTCAGCATAGGTTTTAATAACATCTCTAATTAGTTTTTCATCATCTACAATAAGTAACTTCATATGCTCATCTCCTTTATGTAATTATAATTTTTTTGTGTGAAATATATATGAAAAAAAGCTTTATGCTGCTTTGGATACGTTTCCTTTTTTGCATAAAACTTTGACCATACTTGTTTGTTGCATAGCGCCTTTTAATTCTTCTTCTTTTCCTTTGATGAATCTAATTTTACTTTGATGATTAGTTAATTGTATTGGTAGCATTCTGGTTAATCTATAATTTAAACTTTCTTCACCTTTTTTATCTAAATAAATATTGGCTAAATGTTCGATGCTTATGGTGTTTTCTGTTATAAAGTCATCTAATTTTTTTTTCTCACCTAAAGTAAGTTCATCTAATTTATTTGTATATTCATATATTTTTTTTACAAGTTCATAATCTATAATAGTATTTTGCTCATTATATGTTTTTAAAGCTTCGCTAATACTTTTTAAATAACTTAATTTATCTTTAATCATACTATCACTCCTTTTTTGTGACGTATTTAATTATACTGCTAAAAGCACATTTTGTCAAATTGTGTAAATAAATTATTTTATTTTTATTTTTTTCTTGACTTTGTCTTTTGCCTTTTTTTCATCATATAATTTTTTTATTTTTTTTTTTAACTTTAAATATTCTTTTATATCAAAATCATTTAAATATATGAATTTGTCCATATCAACTATTATACTTATTGCGTCTTCTAAACTCATGCTTTTTAATAATTCTATTATTAATCCAAATACGTTAGCATTAAAGTAATATAACATCATATCTTCTTTGTTTTCAAAAAAATTTTCAATTAGACGAGCTAGATACTGCAGGTGGATATATGATTTACTTTTATATTTAAATATTCTATTATTTATTAGTTCAGTATAGCCTTCATTTAGTCCTTCGCCGAACATTCCTGCTTTTTCAAATTCTACACTAAAACCAACGGCTGAATATGTAAAATCTGAAGATGCTGCATGTAATAATTCGTGGTTTAGTGTGCTTTCTTTTTTGTCATATACTTTTATTTCTTTAGTGCTTCCATTATATGTGCCTAAAATTCTATGATCATTTTTAATTGGAGCTTCTAGCAAGGAAAATTTCTTAATTGTGATATAGGGAGCATTTATGAAAAAATTTCGCATAAATTCAATTTTTATATTTTTAAGTAAAGCACTTTCAAAATGAGCTAGGTCTTGATTTGTCTTAATTTTGTCTGTCACTTTTAATACATAGTCTGCATCTTCTTTTGTAAATTTTGCATATATGTTTTTATTAAATTTTTCTTCTTTTAAATGTTTTAAATCTATATTTAATTTTTGCTTTTTTTCTTCTAATTGTTCGTTTTTTTCTTTTAATCTTTGTTTTTTTAACTTATGATCTTGCTTTATTTTTTTCCATTCTATTATAGAGGCGCTGACATTAAAGGTCATTAAGCATACAAAAATGATGTTTATAATTAAATCCATATAATCAATTCCTTTTTAATTTATTATACTTTATTTTATATATATGTAAAGAAAAAGTTAGAAAAATTCTAACTTTCAAACTGTGAATTATATAAATTAGCATAAAAACCATTTTTCTTCATTAATTCGTCGTGATTTCCTTGTTCAACAATATTACCCTCTTTCATTACTAATATTAAATCGGCATTTCTAATAGTTGATAATCTATGGGCAATGATAAATGAAGTTTTTCCTTCTGTTAATTTATCCATGGCTATTTGGACTAATTCTTCTGTTCTGGTATCAACATTAGATGTAGCTTCATCTAAAATTAAAAATGGGGTTTCTTTAATCATACCACGCGCTATTGTAAGTAACTGTCTTTGACCGGCTGATACACTTTCGTTATCTGATAATATAGTATCATATCCTTTAGATAAAGTTCTAATAAAGTGATCTAAACCAACTTCCTTACATACTTCTTTGACTTTTTCTAAAGAAATATCATTTCTATTATATATAATATTTTCTTTGATAGTTCCTTCAAAAAGCCATGTATCTTGAAGCACCATTGTAAATAATTCGTGTATGTTTTCTCTGGTTAATTCTTTGGTAGAAATTCCATCTATTTTTATATCACCTGAATTAATATCATAAAATTTCATAAGTAAATTAACCATAGTGGTTTTACCAGCGCCTGTTGGTCCTACAATAGCAATTTTTTGTCCTGGTTTGGCATTTGCAGAAAAGTTTTTAATTGTAGGTTCATCGTTACCGTCATATTTAAATACAACGTTTTCAAAATCGATATATCCTTTAACGTCTTTAATGTTTAAATGTTTGGTAATATCTTTTTGACTTTTCATTTCTTCTTCATCTATAAATTCAAATACTCTTTCACTAGCTGCGGCTGTTGACTGCATAGAGGTTGTTGCTTGAGCTATTTGTGAAAGTGGGTTTGTGAATAATCGAACATAAGTCATAAATGCAACAATAACACCAAATGATATTTGTCCATTCATGGTAAGCATTGCTCCTACTATACATACTGCAACATAACCAAAATTACCGATAAATGCCATTAATGGTTGCATTAAACCTGATAAAAATTGACTTTTTTTGTTACTTTGACATACTTTATCATTATATTCACCGAATTTTTGATTAGCTTCTTTAACACCATTATAAGCTTTTACGACATTTAAGCCTGAATATATCTCTTCGATATGTCCATTTAAATTTCCAAGTTCATTTTGTCTTTGAATAAAATATTTTTGGGAATTTTTTAGAATAAATGCCATACCGATAAATCCGATTAAACTAGATAATATGGCTGTAAGTGCTAGAACCCAGTTTGTTATAAACATCATAATAATACTACCTAAAAATAATGTAATACTGCTTACTAGTGATGCGAGTGATTGGTTCATTGACATTGCTATCATATCAACATCATTTGTAATTCTAGATAATATATCTCCTATTTGATGTTTATCAAAATATTTAAGTGGTAGTTTATTTATTTTAATAGATATTTTACTTCTTAATTTGTTAGCAAACTTATTAGCAACTACTGTCATAGAAATTGACTGAATATATGTAAATAATGCACTTGCTAGATACATACATACTAAAAGTATAGTTATACTTTTAATTTTATCCATATTCATAACAGGTTCTATTACTTTTTTAATGCTTTTAGGTAATGTATCTAATTTTTTATAAAGTTCGGTTTGATTTATATCTTTATTTAATGTTCCTAATGTTTTCATGTATTTATATTGATCATATGCACTTATTTTAGTGCCATCAATAGTTATTTCATTAAAGAATATTTCTTGCGTGTTTTTTGTTAAATCTTCTTTTGGATTATTAACTAAATTGATTATACTTAATTTATCTTTGGTGGTAACTTTTTTACCATTATATTTTGTATCTTTAAATATTTTTTCTAGAATGCTTTGGGGTAAAGTATTTAAGCTTTTAAATGCTTCTTCTTCGTTTTTTTGCATTTTATCAAGTATATCATTTAATTTTTCTTTGTCTTCTTTTTTAATGCTATTATCCATTAATATATTTTGAATATTTTTAGGAGAAACATCTGGGCTTAATATTTCTGGAAGCATCTTTTTTAATTTATCTTCACTAATATTTTCACTTGCTTTTTTATTTAAAGCGTTCATGTTTTCTTGATTAATGACGAGTCCAGCAGATATTTCATCGGTTAAATTTGATAATTTGTCAGGAGCTAAAATAGATAAAATAGAGCCTAAAATTGCTAGTGTAAAAGATATTATTATTAAAATTTTATATGTATTTAATTCGTGAATTAGTCTTTTAATAGCGCCTTTAAAATCTTTGGCTTTTTCGTATGTCTGTTTTCCTGGCCTAGGCATTTTCTAACTCCTCCTTTGAAAGCTGTGATAAAGCAATTTCTCTATAAACTTCACAGTTATTTAGTAGCTCTTTATGTGTTCCCATTCCTACGCATTTTCCGCTATCTAATACGACGATTTTATCTGCTTGCATAATTGTTCCTATTCTTTGGGCGACTATTAAGCTAGTTGCTTCTTTAGTGTAATTTTTTAATTCTTTTCTTAAAGTCGCATCTGTTTTATAATCTAAAGCTGAAAATGAATCATCAAATATATATATTTCTGGTTCTTTAGCTATAGCTCTAGCAATAGCTAGTCTTTGCTTTTGACCACCTGATATATTTGTTCCGCCTTGCGCTATATAGGTTTCATATTTATCATCCATTTTTTCTATAAATTCATCAGCTTGTGCTACTTTGGCTGCTTCTTTTATCTTTTCTTTTGTTATTTCTTTTCCGCAGTTACCATATGAAATGTTGTAGTTTACTGTTCCGGCGAACATAACTGCTTTTTGTGGAACATATCCTAATTTATTATTTAAAACTTCTGGCTTATAATCTTTAACGTTAATTCCATCTATTAATACTTCACCTCCTGTGGCATCATAAAATCTTGGAACTAAATTTATTAAAGTAGATTTACCACTTCCTGTTGAACCTATAAAGGCAATGGTTTCTCCTTTGTTTACTTTAAACGAAATATTTTCTAAAACATATTCGTCAGCATCGGGATATTTAAATGAAACGTTTTTAAATTCAACAGTGCCTTTTTCTTTGGTAATAGGATCTAAATTACCTGGTATAATTTTTTGTTTTGTGTCTAAAACTTCATTAATTCTTTTTGCAGATACTTCGGCACGTGGTATCATCATGAAAATCATTGCTAACATTAGAAATGACATAATTACTTGCATAGCATATGAACTAAATACTATCATATTACCAAATAATGTGATTTTATCTGCTAAAATAGAATTTTGTATTAAACTTGCTCCAATAAAATATATAGAAAGTGTTAAACCATACATGATTAAATACATAACTGGCATCATGATAGAAAATTTCTTTTGATTAAATAATTGCAAATTTGTTAAATCGTTATTTACTTTATCGAATTTATCTTCTTGATATTTTTCAGCATTAAATGCTCTAACGACTCTTATACCAGTTAGATTTTCTCTGGCTATTCCATTTATTTTATCGATTAATTTTTGTACGATTTTAAATCTTGGAATTACTATGATCATTAAGGTTGTTATTACTCCAAGTAATATTAATACGGCTATTCCTGTAATAGCACTCCATTGCCATCCTTTGTTTAATATTTTGGTTATTGCCCAAATGGCAGTAATTGGAGCTTTGACTAATAATTGTAAGCCCATGGCAAGTAATATTTCTACTTGTGTTACATCATTAGTGGTTCTTGTGATTAAACTACTTGTTTGAAATGTTTTAACTTCTTCGGTATCAATGGTTTGAACTTTATCAAATATTTGTTTTCTTGTGTTTTTAGAAAATTCTGATGCTATATATGCAGCAAAGTATCCTGCTCCTATAGCAAATATCAAACTTCCTAATGCGCATAAAATCATATATCCTCCGTTTAAGAGAATATCTTGCATTTTACTTCCTTCTGTTTGTACTAATACTGTTATTTCAGACATATAATCTGGTATTTTTAGCTCAAGCCATACTTGTCCTATAATTAAAATAATACAAAATATGGCAAATATCCATTCTTTTTTAGTTAAATTTTTTAATAATTTTAACATGTTTTCACCCTTTCTTTTAAGTTGTTTTCAATTTGTTTTGCTACTTTAAAAAATATTTCTAATTCTTTTTCATCAATGTTTTGGGTAGCTGTTTTTTCGGTGTTTTCTAAAAGTTTTTTTACTTGTTTAAACTTTTCTTTTGCTGTATCACTTAAGATTATTTCTTTTATTCTAGTGTCTTTATTATCAGAAATTCTAGAAATTAAATTGTTTTTTTCCATGGTTTTTAAAATTTCTGATAATGTTGCTCTTCTTAACCCGAGATTTTGTCCAATATCTCTTTGATATATTTTATTGTTTTGGTTTTTTCTTATAAAATCTAGTATTTGCATTTGTGCTGGTGTTGGAAGATTTTCTTTTAAATCTTTTTGTGATGAACAGTACCTTACTATTATATGATTTAAATTTTTAATTTGATAAATAGTTTTTAATTTTTCCATGTTCCACCTCTTTAGCCACTAGTACATTTTAATACTTTAAAAAAATATTGTCAATAACCTAACAATATTTATTTGCATTTTACATAATTTCACATAATTGAAAAGATATGTTTACTTTATCTTAATTGTTAATATGATGATGTATTTGGGGTGTTTTTTTAGTTATTTTAGCAAACGTATATCCGTTATCTTTTGCATATTTGATTATATCTTTAAGTGCTAGAACGGTCGTTTCTTTGGTTGATGAATCGTGCATTAAAACAACATTTGTACCGCTATGTATGTTTTGGGTAACACTATTATATATTACTTCTTTAGAAACGCTACCTGAAGCATCTAAACTGTCGATATTCCAGTCAAAATAATAAAAGTCATTTTCGGTTAATCTATTTGTAATTCTGGTTATTATTCCTTTTGAATATTTTTTTGAAACTGTATTAGATGAACCTCCTGGTAATCTTATTATTCTTGATTTTACTCCTGTTATATTATATACTTTGTTTCTTATTTCTTCTAAATCTTTAAAATAGTTTTCATCTGATGAATATATATATGAATAATTATGGGTTGATGTGTGCAGGGCAATTGTATGATTTTCTTCCTGCATTCTTTTTATCACATTTGAATATGTATCTATTCCTCTTGAGGTTACAAAAAATGTTGCAGGAATGTTTTCTTCTTTTAATATATCTAAAATTTTTTCTGTTAAATAGCTTGGGCCATCATCAAATGTTAGATATATTGTTTTATCTGAAATAACTGAGGGATTTATGTTTTTAATTTTTATGTTTTTTACTGTTGGCATTTCTAATTTTTTACTATAATTTATAAGTGGTTTTATTTCTTTAAATTCTGTTTTTTTGTTTTTAAAATTAACTGCATAATTTAATATTATAATGATATTAAATATTAAACACATTATGATTATAATTGGGATTTTATATCTTTTTAAAATGGTCTTATACTGCATACTTCTTCACCAGTTTTTATTATACATGAAGTTTTAGAATAAAGTCAAAATAAATTTTCTTGTTATTTTATCTTATGCTAAATTATTTAAATATTTTATGTTTATTTTGTTAATTTCATATAGAAAAAACGCATGTTATATGCGTTTAATTATTCACACCGTGTGTTACCATTGGGGTTGACATGGTGATTTTTTCAAATGTGTATCCGTTATTTTTACCATATCTAATGATGTTTCTTAAAGCATCTCTTGTATATGGTTTAATATCGTGCATTAAAATCATGTTGCTTCTATTTTTACTTAAATTTTTAATTACATTGTTATATACTCCACTAGAGCTGGTTGTTTCTCCGGCATCACCTGAAGAAATATTCCAATCATAATATCTATAACCTTTATTTACTACATCTTTTGTTAATATTGTCATAATTCCTTTGGAATAATTTTTTGATACGGTATTTGATGATCCTCCTGGGAATCTAATTATTTTAGATGTATATCCTGTTAATCTTTTAACTCTATTTTGTACACTTGTTAAATCATTATAATAACTGTCTACTGATTTATATACTATAGAGTAATTATGTGATGCGGTATGAAGTCCAACAGTATGGCCTTCGTTATATTCTCTTTGAATTAAATAGTCTGGACCATTATTTGTAACGAAGAATGTTGCTTTAACTCCTTCTTCTTTCAATATGTCTAAAATAACGTTGGTTGTTCCTTCTTTTGGTCCATCATCAAATGTTAAATATATTATTCCTTTCCCTGAACTGGTGGTTGGTTTATTTATAACTTTTACTGTTCTTTCTATTACTGCTTCATTACTGGCTTTATCTTTAACTTTATATGTTATTTTATATGTACCAATTTTATTTGTATTTACGTTTCCTTCTTTACTGACGTTTGATGTGATATCTCCATCACATATGTCTGAAGCACTGAAGCCTGGATCTGTCCAAGTATTTCCTAAATATATGCTTATTTCTTTATTTCCTTTTAAAGTAATTTGTGGTGCTGTTTTATCTTCTTTGGTGATTTTTCTTTTAACGGTCGTTTTGTTTCCTGATGAATCGGTTACAGTATATATAATTTCGTTTTCTTTTTTTGTGATTTTTACTTTATCTGTTAAATCTTTATCATAATTATCTGTGACTTCATATCCTTCTTCTTCATATTCTTTATTTGGACATACGCTTGTGTTTTTGTTTCCTATTAATGTAATTACTGGTTTCTCATCATCAGTAATTTTTATTGTTCTTTCTTTTTTAAATGTAATGCCAAATATTTTAACTTCGTATGTTATTTTATATGTTCCTACTTTTTTATTATTAACTTTTCCTTTTATTTTTACTTTTTTTGAATAATCTTTACCGAATTTTGTTACTTCAAAACCTGGTTCTGTATATTTTTTTCCATATTCGATAGATATATCGCCTTTTTTGAGATTAAAATTTGGTGGTAAAAATAGGAATAAAGATATTCCTCCTACTATGATTAGAATACTTAAAATAATACATATAACATACTTCTTTTTCATATACTACTCCTTTGATGCTTTGGCTTCTTTTAATGAATATTCACATCCGCAGTAGTGCTGACGATAAATACCATATTTATTGGATAACTCATTACTTCTTTTATAACCTTCTTTTTTCTTAAAATCTGAATATAGATATTTTATATCGTATTTTTCTTCTAACATTTTGCCTATTTCATTTAGTTTTTGACTATTTTTGTAAGGGCTGACGGATAATGTTGTCGTAAAATAGTCAAAGTTATTTCTTTTGGCAAATTTAGCGGACTCTTCTAATCTTAAATAAAAGCATTTGTTGCACCTTTCTCCGCCTTCTTTTTCTTTTTCTAATCCTTTTACTTTGTCTTTAAATTCTCTATGTAAATAACCTAATTCTATTAATCTTACGTCTAATTTCATTTTATCTATTATCTCTTCTAGCGCTACTAATCTTTTCATGTATTCGGCTTTGGGATATATGTTTGGATTATAATATAAAATTGTTATATCAAAATGTGGATATAATCTTTCTATTACTGAACTTGAACATACTCCGCAACATGCATGTAAGAGTAATTTTGGTTTTCCATTTAAATTTTTAATTTCTTCTTCCATTAAATCGTTATAATTTGCCATAAATCTCACCTTTAATCTAGCTTTATTATATCACATTTATTTCATAATTAAAATTTCGCCTGTCATTTCTTTTGGCAATTTGATATTTAATAAAGTTAATATTGTTGGTGCTATATCGGCTAATTTGCCATTTGTAAGTTGTATATTTTTATCTGTTATTAAAAATGGTACTGAACTAATTGAATGTGAAGTTATAATGTCTTTATTTTCATCTTGCATATAGTCGCAATTACCATGATCGGCTGTTATTATTAAAGTGCCATTTAGTTCTTTGATTTTTTCATATATTTTTCCAATGCAATTATCTATGGCTTCAATTGCTTTAACGGTTGCTTCAAAATTACCGGTATGACCAACCATATCACCGTTTGCAAAATTCAAAATAACCACATCATAATCTTTTAATTTATCTATTAAGGTGTCTGTTATTTCATAAGCGCTCATTTCGGGCTTTAAATCATATGTTTTCACCTTTGGTGATGGTATTAATATTTGGTCGCAATTTTTTAATTTTGTTTTATTTTCTCCATCGAAGAAATAAGTAACATGAGCGTATTTTTCGGTTTCGGCTATTCTAAGTTGTTTTAAATTATTTTTGGCTAGTACTTCTCCTAAATAATTTGTTATTTTGGGATGATTAAATAAACTGGTATATATTACATCTTTATCAACTGGCATCATGGTAACTAGTTTTAAATTTTTAATGTATTTTCTTTCAAATTCATTAAAACTGGGGTTGGTTAAGGCTGTAAATAGTTCTCTTAATCTATCTGGTCTAAAATTAAATACTAATATTCCATCATTTTCTTTAATGGTAATTTTATTTGTTTTAAATGGTTTTATAAATTCGTCGGTTATGTTTTCATGATATTCTTCTTTTATCTTATTTTCTATATTATAAATATTTCCTTCTTCTGTCATTACTTTATATGTTTTTTCTATTCTATCCCATCTATTATCTCTATCCATAGCATAATACCTGCCGGATATGGTTGCAATTTCTCCTAAATTTGTTTCTTTTATTTTTTCTTCTAATTTATTTATAAATTTTAATGCTTCTTTTTCTTTAGTATCTCTACCATCTGTAAAAATATGATAATATACATTTATGTTTTCATCTTTTAATATATCTATTAATTTTAATAAATGATCTATATGTGAATGTATTCCACCATCTGATAGTAACCCGCATATGTGAAGATTTGAATTGTATTTTTTTATGTGCTTAATTAAACCTTTATATTCTTTGTTTTCTTTTACTTTTTCTTTTTTTAATGCTTCATTGATTATATTTAAGGATAACATTGGGATTCTTCCTGTTCCAATATTTATATGTCCTACTTCACTATTACCCATTTGACCTTTAGGTAGTCCAACTGCTTCTTCACTTGCTTTTAAAATGGAATAAGGAAATTCACTAAATAGTTTATTTAAATTAGGTGTATTTGCTTTATTTAAGGCATTACCATCTTTACTTTTTCTAATGCCTACTCCATCTAATATACATAATAGTATTGGTTTCATGAAATCATCCTTTCATTAAAAAGAAAACAGCTTTGATAATTATCTATATAAATTTATAATTGTATTTATATCAATGTTTAATAGTAAAAGTAATGTTGCACCGGCTGCTAAAAAAGGTCCAAATGGTATTACATGATCTTTTTTCTTATATAAAATTAAAAGGGCGATAGGAAGTCCAATTAAAGATCCTACAAATATTGATAGTATGGCTATAGGATATGATAATACCATTCCAAATAGGAATAATAGTTTTATGTCTCCTCCACCCATTGATTCTTTTTTAAATATAAAGTCTCCAAGTTTTTTTAATAAAAACATTGTGATAAAAGCTAAAATACCATCTAAAAGTGCTAGTAAAGCAGCATTTAAACCATTAATTAATAAAATTTCTATAAGAAGTAAGCTACCGAATATGATAAGTACACTATCTGGTATGATTAGGTAATTGTAATCACTTACGACTATAATTATCATCATAGATATAAATGTTAAAACAATGATTAATTCGTAACTTAAACCATATGATAGATAACTTAAAACAAATAATATTCCTGTTAATGCTTCAAATATAGGATAAAATAATGAAATTTTTTGATGACATTTTTTACATTTTCCTTTTTGAAAAACATATGATAATATTGGGATTAATTCGAAAAAAGTTAATTTATGATTACATTTTGGACAGTGACTAGGTGGAAATACAATAGATTCACCTTTTGGAAGTCTATATCCCACTACATTGTAAAAGGAACCAAAAATAGTTCCCATTATAAACATAAATATTGAAATAAAAATTGTCATAACATCACCTTTTATGCTTGAATTTGACTGTACATTGAGAACATTGGAACAACGATTGCTAAAACGATTACTCCTACCATAACTGTTAATAAAATAATTAAAGCTGGTTCGACAAATGTTTTAATACGTGTCACTGAATTTTTATGTAAGTCTTGATAATATGCAGATATTTTTTGCATCATTTCAGGTAGTTGTCCTGTTTTTTCTCCTGTTACGATCATTTCATAAGCGGGTATTGGAAATGCCCATTGATCTTTAAATGCAGCTGATATGACTTTACCTTGTGAGATGTTGTCTATTGCATCATATATTAAATCTCTATATATTTCATTATTTGTAACTTTATTTAAAATATCCATACTATCAGTTATAAATACGTTATGGGAAAGAAGTGAGGCAAATGTTTTGGTAAAAGTTGTTACTTCTTTATAGATAATAACATCTCCAAATACTGGTAAATGCATTAATACCCATTGTACGCCTTTTCTGAATGGTTGGACGTTTTTATATAGGTAAATGAATAAGATTAAGAATAGTACTACTCCAATTCCTATATATATAATATATTTTTGTAAGAAGTCACTAAAATTTAAAACAGCTGTTGTTATACCTGGAATTTGTGCATCGTCCATTGTGTTATATATTTCGACAAATTTTGGTACAACATAAAGCATTATAAATGTTCCAACTGCTATTGCAATAATAAATATAATTGTTGGATACATCATGGCTGTAACCATTGCTTTTCTGGTTTCTTCTATTTCGGTAAAATATTCTTCCATGTCATCTAATGTTTCTGGAAGTTCACCTGTCATTTCGGCTGTTTTTACCATATTGACTAAAATGCTAGGAAAAGCTTTTTCTTGTCTAGCTAAAGCTTCTGAAAAACTTCTTCCTATGGTTAAATCATAGTGCAAGGTTGATAATATTTTTTTGTATTTTTTATTTTTAAATTGTTTTGTTAATATATCAATAGCTTCGGCAAGTGGGATACCTACTTTTAGATAAGTAGAAACTTGGGCTAAAAAGAAGATTAAATCTTTTGTTTTAAATTTATCGTGCGTTCCACCTACATTACCATATAATAAATTAATTAATTTACTAGTTCTAATACTGTAAACTTTACACCCTTGGGTTCTTAAATATGAATGAACCTCTACTATAGAACGAGCTGTAAAATATCCTTTAACGACTGCTCCTTCTTGATTTCTAGCAATGTATTCATATGTCTGTTTTTCTTTTGATTTAACAGCTTCTGGTCCATCATAATTGATAACCATCTCTTCGGCATCTTGGTATTTGTCTTTAATTTGTCCTCCTGCACCTAGCTGTGTATCGAATAAATTTCTGATTTTTTCGCCAAAAGATAATTTCTTATTACCATATTTATCTAGTTTTTCATTTTCTGTTTTTTCTTCTAGTTTGGCACTATCTGCAATATAATCACTTAATCTTTTTTGAGCATTTCTTTCTGATAATGCTTGTTTTCTATTTCTTATTCTCTCTTCTTCAGCTTCTCTTTTAGCTTTTTCTCTTTCATGTTCGGCTAAAAGTATATCTGTTTTTTTGTAACTGTTATTCGTCTTTCTGCTTTCTATAGTAACTTTACTAGTAGATTTACCAGTAAAAATTCTAGCGATCATCATTGGAAATGCTGCAATTCCTAGAAAAACATGTTTAATAAAACTAAATATTGCTTTAAATATAGCTAAAATGCCATGATAAATATATACAAATGGTGATAATATTTTCATTTTGACACCTTCCTATTCTTTTACACTAAATTAATTATATCATAATCTTTTTTAAAATAAAACTTTTTTTGATTAAAACATATAATATTTTAGAAAGGGGCTGTAATCATGAATTTCTATAATCCATATTATTATTTTCCTGCTTCTGGTATAAGCCGTGGTTTATTTAGAGGTGCTATTAGAGGTGGTATTAATTGGAGTGGTATTTTAAATGGAGCGCAGCGTACATTAAATTTAGTTAATCAAGCAATTCCTTTGGTTAAACAAGCAACGCCTCTTGTTAGAAATGCGAAAACAATGTTTAAAGTTATGAATGAATTTAAAAAAGTTGAAACCCCTAATAAACAAAATAATATAATTAATGAAACTAATAATTTAAATAGTACCCAAGTTTTATCTAATAATGGTCCAACGTTTTTTGCTTAAAAAACATTAGGGTTTTGACTCTAATGTTTTTCGTATTTTTTTAAATATTCATCATATGTCATTTGTTTATCTATGTATGTTCCATCTTCTTTTATTAATATTAAACGGTTGGCTAAAGTAGATATTAATTCTGTATCAAATGTTGAAAATATAATGGGTCCATCAAATTTACTTAAACCGTTATTTAAAGCTGTAATTGATTCGATATCTAAATGATTAGTAGGTTCATCTAATAGTAAAACATTGCCTTGATTTAACATCATTTTAGCAAGCATACATCTTACTTTTTCTCCTCCTGATAATACATTTACTTTTTTTAATGCTTCATCTGCTGAAAATAACATTCTTCCTAAAAATCCTCTTACAAAAGCATCTTCTTTATTTTCTGAAAATTTTCTTAACCATTCTACTAAATCTTCATCTGTATTAAAATATTTATCGTGGTTTTTAGGATAGTAAGATGTGATAACGGTTGTTCCAAATTTTATTTCTCCGCTATCTATATTTCTTTCACCTGCTAAAATTTGTAATAAAGCTGTTTTTGCTATCTCATTTTCACCTATTAAAGCAATTTTATCATCTTTATTGATGTGCAAATTCATGTTTTTAATTATTGTTTTATTATCTATAGTTACGTTTACTTTATTAAGTGAAATTATTTCTTTTCCTAATCTTCTTTCATATTCAAAATTAATATAAGGATATTTTCTGGTAGATGGTTTTAATTCGTCTAGTTTTATTTTTTCTAATAATTTTTTTCTAGATGTTGCCTGTTTTGATTTAGATGCATTAGCTGAAAATCTAGCTATGAATGATTCTAATTCTTTTATTTTTTCTTCTTTTTTCTTATTAGATTCTTTTATTTGTTTTTGCATTAATTCATTTGATTTATACCAAAAATCATAATTACCTATTGTTACATTGATTCTTTCTCTATCAATATCAACCATATGTGTACATACTGTGTTTAAAAAATGTCTATCATGTGATACTAAAATGATTGTACCTTTGTAATCTATTAGAAAATCTTCTAGCCATATTTTGCTTTGAATATCTAAACCGTTGGTTGGTTCATCTAATAGTAATATATCGGGTTCTCCAAATAGGGCTTGTGCGAGTAAGACTTTTACTTTGTCTTTATCTTTTAAATTTGCCATTTTTTCATCAAATAAATCATTTGAAATACCTAAACCTGCAAGTAATATAGAAGCATCACTGTCTGCTTGCCAGCCGTTTAATGCTTCAAATTCAGCTTCTAATTCGCCTACTTTAATGCCGTCTTCATCAGTAAAGTTTTCTTTCATATATAAAGCTTCTTTTTCTTTCATAATTTTATATAATCTATCATTACCCATAATAACAGTATCTAGTACAGTATAATCATTATATAAATTATGGTCTTGTTTTAAATATGATAACCTTTCTCCTTTATCTTTAATTACCTCTCCTGATGTACTTTCTATTTGACCTGTTAATATTTTAAGTAATGTACTTTTACCTGCACCATTTGCTCCTATAACACCATAACAGTTGCCTTCTGTAAATTCTAAATTAACATTTTCAAATAATACTCTTTTTCCATATCTAACTGATAAATTTTGGACTTTTAACATAATTCATCACCTATTACATTATACAGGAAAACATTTATTTTTCAAAGAAAAAGAAGATATTTATTCGATATCTTCTTAACCCTGGACAGTTGTTAATGATGATATTCCGCTACTTAAAATAAGCTGCAATTCGTTGTACTTTACAGATTATTCTAAGTTATATCTTTGTTTATTAACTCGATAATTTTGTTTTATTTCGTCTTCAGTTAAGGCTTTTTTATACACCATAAAGTTATACATTGTTCCTTCAAAGTAACGATTAGCGCCATCATTTGTTGGATAAACTCTACCAATCATAAAATTAGCATTTGGATATGGCTCTAATTTATTACTACAAGTGGTTTCTCCCATTTTCCTGTCATTAAAATATACTTGTATTCTATTTCCAGCATCTATTACAAATGTTATATTAGCTTTTTTATTTATTATTTTACTATCAACCTCACTTTTAGAAATGTTTATATAACAATTAGTGCCATCGCCATAATAAATAGCAGAAAGACCATTGGTATCACCAATTTGTATAACAATTCCAAACCATAATGGATTTGCTGCATGATATCCTAAATAACCACGGTATCGTGAATTTGAAGTGGTATATACAGTAAATGAAAATGTTATTTGTTGTCCCAATTCTTCTTGAAGATATCCAGTATCAACCACGTCATCTACTCCATCAAACAATAGCCCGTTATCATTGGTCCAACTTGATGCATTAAATCCGGTTAATGTACTTTTTGCTGTTGTAGCAATTGATGGATTCAAATCTAAAGCTTTATTATACCAGGTATCTGTTGGTAATCCATGACCTGAAGAAGTGTTTTCTATTCCATCATAAAAGGCAAATAAACCATCTTTGATATAATCATCAACAGTATATTCTTTTATATTACCTTTAGCAGTTATGCTTAAGTTTGTGCTGAAAGCGGCATATCCTACCGTTATTAATAAAAGAAGACTTAAGGTTGATGATATTATAATTATCTTTTTTTGTTTTCTCTTTTTCCTTCTTGTTTTTCTGTGTTTTATCATTTTTTTAACTCCTTTTTTGTTTATTATCTGTATTTTTCTATCTATCTATTCTTATTGTTAATATTATTATAACACAAAATGTCGTATTTTCTGACGAAAAAGTTAATATTTTGCATTTTAATGGGAAAATGTTTCTAGGTGATTAAAAATGAACTTTGAAAGATTGTTTTTACTTAGACAAGGTAATGGTTTAACACAAGATGAGATGGGTAAAATTTTAGGGGTTAAAAGAGTTGCGGTTTCACAGTGGGAAAATACTAAGGAGATAATTCCTTTAGATAAATTAAATATATATTCAAATTATTTTGAAGTATCTTTAGACTATCTTACGGGTTTAAATGATAATAAAAGAAGTGTAAGAAGAAGTGATTTAAATAAAAACATAATTGGTAAGAATTTGAGATTACTTAGAAAAGATTTAAATTTAACCCAAAAAGATTTAGCAAATCTTTTAAATACTTCACACTCTACAATAAGTGCGTATGAATCAGGTAAAACGATGTTATTAACGGCTTTTGCTTTACAAATATGTGTGAAGTATGGTGTTTCACTAGACTGGATATGTGGTAAATCTAAGAAAATTTATATTAAACATAAAAGTTTTATTTAAAATGCAGAGATAATCTCTCTTTTTTTATAAAAAAGAAGATATTTATTCGATATCTTCTAATTTAACACTAACTAATTTACTTACACCAGATTCTTGCATAGTTATACCATACAATATATCGGCATATTCCATTGTTTTCTTTTTATGAGTTATAATTATGAATTGTGATTTATTTTT
>CALVRL010000004.1 GCA_944358625.1 uncultured Bacilli bacterium | reverse complement strand
AAAAATTCTAATCTTGAAAAATTAGAAGGAGCAGTATCTACTCCAAAATAATTTTTATAATCTTGTTCTGTTACCATATAAACTGCTCCTCTCTAGTATTATTCGCTAGCTTCTGCTACTTCAATGACTGCAGTTGCTGAAGCTTCGTTACTGGCAGTATCAGTACCTTTAACTACAATAGTATAAGTGCCTGCTCCAGTTGTACCATCTTTAGTTACTACAGTATTAGTACTAATTTCAAACTTATCGTTATCAGCTACACCAGTTGGCAAACTATAAGTAACAGTTCCACTACCACCAACTGAATCTAAATCAGCAACTTTGGTTGCATCTGCTAATGTTCCTGATAAAGTATCTACTGGAGTTATATTTACTGCAGAAATACCAACTTTAGACTTAACTATAACTGCGTTTTTATCAGTTACTGCATCAGCATAAACCATACGGCCTTTTAAAGCACTAGCTCCGATGAATTTATCTGAACCAGAAGTTAAATCTACTACTGTTGGATTAATCATCCATTCATCGATAGCTTGAGTCCAATCTATACCATAAACAATGTACTCGATAGCTTGTCCTGATTCTGTTTCTCCTAAATCTTGAGTAATTATGTTTACTCCATTGATTTTATTAACGATACCGTTTCTTGCTAATTCTGCACCAATTTGTGAAGCAGTATTTGCATAAACTTTATCTTGTAATAATAATGTTTCAGTTTCAAAAGAAATTGCAACATACATTCTGTTTTTATCAACACCACGTTTTGCTAGAATAGCAATATCTTTCACGATGTTAGAATAAATATTGTCAGTTGTGCCATCTGCTTGTGTAGATACTGTAGAGTTATTTACTAAAACTTTGATAGCATCTTCTTCAAAAACTTTTGCAGTTGAATAAGCAGCACTTTCTAATCTTTGAGCCATTAAATTATCTGGCACTGATGCTGCTTCATAACCATCAATTAATTCATTGATTCCTTTATTGTTGTTGATTGGAATGTTTAAATAGTTTGTTGCTGATTGTTCTAGTGAAATACCGTTTTTCACATCATAATCGCGAACATTAACATCCATATTTCTAACTGGAACTTTTACTGCTCCTGCTGTAGGATTTCCTTCGTAATCTCTACTAAAAGTATTTCTAATTTTGAAATAAGGTCTCATTAATTTCACTATAGTATTGGCATAGCGTTCTTGTCTTTCATGAGTACCATTTGTTTGAATTGGATTTGCCCTTAATCATCACTCTCCTCTTTCTTAAAATAAATCTGGGTGTTTAGCTTTTAAAATAGCTGTCACTCCATCTTCGGCTTCATTTCCAATTTTCTTAGTTGAAACACCATTTGTTTTTTGGGTTTCACTTTCTTTTTGGGTTAAGTATTGAGGATTTTCTTTTAGATAATCTTTTAAATTATCTTCAAAATCCCCTTCCATTTCTGAAACTTCGCTTAAAACAAATTTTTGAAATTTAGAATCAACACCAGCATTGGCCACTACCGATTTGTTTTCTGCAATCATTAACTGTTTTTTTAAAGTTTCATTTTCTAACAAGATTTCGTTTTTCTTGTCTTCTTCTGTTTTTTGGCTTTCTTTCCACTCGTTAAATTTTTTCATTTCTTCTTTGCTTGGTAAGTTTCTAGTCTTTCTAGCAACTTCCTTTTTTAAAGCTTCATTAAAATCTTCTTGAGTAGCGAATGTCTTCTCCACTTTTTCTTCTACAGTCTGTGTTTCTGTATTTTCAGTTACTTTTTCTTCTGTAACATTTTGAACATCTTCTTGTTCCATAAATTCTCCCTTCTTTTAAGTCATTAAGTTGGACTTAACCATTCTTTATTGTCTTTATGTTGGACATAATAAAAGAACGCATTTCTACGTTCTATGGTGCCTTTGTAGGAATTGCACCTACCAAACTATTAAGGCATAATAAAAGCACCTTATTTGGTGCTTGCTATTTTTGTTTTTTTCTTAATTACTTTTGATTTTTGACTTAACGATGTGCTACCTATCCATTCATTTGCTGTTATTCTAGTTCTACCAGTTTTATCTAAAAATTCCAGGTATTCTTTTCTAGTATTGCTTAAACTATTTTGTTTTCTCTTTATGTAACTAGGCTCTGCTCCAGTTTGTTTAAGCATCGCTATTTCTCTTTTTTTATTTCGAATCGTTCTTTCGTACTGTCTTTGACGTTGATTTTCAATATAAGCTTCATCATTTTCTTTTTTCGTTTTAGATCTATGTCATCTTAAATAGTACTAAAACAAGAAATGGGAACTTGTTTATAGTTCTTTAGTTTTAGATCTATGTTATTTTTAAAATAGGGAATATGACCACGCCAGTAATTTGGAATGACCACATTCACTAACAATAATATGCACAGTTTAAATAAATTAGTCAATTTTATTTAATCCCTCTAATTATATTGAAAGAAAAAAACATGACAAATGAAGAAAAAGAAAAAATGTTGATGGAAGAAATTGATAAAAAATATAAAGTATACTTTGAAAAAATAAAAAAAATAAAATTTAAAAATGAAAATGAAAGCTATAAATATGGTGATAAATTTCATAAAGAACTTTCTCAATATATTAAAAAAAGAATTAAAGAGTTAGAAATTGTTTTAGATAAAAAACTATTATAAATGTCCAAAATAAGAAAAATAGATGTTATAATTAATTAGGAAGTGATGATATGCAAATAAAAGAAGGATTAATAATTGCTCCTAATTATATAAAAAAAGAAATACTAAAAAAATTATCCAAAGAAAAAAAACTAATAAATATAAAAATAATGAATAAAAAAGAGTTTATACAAAACTACTATGGAAAAAGCAAAAAAGAAGCTCTTTATTTTATTATGCAAAAATATAACCTAAACTATGAAGTTGCTAAAAACTATCTAGATAACATATTTATAAATAGTAAAACCATAAAACCATATTTTGATGTTTTAAAAAAAGAAAACTTAATAGAAACAAATCCATATTTTAAAAACAATTTAAAAAATATAAAAGTTATAGGTTATAGTGATATAGATCCATATATTTTAAAAGATCTAAACAAATACAATTTACAAATAATCAATCAAAAATCAGGCACATTAGAACCCATAGTTCATGAATTTGTATCTCAAACAGATGAAATCACCTATGTAGCCATAGATATAATAAAAAAAATAAAAGAAGAAAAAGTAAACATAAACGATATATATATATCAGGAATTACCGAAGAATATAAAAGTGAATTAATAAGAATATTTAATCTATTCAAAGTGCCTTTCTCCTTTAATAAAAAAAATTCCCTTTATAGTGCTTCCATAGTGCAAACATTTATAAAAAACATAAAAAAGACCAAAGACATAAATAAATCATTAGAGCATATTCCAAGCGCAGAATTAAAAAACCAAATTATAGATATTATCAATACACTTTCATTTCCCCAAATAGATAATATTTCCCTAGAAATAATAGAAAACAGCTTAAAAAATATAACTGTAAGTGATGCTGAAATAAAAAACGTTATAAAAATAATAGATATAAACGAAATAACCGATAAAACAAAACACTATTACATATTAGGATTAAATCAAACAGTTATTCCACATATATATAAAGATGACGATATAATTTTAGACAAAGAAAAAGAGTCACTAGGACTATTAACATCACTTCAAAAAAACGAAATAGAAAAAGAAAACCTCAAATATATAATCAAAACATTCCCTAATTTAACCCTATCATACAAACAAAAAGACACATTTAACACATATTACCCATCATCAATCATAGAAAAGTTAAATCTAAAAATAGAAAAAGAAAACCAAATAACGTATAATTACTCAAATGATTATAATAAATTAAAATTAGGAATGATGTTAGATAATTATTATAATTATAACGAAAAAAGTGATTTATTAAATTCATTATATAGTACATATCCAAATATACCATATAATGAATATTCAAATAAATATACAAAAATAAGCCCTCAAAATTTAAAAGAATACATAAATAATAATTTAACCCTATCATATACAAGTTTAAACAATT
Organism: uncultured Bacilli bacterium; assembly: GCA_944358625.1. Taxonomy (GTDB): domain Bacteria; phylum Bacillota_I; class Bacilli_A; order RF39; family UBA660; genus Coprosoma. The sequence continues at coordinate 27,764 of CALVRL010000004.1, read as the reverse complement.
ATGCATTATGTCCATTTAAATTTTACATTAAACATATACTAAAACTAGAGCCATACGAAGATACATTTCCACTATTAATAGGTAATTTATTTCACCATGTATTATCGAAGATATATGACGAAAAATTTAATTTAGAAAAAGAGTATTATGGCTATTTAGAAGATAAATCACTAACACCCAAAGAAGAGTTTTACATAGAAAAACTATATGAAACACTAAAAGAAGATATTAACATAATAAAATGGCAAGAAAGCAAAAGCCAATATAATAAACATCTAACAGAAAAACAAATAGAAATAGATAAATCAAAAGACATCAAAATAACATTCAAAGGAATAATAGATAAAATAAATTATCATGAAGAAAATCAAATAAATGTTATCATAATAGATTACAAAACAGGAAACGTTTCCGCCACACTAGATAACATAAACTACGGATTAAATATGCAACTACCAACATACATATACCTAGTCCAAAAAGGTTTAGGCAAAAACTATCAAGTAAACGGTTTTTATCTTCAGCAAGTATTAACAGAAAACCAGTTAGATAGCAAAGACAGCAAAAAAGATACAAAAGATAGTTTAAAATTAAAAGGTTATACAGTAAATGATGAAAGTATTATAGAAAAAATAGATGAAACATATCAAAATAGTCTTATTATAAATGCACTAAAAACCACCCAAAAAGGATTTTATGCGTATTCAAAAATAATAGATAAAGAAGAAATAAAAAAATTAGAAGAAATAACCGAAGATAACATAGATAAAACAATAGATAACATATTAAACACAAATTTCAATGTAACCCCAAAAAGAATAGATAACAAAAACATAAGCTGTGAATTTTGTCCATTCAAAGATATATGTTATTACAAAGAAGAAGACATTAAAGATTTAAAAAACACCAAATTTAAAGACATCATAGGAGGTGAAGAAAATGCCTAACTGGACAAAAGAACAAGCCCTTGCCATAAATAAAACAGGAGAAAACATCATAGTATCAGCCGGAGCAGGATCAGGAAAAACAGCCGTTTTATCAGAAAGAGTAATAACAAAATTAAAAGAAGACATTAGTTTAGATAATTTATTAATCTTAACATTCACAAATGCCGCCGCTGCCGAGATGAAAGATAGAATAAGAAAAAAAATAATAAAAGAAAATATAACCAAAGAAATAAACAAAGTAGATACAGCAGACATCACCACCTTTGATGCCTATGCCCTAAAATTAATAAAAACATATAGTCATAAACTAAACATATCAAGCAAACTATCAATAGTAGATTCAAGCATAATATCATTAGAAAAAAAACATATAATTACCAAAATATTTGAAGAAAACTATAGAACTAAAAACCGCAAGTTTTTAAAATTAATTACCGATTTTACTTTAAAAGATGATAAAAAAATAATAAAAAACATTTTAAAACTAAATGAAAGTCTAGATAATCTTTATAACAAAAAAGAATATTTAAATTCCTATATAGAAAATTACTATAACGAAAACAAAATAAAAGAATATCTAGAAGAATATCAAAATCTAATAAAAGAAAAACAAAAAAGCATTAAAAATACCATTAAAACATTAAGTTATTATGTAGATGGAAATTATATAGAAAAATTAGAAAGCACATTAAGTAATTTATTAAATGCCAAAACCTATGAAGAAATAAAAGACACCTTTCCAGAAAGACTTCCTAATCTACCAAAAGGAATGGAAGAAGAAGCCAAAAACACAAAAAAAGAAATATCAAATCTCATAAACGAATTAAAAGAATTAACAAAATATGAAACTATTTATGAAATAAAAGAAAGTATAAATAAAACAAAAGATTATGCAGAAGTAATTATAGACATAATAATAAAGTTAGATAAAAAATTAAATGAATATAAAAAAGAAAAAAACGTCTACGAATTTATCGATATAGCCCGTATGGCCATCAATTTATTAAAAGAAAACGAAGATATTAGAAAAAATTTAAAAGAAAAATATAAAGAAATATTAATAGACGAATATCAAGATACAAATGATATACAAGAAACATTCATTTCCTATATTGAAAATAACAACGTATATATGGTAGGAGATATTAAACAGTCCATTTACCGTTTTAGACATACAAATCCAAAGTTATTCAAAACAAAATACGAATCATATAGTAAAAATAAAGGCGGATATAAAATAGATTTAAACAAAAACTTCCGTTCGAGAAAAGAAGTGTTAGAAAACATAAACGAAATGTTTAATCAAATAATGGATTCAGACATAGGAGGAGCAGATTATATAAACTCTCACCAAATGATATATGGAAATATAGCCTATAATGAAATAAATAAAGAAAACTATAACATAGAAGTATTAAACTATCAAAGCAAAGAAGACAAAACCTATAGTGCAGATGAAATAGAAATATTCACTATAGCAAAAGACATAAAACAAAAAATAGAAAATAAATTTCAAATAATGGATAAAGAAACAAATAAAAAGAAAAATTTAGAATATAAAGACTGTGCCATACTAATAGATAGATCATCTAAATTTGATTTATATAAAAAAATATTTGAATATTTAAACATTCCAATAACCATATATAAAGACAAAGCCATAAATACTTCAGATGAAATAATAATCATCAAACACATATATAATTTAATTTTATCAAATAAAATAGACGAAAGATTCAAATACTCTTTCACCTCACTAGCCAGAAGTTATATATTTGAATATAAAGATGATGAAATATTAAATCACATTACAAAAAAAGACTATCAAAATACAGAAATAATAAAAAACATCAACACATTAAAACAAGACATAAATCAAAAAACAAATGAAATATTAATAAGAGAAATAATAGATGTTTTTGACATATATCAAAAAATGATTAAAATTGGCGATATAAATAATAGAATAACCATCATAGATTCTTTAATAAAAGTCGCCCAAAACTGTGATAAATTAGGTTACGAAATAGAAGACTTTTACGAATATTTAAATGAAGTATTAGAAGAAAAATTAAATATAACTTTAGCCATTAATAAAGAAAATTCAAACTCTGTTAAAATAATGACCATCCACTCTTCAAAAGGATTAGAATTTCCAATATGTTATTTTAGCTCCTTAAGTAAAAAATTCAACCTTGACGATTTAAAAAATCTATTTTACTTTGAAGAAAAATATGGATTAATATTACCATATTATGATAATGGTCCCAAATCCACCATATTAAAAACACTATTAAAATATAATTATTTAAAAGAAGAAATATCCGAAAAAATAAGATTATTTTATGTCGCCCTAACAAGAGCTAGAGAAAAAATAATATTAGTAACAAATTTAGAAGAAAAGCCAATTATAAAAGATAGTGGTATAGTAGATGACAGCATAAGATTAAAATATTCATCCTTTATAGATATATTAAATTCAGTCTATCCAAGTTTAAAAAAATATATAATAAATATAGACTTATCCACATTAAATCTAACTAAAGAATATAATTTATCAAAAAAAGAAATGTTAAAAAACACTTTTTCCACAGCGAAGCCATTAAAAGTAGACGAATTAAATATTGAAAAAGAAGAAATAAAGAAAACACATTTTTCAAAAAATGCCCATGAAATATATACCAAAGAAGAAAAACAAAATATAGAATTAGGTTTAAAAATGCACAGTATTTTAGAAAATATAGATTTTAAAAATCCAAATTTAAATAACTTAACCGACTTTGAAAAAAGAAAAATTTTGCCATTTATAAGTGCAGGTATATTAGAAGGTTCAAAAGAAATTTATAAAGAATATGAATTTATATATGAAGAAGAAAAAGAAGAGAAGCACGGTATAATTGATTTACTCTTAATCAAAGAAAAAGAAAATATTATTGTGGATTATAAATTAAAGCATACAAAAGATGAAGCATATTTAAAACAGTTAAACGGTTACAAAAAATATATTGAAAATATCACGAATAAACAAACTAAAATATATTTATATTCTATATTAGATGAAAAATTAATAGATTTAAACGAAACTCTGATTAATTAATAATAAAAATCACCATAATAAAACCAAGGTGAACATTATGACAAAAAAAGATAAAAGAAAAATAGTTAGAATGATACTAAATCAAAATCTAGAAAAAGAAGAGAAAGATGATATTATGGATTTATTAGCCGATACTTCTATAGCAATAGATGTCGATAAAGAAGAAGAAAAAAATCTTACAAAAGCCGAAAAAGCAGCAGACAAAATATCAGAAATAGCAGGAAGCTGGTCATTTATTTTTATTTCTATCATATTTTTAATAGGCTGGATGTTTATAAATTCTTTTATATTAAAAGAAAATGAAATAGACCCTTATCCATATATATTACTAAATTTAATTCTATCATGTATCTCTGCCCTTCAAGCACCAATAATCATGATGAGTCAAAATAGAGCATCAAAAAAAGATAGTTTAAGAAATCAAAATGATTATAAAATAGATTTAAAAAGTGAATTATTACTAGAGGACTTACACCATAAAGTAGAAATATTAATCAATAATCAAAATAGATTACTAAATATTTTAGATAAAGCTATAAAAGAAGATGATAAAACAACTTAAAAAAGGTTGTTTTTTCTTGCTATAAAAATACAACTAGTATATAATTAAAATAAAGGAGAGTGAAATAAATGGGATTAATAAAAGCCGTAACAAGTTCAGTTTCATCTGGATTTGGAGATCAATTTAAAGAGTTTATAGAATGCCCAGAAACAGGTGATAATGTTTTAATACAAAGAGGTATTATAAAACATGGAGAAGGAAATAAAAATCCAAGTGAAGGAATAATAACAAAAGGAAGTCAAATAGTAGTTCCAGAAGGAATGGCTATGATGATAGTAGATAATGGCGCTATCGCAGACTTTTCAGCAGAGCCAGGAATTTACACCTATGAACAAAGTACAGAACCAACAGTATTTGATGGAGGATTTTTTAAAGGAATAAAAGATACCATAAAAACAATTGGAAGACGTATCACATATGGTGGACAGCCTGCCCACGATCAAAGAGTATATTACGTTAATACAAAAATAATTATGGGAAATAAATTCGGTAGTCCACAGCCAAAAAAAATAACCGATGAAAAATACGGAACACTAGAAGTAACGTTTTTTGGAGAATATGCTGTTAGAGTAGTAGATCCAGCACTTTTAGTGGCCGAAGTAATCGGTACAAACCCAAAAGATACAATTACTTTTGATGAAGTAGTAGGAAGTCAATTAAAAGCAAAATTCGTAGAAAAAGTAACACTAGCAATTTCAAATGTCATGAGAAATAAAAAAGTTTCATTTGGAGATATGGGACTTTATGGTAGTGATATTTCTGATGAAATGAACAAATGCCTAGATGATTCATGGAAAAAACAATATGGTTTAGAAATTACCGACGTTGCCATGGGAGACATCAACCTAACAGATGAATCAATGAAAAGGGTATCTAGAATTGACGATGCTAAAATATTTTCAGATCCAACTTTGCAGTCAGGTTTAATGGCCAGCGCTTCAGCTGAAGCTATGGAAAATGCCGCAGCAAATGAAGGCGGATCTATGATGGGATTTATGGGAATGGGAATGGCCAATCAAGCAGGAGCTACAATGATTAATGCCGTTAATCAAAACATGCAAACCCAAAATGCAAATCAACCAGTAAATCAACCTACAACAGGAGCAGTATCAACAAATCAAAATACCGAAACAGCCCCTAAATTCTGTAGTAATTGCGGAGCCAAATTAACAGGTAAATATTGCAGTAATTGCGGTAAGGAAGCTAAATAATGGATGAAATATTAAAATATGAACCAGAATTTACCGAAGCAAAATTCAAAACATATGCCGATAATATTTTTATCCAGCTTCATCTAGCCCTAGTAACTAAAGAGTTAGAAAACATAAAACATTTTGTATCAGATGAAGTCTATAATAAATATCAAAGCAAATTAGATGAGTTAAATAAAAAACATTTAATTCAAATGTATGATGAGATAAATGTTGCCCAGACAGATATTTTAAGTTATAAAGTAGATAACGAAAACATGATAATAGAAGTAAATATATTATCTAGATATTTAGATTATTTAATGGATGAAGATGGTAACTATGTTAGTGGAGATACAGATATTAGAACAGAAAAAAACAACCACCTAGTATTCACAAAAAAAATAAATTATGAAAAATCAAAAACAGTTAGAAAATGTCCAGGATGCGGAGCTTCAATTGATGTAAATGCAAATGGTAAATGTGAATACTGCGGAACAATTTATAATCTAGAAGACAAAGACTGGGTTTTAAAATCCATTGATATAAAGGAGTAATATATGAATAAAAAGTTAAAAAACATTCTAATTATATTTGTAATTGCCTTTATAACCCTAATGCCATTTTATCACCCAGAAGCTGATTCAGGATTTGATGGTAGTTATTCTGGCGGATCATCAGGAGGATTTTCAGGCTCAAGCTGGAGTAGCTCTGGTGGATCATATTATAGAGGAAGTTATTCCAGTGGCTCATCAAGCCCAATAGTAGTTTTTGTGCCATTAACAGTTATGCTTATACTTGTCGCTATTGCAATTATAAATTCTAAAAAGCAAGGAAACACAATGCCAAGAACATTCTTAAATAATTTAAAACCATATGACATAAATAAATTAAAAGAAATATTACCAAATTTTACTGAAGAAGAGTTTAAACAAGAAGCATATGACATATATCAAAAAGTTCAAATTGCATGGATGAATTTTGACTATGATAACATGAGAAAGTCAGTAACTGATGAAATGTATAATATGTATAAATCACAGTTAACAACATTATCAGTCAAAAAACAAACAAACATTATGAAAGACTTTAACTTGCTAGGCTTTAACATAAGAGGTATGGAAATAAAAGATAACATAATATCTTTAACAGTAATCATGCAAGTAGAATGTTATGATTACATAGTAGATAAAAATAACAAAGTAGTAAGAGGAACAGATAAAAGAAAAGTTATCTATAACTATGCTATGACATTTAACAAAGGAATAAGTGAAAAACCAAATAAATGTCCAAACTGTAATGCACCATTAGAAAATGTTAATTCAAGCAAGTGTCCATATTGCGATTCAGTAATTATAAGTGAAAACTATGACTGGGTTTTAGCTAAAAAACAAGTATTATCCCAAAGATATAAATAAAGGAAGCAAAATTAATCGCTTCCTTTTATTATGAATTTATCATTATCAATATCAATAGTAACAGTAGAGTTAAACTTAACATCCTCATTAATTATAGCTTTAGCTATCAAAGTTTCGATATTTCTGCTGACATATCTTTTAATAGGTCTTGCCCCATATTTTTCATCATAAGAATTTTCAATAATATATTTTTTAGCTTTTTCAGTAACATTCAAAGTTAATTTCTTATCACGAAGTCTATATTCAATTTCAGAAATAATTTTATCCAAAATCTCATAAACAACATCTTTAGAAAGAGAGTTAAATATAATAATCTCATCAATACGGTTAATAAATTCAGGTTTAAACGTTCTTCTAAGTTCACCCATAACCATATCACTACTATCCTTATGACCTTCCAATATATAATCACTACCCAAATTAGAAGTCATGATTATAATTGTATTTTTAAAATCAACAGTTCTACCCTGTGAATCAGTAATTCTACCATCATCCAAAATTTGAAGTAAAATATTAAATACGTCCCTATGAGCCTTTTCAATTTCATCAAATAAAACAATACTATATGGATTTCTTCTAACAGCCTCAGTTAACTGTCCGCCATCATCATAACCAACATATCCAGGAGGAGAACCAATTAATCTAGCAACAGAATGAGGTTCCATATACTCGCTCATATCTATTCTAACCATATGTCTTTCATCATCAAAAAGTTCATATGCTAAAGATTTAGCCACTTCAGTTTTACCAACACCAGTAGGACCCAAAAAGATAAATGAACCAATAGGTCTATTAGGGTCTTTAATTCCAGCACGAGCTCTAATAATAGCCTCACTAACTAAATGAATAGCCTCATCTTGACCCTTAACCCTTTTCTTCAAATTATCTTCCAAATGAAGAAGTTTTTCTCTTTCAGTTCCCACAAGTTTACTAATAGGAATATTAGTCCATTTGGAAATAATAGCTGCAATAGATTCATCATCAACTACATCACTTAAAATAGAATTCTTATTATTCTTCTTTAGAGCCTCAAGTTCTTTTTCTAATGAAGGAATAACCCCATGACGAAGTCTAGCCGCTGATTCCAAATCATATCTAGATTCAGCATACTCCAAATCATGATTAGCTTTCTCAATTTCTTCTTTTTTATGATTAATAGAAGAATTAATTTCTTTTTCATGTTCCCAAGCATCCCTTAAATCTTTTTCTTTAGCTTTAAGTTCAGTAAGTTTATCGTCAATTTCTTTAATTCTATTTTTAGAAAACTCATCTTTTTCTTTTTTCAAAGCCTGTTTTTCAACCTCTAATTGCATAATTTTTCTAGTCAAAGTATCCAAAGATGTAGGAACAGATTCCAACTGCACCTTAATAGTCGCACAAGCTTCATCCACTAAATCAATAGCTTTATCAGGCAAAAATCTATCAGTAATATATCTATCAGATAAAGTAGCAGCCGCCACCAAAGCCTTATCCTTAATAGTAACACCATGATAAACCTCAAAACGAGATTTTAATCCACGGAGAATAGTAATTGTATCAAGGACAGTAGGTTCAGAAACTAATACTTTTTGAAATCTTCTTTCCAAAGCGCCATCTTTTTCAATATATTTTCTATATTCATTTAAAGTAGTCGCACCAATACAGTGAATTTCTCCACGGGCCAGCATAGGCTTAAGCATATTACCAGCATCCATAGCACCTTCCAAAGCACCCGCACCAACTATCATGTGAATCTCATCGATAAACATAATAATTTCACCTTCAGAATCTTTGACTTCCTTTAAAACAGCTTTTAATCTATCTTCAAATTCACCTCTATATTTAGCCCCAGCAATCAAAGATCCCATATCAAGTTCCCAAATATGTTTATCCTTCAAACTATTAGGGACATCACCCTTAACAATTCTTTGAGCTAAACCTTCCACAATAGCAGTTTTACCAACACCAGGTTCACCAATTAAAACCGGATTATTTTTAGTTTTACGAGATAAAATACGTGTAATAGAGCGAATTTCATCATCTCTACCAATAACAGGATCTATTTTCCCATCACGCACAGACTCCGTAATATCTCTACCATATTTTTCTAAAACATTTTGTAAATTTTCTTGATAAGCCTGTTCTTGATTCATATATATAACCTCCTTTACATTCAAAATTAATCTTTATAAAAAAGATACATTATAACTATATCACCCCTTTTAGCACTTGTCAAGTGAGAGTGCTAAAAAATAGACATAAAAATATATTTATGTTATACTTAAATAGTATTAAAAAAGGAAGGTAAAAACATGTCGAAACTAGTGGAAAAAATAGATAAAATTCTATCAAATTTAAGCAATAGAACCATTGTAATTATTGCTTTTATTGCCATAATTAGCGGTGTGCTTATAATATCAGCAGACTATTTAGAAGGAAAAAAAGAAAGAGCATATCAAAAAATTAGTATATCATTATATAATGAATCACATGATAATACCCCTCAAAACATCGAGCAACCAGAAGAACCAGAAGAAGAACCATATGTTCCAACCCCAAACCCAAGTGGATATTTAGGAATATTAACCATTGATAAAGTTAATTTACAACAAGGCTTTTATGATAAAACTAACGAACATAACAATGTAAGTAAAAATTTAACATTTTTATCACCGTCAAATTACCCAGATGAAAAAAACGGTAACGTCATCTTAGTTGCTCACTCAGGAACAACAAGGATAGCTTATTTTAAAAATCTATATCAACTAAAAGTAGGAGATATAGCAAAAATTGAATATAAAGGACATTTATATACATATAAAATAGATAATATTTATAACGAAACAAAAGATGGTAATGTTACTATTTATAGAGATACAACAAAACAAACATTAACTATGATTACCTGTACAAAAAATGATAATACCAAACAAACAATATATATAGCTTATTTAGAAAGTGTTAAATAAGCTTTTATTATAAAGAAGGTGAAATAATGAAATGTAATAACTGTGGAAAAGAAATAAAAGAAAAATCTCTATTTTGTTCAAATTGTGGAACAATTGTAGGAAGTAATGTAAAAACAAAAACAGTAGAAAAACAAAAAAATAATTATATCTTAATCATATTAGCATTACTATTATTATTTTTTGCTATAGCATGTTTTATAATCTTTAAAAATTCAGGTCAATTAGTAAATATGAATGGGGTAAAAGTGTATGTTCCAAATGATTATGAAGAAAAAATAAAACAAAATTATGATGAAGCATATATTTCTCCCAAAGAAGACGTTATGATAGGAGTAATTACCCAAGAAAGCAATGATATAAAATTGGATGAATATATAGAAATTTTAAAATCAAGATTAAAATCAGCCAATTTAAAATGTGAACAAGAATTTAGCAAAAATATTAAAAAGGTCAAATGGACTAAATTTAAGTGTAAAAGTGAAGATGAAAAAGCAAATATGTATATAACAGTAAAAAATAAAAAAGTCTATATAGTTTCTTTAGAAGCCATAAAAGAAAAAGATATAAGTAACCTAGAAAACAAAATAGAAAGTAATTTGGAGTTGGTAAGATGAGATGTCCTAACTGTAATTTTGAGATAAATAAAGAAGATATATATTGTTCAAACTGTGGAGCAGAAATAAGTCCATTAAAAAATCAAATAAAAAATTCTTGGAAAGATTCAAGACAAAGAAAAGGAATAAAATCCTTCGTAAGAAAGAATACTTTAAAAAAATTAATATGTGCGAATATATTTATAATATTATCAATATTTTTAGTATATGTAATAGACTATGTGTTATTAGAATATCTAAAATTAGAAAATATCACATTCATATTAGCCATTTTAACAATTATTTTAACATTCTCTTTTTATATATTTGGAACAATAGGAATTTTTTCTCTAGCACTCGATATCTCAAGAAAAAAAGAATTCAAAATTCTAAATATATACAAAAAATCATTCAAAGTATCCCATAAAATGTTAATAGTACTTTTATTAGCTATATATATCATATTCAGAGTATCCATATCAGTAATGTTTATTCTTCCTATTTCAGTAATATTTAAATTAGCTTTAATAGTGTGTTTCATATTAGTATTACCAATTTTTACAACCACAATAATTAAACTAATGGATAGTAATATATCAAAAGAAGATAAAAAAATATCGATATTATGGAATGAATCAATAGATTTAATAAAAGGTCATAGGATAGAATATTATGGCTTATTATTAAGTTTCGCACCATATATAATTTTATACTTTTTTGCATCTTTCGTGTTAATTGCTACAGTTATTATTAATAATATTTATTTATTAATAATTAGTTTTCTTTTACTAGCACTATTATATATAGTTTTTATACCATATATTATAGGTTCATTAGTTAATTTATACCGTGAATGGTTAGGCGAAGAAACATTTGACTATAAAAAACAAGGATTAAATAACGGAAGCATAATCATTACAGTTTCATCTATAATTTTAATAATAATTATATTTACAAGCATGTTAATACCATGGCTTCCAAAATCAAAATTAGGAGATCAAATTCTTTATTATATAGAAAATTTTGAGTATGATTTAAAAGCTAAAGAATTTACTATAGGTGAAGGAAAAAACACAGTTACTTTCAATATTCCAAAAGGCTATAAACTAACAAAAGATAGCACATCTACTTCAGTAGATATAGAAAACGAAGATTATATTAATTATAGATACCAAGATAATAGTTATACGAAAATCGAAGAATATTATCAAAACGATATAGAATACGAAAAAGAAAAAATGAAAGATAGTTGTCAATACGATTATGAAGAATTTATTTTATCTATAAATAACAAAGAAATAAAAGCCTTTAGCGTAGAAGAAAAATGTGAAAATACTACTTTGGATTATAATTACACTGCAAGAATATACTATCCAATAAATAATAAAAGTAGTATAGAAATATGGATAGATAACTATGATAAACCATATAAACAAGAAGAATTAAAAAAATTTTTAAACATAAAATCTTAAATTTAAAATTAAAATCATTGAAATTTTGCTTTATAAGCACCTAAAATTCAGAAAAATTGAACTTTTCTGTATAAAAGTAATCCTCAAAAGCATATAATAATAGTGAGGCGGGTTTACCCTTATAAATAAAGGGAAAACAATAAAACAAAATAAGACAAATTAAGACTCAATTTGACGCCTATACATAAATATGCTAAAATAATGCCTGTTTTCTGATTTTTTGCAATTAACAGGAGAGGGTGAAAATGAAAACAAGTTTCTCGGTTAAGGCCAGTACATTGGCCATAACCATATTAATGATAGTATCTGCCTTATGGCATCCTACTATTGCAAAGGCGCAAAGCCTAAAATCACTAAAAGCATCATTTATGAATACACATAAAATAAATATAAAAAACATGAATAATGCACCTGAGAATTTAGAAAAATTGGAAGTTAAACCAATAAATAGTTTATTAAAGTCAAATATAAACACATTAAAAATTGAGATCGATGTAGAAGAGTTAACTCAAATAAAAATAGCTCGTAAAAAAGCTCTAGAATTAGAAAGAAAGAAAGCTGAGGAAGCAAAAAGAAAAGCTATAGAAGAAGCAAAAGCAAAAGAAAAAGCTCAAGCAGATGCAAAAGCCAGAGAACTTACTTCCAAAAGCGGCAATGAACTTTCTTATGATGAGTTAGTAGCAAAGTTAAATAGATCATTAAATTCTACATTAGCTGGAAAAGGAGACAGTTTTGCTAGATATGCAGTAGATTTAGGAATAGACCCATATTTAGCAGTTGCCATTGTTCTGCATGAAACAGGATGTAAATGGAACTGTTCTACCTTATTAAAACAGTGTAACAACGTAGGTGGAATGAAAGGCTCACCAGGATGTAATGGTGGATCATATAAAGCGTTTTCAAGTCTTGACGAAGGAATTAAAGCCTTCATGAATAATTTATATAAAAATTATTATGCAGTAGGATTAACAACCCCAGAGACAATTGGTCCAAAATATGCTGCAAGTCAAACTTGGGCATCGCAAGTAAGAGCTTATATGAGTGAAATTGAAGCAAAATAATTTTGCTTCTTTTTTAAATTCAAAATTCCCATTGTAAAATAAGGCCAAAAAACAAACATACCACAATTTGACGGTATATCCATATTGTGATAAAATTAATTTTAGAACAGTAGGAGAGATGTAAATGAAAGAAACTACTAAAGTAGCGGGAGTTGTAATATTTGGTGTATTAATGTCGTTAGGGATGCCGTTTTTAACAAATATAAATATTGAAAAACAGATGGCAGAAAAAGAAGCAGAGACAGAAATGATAAAATCTACATCTAACGAAGTAGCCATAGTTACCAAAGAAGATGAATCAGGAACCCCTATTGAACAGCCAAAAGAAGAAGTAGTAAAGCCCGAACCAGAACCTACACCAGAACCAGTTCAAAAAGAAGAACCAGTAGCCGTTCCGATAGTTTTTGATGGAATGACATTAGATGAATTAGCTGCGAAATTAGATCGTTCTTTAAAATCTACTTTAGCTGGTACAGGAATGAGTTTTGCCAAACATGCAACCGAACTAGGTATTGATCCATATTTAGCAGTTGCCATAGTTTTACATGAAACAGGATGTAATGGAACTTGCAGTGAGCAAGTTAGAAATTGTTACAACGTAGGTGGGATGAAAGGAGGCCCAAGTTGTAACGGCACATCATACAAAAAATTTAATAGTCTAGATGAAGGTATAGCAGCTTTTATGAACAATTTAAAAGTAAAATATTATGATCAAGGGTTAAATACCCCAGAACTTATGAATAAAAAATATGCTGCAAGTCAAACTTGGGCATCAAAAGTAAATATGTATATAGAAAAATTAAAAGCAGCCTAAAAAAGTTGCTTTTATTTAAAAAAGGGGGAAAAACATGCAAAAAGGATGTCCAAAATGCGGAAGGATGATAGATGGAAATTCAAAAATATGTCCATATTGTAAATATGATTTTAAAGAAATAAATAGATTTTTTCAAAGAATATCCGACGAAAAATTTGTTCAAGAAGAAAAATATGCCGGATTTATCAAAAGATTAGTAGCCGGATTATTTGATATATTTATTACAGCAGTTTTTACCTATTTTATTTTAATAATAATAGATAAATATTTAAAACCCATTACTTTAGAAAATCTATACTATGGAATCTTTATTTTTGTGCCTCTATATTTACTTTATAATAGTATATTTGAAAGAACCTCATGGCAAGGAACACTCGGAAAATATATCGTTGGAATAGTAGTCACAGACGAATATGAAAACCCAGAGACATTTCCTAAAGCATTAGTTAGAAATATAGCTAAAATATTAAATGTTTTAACACTAGGAATAGGTTTTATATTATCAGCTTTTCCACCACAAAAACAAGCATTAAATGATAAAGCAGCCCATACATTTGTCTTAAACAAATTAGTTATGAAAGAAGACGACAAAATATTTTATTCTAACCCATTTAAAAGATTATTTGCTTTTATTATAGATACATTTGTAATAGGGTTAATATGTTATGCATTTATATGGATAATGAAAATAGTTATGAACATGGAAATAGAAAACAACATAAAAGAAATATTAGAAAACGGTAAAAACATCATATGTTTAGTAATAATATTATTTTATTTTCCATTTTCAGAAAGCCATAGTGGCACAACCTTCGGTAAAAATTTAATGAAGATAAAACTAGTTAAAGCAAACCAAAAAATAGCCGGTTTTATAACCTGCATAGTAAGAGAAATATTATTAGTACTAGATATTATTACCCTAGGTTTTCTTTTAACTATAGTAACCAGAAAAAAACAAACCCTAAAAGACATATTAACAAATACTGTAGTAATAGATAAATAAGCCAGTGATACATTGGCTTTTTTCCTTTAAAAAAAGCAAAATATATGATAAAATGAATATGACCTATACTAAAAGGAGGCAGTAATATGTGTGGCTTTGTAGGATATATTAATAAAGAAAAAGATAAAACAGAAACAATAAAAAAAATGGCAGATTTAATTGCTCACCGTGGACCAGATTCAGAAGGATACTACTGTGATAAGAATATAGCACTAGGATTTAGACGCTTAAGTATTATCGATTTAAAAAGTGGTTCACAGCCTATTTATAATGAAGATAAAACTAAAGTAATTATCTTTAATGGTGAAATATATAATTTTGAAAGTTTAAAAGAAGAGTTAATTAAAGAAGGACACAAATTTACAACCAAAACAGATACCGAAGTATTATTACACGGATATGAACAATGGCAAGAAAAATTATTAGATAAATTAAGAGGAATGTTTGCTTTTGCTATATATGATATAAAAACAAACGAATTATTTGCAGCAAGAGATTTTTATGGAATTAAGCCATTTTATTATGCAAAAATGGACAACACATTAATATTCGGTTCAGAAATTAAAAGTTTTTTAATTCACCCACATTTTAAAAAAGAATTAAATACAAAAATGTTAGAATACTATTTAACGTTTCAGTATAGTGTAGGAGAAGAAACTTTCTTCAATAATGTTTATAAATTAATGCCAGGACATTACATGAAATACAAAAATGGTAAATTAGAAATAAAAAAATACTACGAAATAAACTTTAAAGAAGATAATACAAAAACATATGAAGAGTGGAAAGAGGGCATTAAAAAGCGATTACAAGATTCAATTAAAGCCCACAAAATAAGCGATGTAGAAGTAGGATCATTCCTATCAAGCGGAGTAGACTCTTCATTTATAGCAGCCAGTAGTGATGTAGATAAAACATTTACCGTAGGATTTAACAATGAAAAATATAGTGAAATAGAATATGCTAAAGATTTATCAAGTAAAATAAACACCCAAAATATAAACAAAGTTATTACCAAAGAAGAATATTTTAAAAATCTACCAAACATTTTATACTATATGGATGAACCACTAGCCGATCCATCCGCAATAGCCTTATATTTTGTAACAAAAATAGCCAGTGAAAATGTAAAAGTATCATTATCAGGAGAAGGCGCAGATGAAATATTTGGAGGCTACAATATATATCAAGAACCATTAACAGCCTCATGGTATTATAAATTACCATATCCAGTAAGGTTTATCGTAGGTAAAATTGCCAGTATATTCCCTCACAAAAGAGGAATAAATTTTCTAATTAGAAGAGGAAAAAAACTAGAAGATAGGTTTGTAGGAAATGCCTTTATATTTGATAATAAAGAAGTAAGTAAAATAATAAAAGGAAAAAGAAAGACAAAAGGATTTCAAGAGCTTACAAAACCTTATTATGAAAAAGTAAAAGAAAAAGACGATATTATTAAAATGCAGTATATAGATTTCAATTTTTGGCTAATAGGAGATATATTATTAAAAGCCGACAAAATGAGTATGGCCAATTCTCTAGAAGTCAGAGTACCATTTTTAGACAGACCATTAATAGATTATGCTTTAGGTTTACCAGTAGAATTTAAAACAGATAAATTTAAAACAAAAAAAATCTTCAGAGATATAGCAGGAGAAGTTTTAGAAGATAAAGTTTCTAATAAAAAGAAATTAGGTTTTCCAGTACCAATTAGAGAATGGATTAAAGACGAAGACATATACAAACAAATTAAGACATTATTTAGTAAAGATAATAAATTTTTTAATACAAAAAGAATAATCAAACTACTAGATGAACACATAAAAGGAAAGAAAGATAACAGTAGGAAAATATGGACAATATATATATTCCTATTATGGTATGAAATTTTCTTCGGAGGTGTGAAATGATATTTTTCTATATTTCATTATCAACTTATATATGTTTTAACATAATAAAGTTTAAAAAAGCATTTTCCAAATTACAAAAGTGCAAATACGGAATAAAGGAATATGGAAATTGGATATTTAAAAATTATTATGAAACATTTATAAATAAAGAATTATTAGCAATAGTTTTAATAATAATTTCTTTCAATTTCAATATCAAGATTATTGGAGTAGCAACTGTAATATTTTATACATTAATGTTCCTAATCGATTATAAAAACAAAAACAAAATAAAAATAAATAAACAAATAATATCTAGAATAATAATTACTATATTAATATTTTTAGGAGTTAATATTTGGTTTATAGTAGACTATATCAGCTATCACTATGCCGATATTATTATTGATAACACAGCCTTTTACTACATAATCTTAATATTGATGAGTTATTTTGCATATATTATAGTTTTTATTTCAAACCTATTAGCGCTACCATTTGATAAATTAAAACATAGGAGGTAATTATGCTTAGAGTAGATTCCAGAAAAGTAATGAGCGGAGACACCTTTCTAGCCCTAGAAGATCCATATAAAGATGGTCATGATTATATTCAAGAGGCCATTGATAAAGGAGCAGTATGCATCATTGCTAATCATGGAGAATATCCAGTTAAGACAATAATTGTAGAAGACACAAGAACATATCTAGCAAAATATCTAAAAGAATTATATTTAGAAAAATTAGACAAAATAAAATTAATAGGAATTGTTGGAACAACAGGAAAAACTGTAACAGGAGATTTAATATATCAACTTTTAAACAATTTAAATAGTAAAACAGCCTGTATAGGAACAAATGGATTTTATCTAAATGGACAAGTAGAAAAAATATCCTCATCAACACCAGACTTATATGAATTATATGAACTTATAAATAAAGCAATAGATAATGAATGTGAAAACATAGTTATAGAAATATCTTCTAAAGCTATGAAGCAAAGACATCTAGAAGGTTTAAAATTTGACATAGCCATATTTACAAACTTTATAGCTCATCAAAGAAAAGACAAAGAAGAATATTTAAACACAAAAGTAGAGTTATTTAAAATGTTAAAAAGAAGTGGCAGAGCCATTATAAATAAAAAGGATAATAATTATGAAAATTTCGTTTTACCACAAAACAAAAACATATTATATGGAAGTTTAGATAGTGATTATCCAGTTAGAAAAATAAATTCAAATTACAGTTATACAGAATTTTCTATTAATAAAAATGTAATTAAAATGCCATTAATAGGGCCATACAACATTTTAAATTATACTGCCGCATATATTACTGCAATTATATTAGGATATGATGAAGAAAGCATCGTATCAGCAACTTTAACTATGCATCCAGTAGACGGAAGATTTGAAAATATAGAATACAAAGGAAATTTAATCATAATCGATTACGCTTATGATTTAGACACCATAAATAATGTTATCAAAGAGGCCAAACAATTAAATCACAGAAAAATAATAACATTAATTGGCTGTGGCGGAGAAAGAAGAGAAGAAAAAAGATCATTAATAGGCAAATTAGTAACAGAAAACAGTGATTTTGC
The DNA here is from genome assembly GCA_944358625.1 of uncultured Bacilli bacterium. Lineage (GTDB taxonomy): Bacteria > Bacillota_I > Bacilli_A > RF39 > UBA660 > Coprosoma. The sequence continues at coordinate 9,162 of CALVRL010000004.1, read as the reverse complement.
CATTTTTACAACCGATAACCCAAGGCACGAAGATGAAAACAAAATAATCGAAGACATAGTAAAAGATTTAGAAAATGACAATTATATAACTATTCAAAGTCGTAAAGAAGCAATAAAAAAAGGAATCAGTATGTTAGAAAATGAAGACATTTTACTAATATTAGGTAAAGGACACGAAGACACACAAATAATTGGAAGTGATGAATTTCCATTTAAAGATAAAGATGAAGTTATGAAAATTATAAAATAAATGTGAAAAATAAGTTACAAAAATGTGAAAAATAATTGCAACTTATTTTTACATATGATATTATTATAATAGAAGGAGGAATAAATATGAAGTGTCCAAAATGTGGAGCTGACATTAAAGAAGACGCATCATTCTGTACATCATGCGGAATGCCCGTTACAAATATGAATACTCAAGTAAATGAAGAATCGCAAAATAATATTAATCAAAATCCAAATGTTCAAATGACAAATAACTTAAACCAAATGCCAAATATACAAGGAGTAAATCAAGGTATGCCAAACGAGCAATATCCAAATTATGGTATGAATAATAAAAAGTCACCAGTACCTATTATTATAGCTGCCATTGTTGGAGTTATATTAATCATCGGAATATTTGCTGCAATTATGTTTCTTAAAGTAGAAGATAACAGTCAAACAGAGCCAAATACCGTAGAGGAAAATAACGATAATAAAAATAAAGTAGAAGAGCCAAAAGAAGAAACAAAAACAGTAGAATATGAAGGATTTACCTTTACTATTCCAAGTGATTTTGCAGCAACACCATCAACAAGTCAGTTACTAATTACAAGCGGTATAAATTTAGCTTCAGCTATTATTTATCAAAGTGGTACAACCTATGACACCCTATCATCAATGAAAGATCAAGTAATATCAGTATTAGAAGCGCAAGAAGCAAGTGATTCACAAGGTTATGATTTTTCAAATGCCGTTACTGAAGAAAAAACATATGATGGAACTAGATTTTTAATTACTAAAGGAATTAAACAAGGCGATATCAATTTAGACATGACATATGCCGAAACCAAAGACGGTGTATTTGTAGTTTCAATTGCTAAAACAAATGGAGACATAGAAGAAGAAGATAGAGACACATTCTATTCTATAGTAGCCAGTGCAAATAATGAAGAAATTTAACAAATAAAAAAGGAAATAAAAAAAATATCTCGTATATTAAATATAGAGGTGTTTTTTAATGACAAAAATTATTTTAGACAAATATCAAAAAAAAGTAATCAAAAACAAATCCCAAAACCTTTTAGTAATAGCTGGAGCAGGAAGCGGAAAAACATTAACTATTATATATAAAATAAAAGAATTGATAAAAAAAGACATAAAAGAGAAAGAAATTTTATGTATAACATACACAAAAGAAGCAGCTACAAGTCTAAAAGAAAAATTAAAAAAGGAAAAAATATATTTAGAAGTCAAAACATTTCATGGTTTAGGATATCAAATAATTAGAAATAGCCAAAAAACAAGTATAATAGATGACAAATTTTTAGATGAATTAATAATGAAATACTTAAGTAATTATCCAAAATTAAATTTATTAATAAATGCTCCATTTAAAAATCTAGGGAAAGGAAATTTTGACAAATTACAAAATAGTATATTAAAAAACACAATATATATAACCTATTTAAAAGAGAACATAAAAACATTTATCAACTTATTTAAAAGTAACAACTATAATATAGAAGACTTTAATAAATTTATGAAGCAAAATAAAAAAGAAAATACTATAAAGAAAAAAATAAGACACCAAAAATTTTTATATTTAGTAAAAAAAATATACAAAGAATATGAAGAATATTTAAAAGAAACAAATCAAATAGATTTCCATGATATGATAAATGTAGGAACTGAAATCATAAAAAAAGAAGGAATATATCCATATAAATATATAATTGTAGATGAATATCAAGACACTTCATTAAGTAAATGTTTATTAATAAAAGAAATTCAAAACAAAACAAAAGCCAAATTACTAGCAGTAGGTGATGACTGGCAGTCGATTTATAGATTCACAGGAAGTAATTTAGAAATATTTACAAATTTTAAAAAATATTTCAAAGGTGCAAAAATTATAAAACTAAAATACACCTATAGAAATAGTATGGAACTATTAAAAGTAACAAATAAATTTATAATGAAAAACCCATATCAAATAAAAAAGAAAATAATATCCCAAAAACATCAACAATATCCCATAAAAATATACTATTATAAAGATAAAAACGAAATAGAAAAAATATTAAGAAATTATAAAACAGAAACATTTATTTTAGGTAGAAACAATAAAGATATAAACAAAATAAAAAATAAATCAAAAAACATAAAATGTTTAACAGTACATAAATCCAAAGGATTAGAAGCAGAAAACGTAATAATCGTCAATTTAGAAAATTCAATTACTAGTTTTCCAAGTAAAATAAAAGAAAATGAATATTTAAAATACGTGATACCAAAAGAAGATAATTATATATTTGCTGAAGAAAGAAGATTATTTTATGTTGCCTTAACAAGAGCAAAAAACACAGTTACACTATTAGTAAAAAAAGATAATCCCTCATATTTTGTAACCGAATTATTAAAAGATTCAAGCCAATATATTAAAGAAATGAATTAAAAAGAGTAAATTTAAGACAAATAATGTTATAAAGTGCGAAATATATGATATAATAGGTACGATTTAAAAAAATACTTGTTGTAAATCATTTGTATATGCACTTATCTTACAAATATATTACCAACAAGCAAGGAAAAGAGATGAAAAAATGACAAAAAAAGAAGAAGCAGTAAAACTGATAAAATCAAAAATAAATAAAGAAACATTTTTAACATATAAAGAAATAGCCCAAATAACAGGTTATCATCCAAAGTACATTTTAAAATTAAAAAAAGAAGTTTTGGAAGGCACTATTAATTTTGTTCATGGAAACAAAAACAGAGTACCAGCCAATATAATGAGTGAAGCAGAAAGAAAAAAAATAATAGATTTATACAAAAAAACAAATGTCAGCATTCGTAAATTTTGTAAATTTTATAACAGCAGAAGTTATTCATGTATATATAATTTATTAAAAAAAGAAGGACTTTTAAAATCTACCAAATAAAGGTAGTTTTTTTGTCGACCATAAAAAAGTATAAATATTTACTCACCATAATATCTTTTCATAGGAGGCACTTATGAAAGGATTAACAAACGAAGAAGTAATAAATAACAGAAAAAAATACGGAAGTAATAAAATATGTAAAAATCAAAAAGAAAGTTTTATAAAAAAACTAGTATCCACATTAGGAGATCCCATAATAAAAATACTTTTAATAGCATTAGCCGTTAAGACACTATTTTTATTTCAAGATTTTGACTGGTATGAGACAGTAGGAATAGTAATAGCCATTTTTCTCGCATCATTTATATCCACATTATCCGAATATGGAAGTGAAAAAGCATTTGAACAGCTACAAGAAGATGCATCAAAAATAAAAACAAAAGTAAAAAGAAACAATAAAAAAGAAGAAATAAATATAGATGACGTAGTAGTTAACGACATAGTATATTTAGAACCAGGAGATGCGATACCAGCCGATGGTCAAATAATAGAAGGAAGAATATTAGTTAATGAATCAAATTTAAATGGAGAAATGAAAGAAAAAGAAAAGAGAAAAGGAAGTGAAGTTTACCGTTCAACAGTTGTATATTCAGGCATAGGTATTATGCAAGTAAAAAAAGTAGGAAACAAAACATTTTACGGAAAACTAGCAGAAGAAGTATCAGAAAAATCTCCAACCAGCCCTTTAAAATTAAGATTAACAAAACTAGCGCAGCTTATAAGTAAAATAGGTTATGTAGGCGCAGCTTTAGTAAGCATATCATATTTATTTTCAGTTATATGTATAGAAAATAATTTTAATCAAGAATTAATGATAAAAACCATTACCAATTTTCCACTAATGTTTGGTCATATACTTCGTGCTCTCACATTAGCCGTAACTATTATAGTAGTAGCCGTACCAGAAGGACTACCATTAATGATAACATTAGTACTTTCATCAAATATGAAAAGAATGTTAAAAAGTAAAGTATTAGTAAGAAAATTAATGGGAATAGAAACAGCAGGTAATATAAATATATTATTTACAGATAAAACAGGAACAATTACAAAAGGAAAACTAGATGTCATATCAATAGTAGACGCCGAAGGAAATATATACAAAAAAGAAGAAGATTTAAAGAAAAACCCATCGCTATATACCAGAGTAAAATTATCTCTAATAGCTAATAATGAAAGTGTTTATAGTGAAGAAAACATTATAGGAGGAAATATTACCGATAGAGCCCTTTTAAAATTTTTTAAAAAAGATACTATAAATTATAAAATAATAAATAAAGTTCCATTTAATAGTGAAAACAAATATTCTTTAACCCAAATAATATATAAAGAAAAGAAACTTAACCTAATCAAAGGAGCGCCAGAAGTAATAATAGATAAAAGCACTCACTACTATAAAGATAATCAAAAAAAACTACTTATAAACAAATCAAAAATATATGATAATATTAAAAAAATGGCTGAAAAAGGAATCAGAGTAATTGCATTCGGAATAACCGATCAAAAAATAGAAAGAGTAACATTAATCGGTTTAGCATACATCAAAGATGAGGTAAGACCAGAGGCTATAGAAGGATTAAATTTAATAGAAAAAGCACACATTAAAACAGTTATGATAACAGGAGATAATATAAATACAGCCAAAGCTATAGGAAAAGAAGTAGGGTTAATCAAAAATGAAAAAGATATTATTTTAACAAGTAAAGAATTTAATCAAAAGACAGATGAAGAGGTAAAAAAAATACTACCAAATTTAAAAATACTAGCAAGATCACTTCCACAAGATAAAAGTAGGTTAGTAAAAATAGCTAGAAAACAAGGTTTAGTAGTAGGAATGACAGGAGATGGAGTAAATGATGCTCCCGCACTAAAAAAAGCCGATGTAGGTTTTGCCATGGGTTCAGGAACAGAAGTAGCAAAAGAAGCAAGTGATATAGTAATATTAGATGACAATTTACTTTCAATATCAAACGCCATTTTATATGGAAGAACAATTTTCAAAAGTATTAGAAAGTTTATAATTTTTCAGTTAACAATGAATATATGTGCCGTCAGCATTTCTATTATAGGACCGTTCATAGGAGTAGAAATGCCAGTTACCGTAATACAGATGCTTTGGATAAATATGGTTATGGATACATTAGCTGGAATAGCATTTTCATATGAGCCACCATTAAAAGAATATATGTACGAAAAGCCAAAGAAAAAAGATGAAAATATAATAAATAGATATATGAAAGATGAAATAATTTTTACAGGATTATTTTCAGCTTTGATGTGTGTATTTTTCTTAAAATCACCATTTATCCACAGTATTTTTAGAGATAGTATAGATGATAGATATTTAATGACCGCATTTTTTGGACTATTTATTTTCATGGGAATCTTTAACTGTTTTAATGCCAGAACCCATAGATTAAATTTATTCGCCCATCTATCAAAAAATAAAGTATTTTTAATAATTATACTATTTATTCTAATAGTCCAAATATATTTAATATATTATGGTGGAAATCTATTTAGAGCATATGGTTTAACACCATTCGAATTTGAAATAATGCTTCTTTTATCCTTAACAGTAGTGCCAGTAGACTGGATAAGAAAAATATATTTAAGATGTCATGGAGAAAAAGGAGGAGTCTAATTTGCAATTTTATTCATATTTGTTATAATAAAACTGAAAGAAGGAATGAATATGTTTAAATTAGATAGAAAAGTATTCACAGCACTTATGCTATCTGGCGCATTAGCTGCAGCTATGACCGCATGTACAAATGCACCAAAAGTAGAAGAAGTAAAAAATGATACCCAAATGGAAACTACAGCTCCAAACGAAGTAAATCAAAACATGCAAACCGAAGAAGAAAAAGATTCAGCAGCCGAAACAGCTATTGAAGTGATGTTAGAAGGTGGGGAAGCTTTAAAAGATTCAGCAACCGATTCAGTAAATAGTGAAGCTTTCCAAGAAGAATTAGATAGATCCATGCAAAACTTTAAAGATTTATCAGATTTTATTTTCAATGGAAAAGAAATAAATGGAGTTACATTTGATGAATTAAGTGATGAAGGTAAACAGTACGCCATGAATGCTTTAGATTCTTTAGATAGTACACTAGAATATTTAGTTCCAAATTATAGAGAAAGATTTAGAGAATGGATCACAGATAAAGCTGCAGATGGACTTGACACTTTAAGCGACTTAAGAGACCAAGGATTAGAATTATGGGAAGAAATTCAAACCAAGAGAAACACTAGATAATGAATAACAAAAGGTAATATTTCAAAAAATTACCTTTTTATATTGTATATTTTGTCAAATTATGGTATATTTACATAGTAAAACAAAATATACAATATAATTTGGGAGGGCAAGGTAAGATTTATGTTAAACTTTATTATTTGTGATGATGTAAAGCAGTATAGAGAAATGGTCAAAAAAATCATAATTGCATATATGATGAAAAACAAATTAGAATATCAAACGCACTTTTTTACAGACTATGATTATGAATTCATGAAAATAGTTGAAAAAAAGTTACCATTTAAAATTTATATACTAGATATCGAAGCACCAACAAAATCAGGAATAGATATAGCTAGAATCATTAGAAATAAAGATGTAGATAGTGTATTAATATTTCTAACAGGCCATCAAGAATTAGGGCAAGTAGTTATGAAAAATAATTTTAGATTTTTATCATATATAAATAAATTTGATGACTGTGAGAATAGATTAATAGAAGCATTAGATGACGCTTTAAAAACATTTAAAATAAAAAAAGTAATTAGATTTAAAGATAATGGTGTTTCTTATACAATACCTCAAGATGATATTTTATATGTAACTAGAGATAGCGTAGAAAGAAAATGTATAATTGTTACAGATTATAATGAATTCCATGTAGGAAAAAATCTAGCTGAATTAGAAGAAATGTTAACAGATGATTTTGTAAAAACTCATAGAGCATGTTTAATAAATAGAAAACGCGCCCATGGTTTTAGCAAATCGCAAAAATATGTTATTTTTGATAATGGTAAAAAATCATATTTAGTTTCTTCGAGATTTGATAGGGGTGAATTATAAGATGGAAAATACTTTATTAAACTTTTTATGGCTAGTATTTAATAATTTATTTATATCTTTTTTTATCATTATGTGTTGGTATAAATGTATTGGTGAAAAGTATAAAAACATTAAGTTAATAATTTTAACATTAGTAGTAGCTTTGGTAACTTCATCATTTGATATATATTTTTCAAATTTTATTAGAATAATCGCCATATTTATTTTCTTGATACTAATATGTAAATTTACTATTATAAAAAACTATAAAAAATCTACAATTTTGGTAATAATATCACAACTTCTTGCGTGGATTAGTGAATTTTCATTTGCTATTATACTTTCATTATTTTATGGCGATAAAGTACAAAGTATTTCACAAACTCCATTAATCTACTTTATATTAACAATATATATTTCTTTGTCATTTATTTTATTGCTAAAAAATCAAATTCCACAAAAAACATTTAAACTTTTAAGTAATGACTATACATATTCTAACTCCTATGATTCATTGAAATACTCACTAATAATAATTGCTATAATTATTATTTCTACTATCGAAAGCTATATGGAATTACCTTTAACGATAATTTTAATTACCAATGTCGTAATGGCTATATTATTTGTTAGAATTGTTATAAATTCCACAAAAATTAAAGCTAATTTTAATAAAATTAGTAATAAATATGAAACAAGTATTTCTAGTTTAAAAGAATATGAAGTAATGATAGATAAATTTAGAGTAGAAACTCATGAAAATAAAAACGAATTTCTAACCGTAAGAAATATGATTAAAGATAACCCAGAAGGAGCTATTAAATATATAGATAAATTGGTTGATAATAAAATAGAAGATAATAACAAAATCATGAAAAAAACAGCTAAAATACCTTCCGGAGGTTTAAAAGCAACTATTTATTCTAAACTATGTTTAATGGACAAATTAAAGATAAAATATAAGCTTAATATCGCAAGAGATGTTCATACAACAGACTTAATTAATTTAGATGAAGATTTAGTCTTAAAAATATGTAAGATATTAGGTGTATTTTTAGACAATGCCATTGAAGCAGTAAAAAAATTAAAGAAAAAGGAAATATTTATTGAAATATATTCTATGGATGATAATTTATGTATAGATATAACCAATAATTTTAAAGGTAATTTAGATTTAAATAAAATTAGTAAACAAAAATACACAACAAAAGGCGAAGGACATGGATATGGTTTATCCCTAGTAGATAAATTATTACAAGAAGAACCAGAAAGATTAGAAAATGAAAAGAGTATAAATGGTGATACTTTTACACAAATGCTTAAAATAAAAATGTAGATTTTGAATTATCTACATTTTTATTTAATTAAACTTTTTGGACATTCTGGCTCATCTAACCAAATAAATGTACAAGCAGAACTAGCAGCTCCTGCGAACATGCTTCCAAGTGAAGATAAAAGTGATGCAACAAAACTCATAAATCATACCCCTTTCTTTTAACATATATGTTTAAATTAAATAATTTAAACCAAGATTTAAGCTATATAAGTTTTATAATTGTCATAAGGTTCATTAAATATTTTATAAGTAGTTGGTGATATAAAAATATTTTGTAATACTAATGACAATATAAACGAATTAGATAAAAAATTATTATCAATTATTAATGAACATATAACAAATATAATGGCTAGCAATGTTGAAATTGTTTTATATATTTTTCTTCTTTTAAGACTTACTATTGGTTTTTTAGCAGTATCAGCCGGACTATTTTTATACATAAATATAATTCCAATAATTCCAATAATAAGTTTAATATTAATAGGAATAGTTACATTCAAACTTAAATAAGTAAGTAAGATAAATATAGATGTTGACGCAACTAAACAAATCCAACTTTTAGAAGCGTGCATACCAAATGATGAAGCTCTAATAATATTATAGATTAC
>CALVRL010000003.1 GCA_944358625.1 uncultured Bacilli bacterium | reverse complement strand
TTTATCAAAGTCCATATCATCACCTTATTTAATATTTTATCACACATTAAAAAAATTCACTAGCTTTACATGAAAAATAAATAAAATTAACAAAATGTAATAAATTGTGTTGATTTATATATAACTGTTTGTTATATTTGTATTAAGGAATATTCAATAATTTGGGTGCGATCTCCATTAAGGAGGTGGTGTTTATGTCTAAAAGAGATAACTATTTCTTTTTCATAATCCTGCTTCTATTTATTTTAATATTTACATTATTATTTAAATAGAAAAGCGCACCTAACTCATTAGCTTCTAGTGATTTAGGTGCGATAGAAAATATATAGGTCGCATTCAACATGGAAGTATTGAATGTTCCTTTTTTTATTTTATGAAGTTTCCTTCATCTATATACATAATATCACATTTTTCTTAATAAAGCAAATTAGAATTTTAACAAAATGTAATAAATTGCATTGATTTATATATAACTGTTTGTTATACTTATATTAAGGAACGTTTGATAGTTGGGTGGAGCTAAACTTCTATTTAGAAGGGAGGCTGATAAGATGAGTAAAAAAGATTTTTTAATTTTATCTTTAATCTTCCTTATCTTTTCACTTGTATTTCTACTTTATAAAGTATTAATATAAAGAAAACCACCTAACACATCTGTGATTAGGTGGAAACAACAATTTTTTTGCAACATCCAACATGGAAGTATTGAATGTTCCTTTTTTATTATATGAAGTTTCCTTCATCTATATACATAATAACACATTTCTCTTAATAAAGCAAATTAAAATTTAACAAAATGTAATAAATTGCATTGATTTATATATAACTGTTTGTTATACTTATATTAAGGAACATTTGATAGTTGGGTGATTGCCAAACTTCTATTTAGAAGGGAGGCGATTTAATGAACAAGAAAGATTTTTTAATCTTAAACTTACTCATTATTATCTTCTTTCAATTATCGTTATTATTAATAACTTTAATATAAAAGAAAATCACCTAACACATCTGTGATTAGGTGACAACCAAAATTATTTGGCAACATCCAACATGGAAGTATTGAATGTTCCTTTTTTTATTATATGAAGTTTCCTTCATCTATATACATAATAACACATTTCTCTTAATAAAGCAAACAGCTATATTCTAAGAGGATTTAAATCTATATCAACATTAATTTTGTTTTGATAATGTAATTTAATAAATTCCAAACTACTCAAAATATCTTTTGTTTTTTTAAATTTAATAATAATTTGAACATAATAAATATTGTTTATTTTAGGCATATTAGCTGAAGCTGGGCCTAAAATAATATTATCTAAATTATTTTTTAAATATGTCACAATCTTATTAGCTTCAGAAAAAACATTATCATAATTTTTTCCACTAACTTTAATTAAACAAAGATTATAATATGGTGGATATTTTAAAGTTTTACGAATTTTCATTTCTTCATTATAAAATTTTTCATAGTCATTATTTTTAGCGCACAACATACTATAATGATCAACATTAAAACCTTGTATAATAACTTCCCCTTTAATTTTATCTCTACCAGCTCTACCAGCTACTTGACATAAAAGTTCAAATGTTCTTTCAGCACTTCTAAAATCAGGAATATTAAGTGAAGCATCACCATTAATAACACAAACTAAAGTAACTTTAGGAAAATCAAGTCCTTTTGCTATCATCTGTGTACCAACTAAAATATCAAATTTTTCATTTTTAAAATCATCAATAATTTTTTTATGCATACCTTTATTTCTAGTAGTATCTGCATCCATACGAACAACATTCGCATTTTTAAATTCATCTTTGATTAAACTTTCTAATCTTTCTGTTCCCATACCTAAAGAATCGATTTTTTTACTATGACATACTGGACATTCTAATAATTTAGGAACTTTATAATCACAATAATGACATCTCATAATATTTCCGTTTTTATGATAAGTAAGTGGAATATCACAATTAGGGCATTTATGAGTAAATCCACATTCATGACATGTTATTGTAGTTGAAAATCCCCTTCTATTAAGTAAAACTAAAACCTGTTCACCTTTATTTAATCTATCATTTAGTTTTTCTTTAAATAAAGAAGAAAATATCCGATTACCCTTTTTAAATTCATCTTTCATATTAACTAAATAAACTTCAGGTAAAGTTTTATTTACTCTATTTTTCATTGTTAAAAGTTCATAAACTCCAATTTTAGCTCTAGTATAACTTTCAATACTTGGCGTCGCACTACCTAAAACAACAGGAATATCATAAGTCTTACCTCTTTTTAAAGCAATATCTATAGCATTATATTTAGGGTTATTTTCCTGTTTATAAGTATCAGAATGTTCTTCATCGACAATGATAATACCCAAATTAGTAAAAGGAGCAAAAATAGCACTTCTAGCACCTATAACAATAGAAACCTCTTTTCTTTCTATTTTTCTCCACTCATCATATTTTTCACCATCACTTAAAGAACTATGTAAAATAGCCACCACTTTACCAAATCTTTTTTTAAATATTTCTGTAACCTGTGGTGTTAAACTAATTTCTGGAACAAGTAATATAGCTTCTTTACCCTTTTTTAAAACGTCTTCAATAAGTTTAATATAAACCAAAGTCTTACCACTACCAGTAACGCCATAAAGTAAATAAGGTTTAAAGGTATCAAATTTAATACTTTTAATAACATTTTCTTGATCTATAGTTAAATTATAATTTTTTTTATCTATTTCTATATCATCTTCTAATCTATAAACTTCTTTCAAAAATTCACCCAAAATACCATTTTTAATTAAAGTAGCTGTAGCCGATGAAGAAATTTTATTAGCTTCACTTTTTAAAACCTCAACTTTTTTCTTAACAAAATCAAAAACCTCTTTTTGTTTCTCACTTGTTAGATTATCTTCTTTTAAAACTTTTAAATATTTAAGCATTTTTTTATTAACATTATTTTTCTCTTTAGCTTTTAATGCACTAGGAAGCATTGTTTGATAGCAAAGTGTTAAGGGAGATAAAGTTTTTTTACTAATATATTCACCTAATTTTAACATTTCTTTATTTAAAATAGTAGATTCGCTAATAGAAATAATATTTTTTACCTCATATTCAGGTTTATTATTATGAATATTTATTATAAAACCCTCAATAACACGTTTACCAAATGGAACTTTAACTTTCATTCCAACATGGGCTTTCATATCACTAGGAATATAATAAGTAAAAGTTTTATTAGTTCCTTTAGAAATAATCTCTACAAGTACATCAGCATACAAATTATCACCTCCTAATTTAAAATATGTGCTTTCCCTTTACAGTAATTATACTTTTCAGTATGATATAACTCATTAAAACTAATAGAAAGTTCGTGAGATTTTTTAAATAAATTTTCCATTTCATCTGAATAACCCAAAGTACTAGTTATAGATAAAGCAAAAGGATAATCAGTAAAGTTTAAAGAAACATCGTTATAATATCCACCGCCTTCTACATATTCACCGTATTTATGGGCAACCAAAACATCACCCGTTTTAACATATTTAGAATTATCAGAGTTAATCATATCATCTACTAATTTTTTAGCGTTTTTACTACCAGATAAATAATATTTATAAACTTCTTTGATATATCCATTACCAAGACTAGGTGTAATATCACCAAAATTATCATAATACTTTATTTCATATCCTAATTTACTAAAATAATTTTTAACTTTATCAGTGCCACCAATTTCATCTAAAAGCATATCATAACCTGCATTATCACTAAACTTAATGACATACTCTAAAACAGTTTTTATCTTATATTTTTTACCATAATCAGTTTCCTTTAAAACTCCACTACCACTAACTTTATATTTAGATAAAAAAGTTATTTCTTTATTTAAATCTATATTTCCTTTATCGGCTTCCTTGTAAATATATATAGCTAAAGGAAGTTTAGTTACACTAGCTGCATAACTTTCTTCATTTATATCTTTTCCAAAACTATAATTATCTATTAAATCTGAATACATAAAATTAGCATCCAAATCATCATATAAACTGATTATTTTTTCTTTTTTAATTTTTAATTCTTTACTAAAATTATTTTCATCAAAACTCTTATTCATACATTTTTGAAATTCATGATTTTGAATAATATTTTTATTATAATTAATCTTATTTAAAAGAATTTCACTAATAGATTTATTATTTTTTTTAGTATTTCCTATTTTAACACCACTAAAATAAGATTTACAAAATATAAAAGAAACATTTATTAAAATAATAAATACTAAAATTATAACCAAATACCTTTTGTTCATAACCTACACCACTTATAATTATAAAGCAAAACAGGAAAAAATCAAAATATTTTAAAAAAAAGAAATCTTATTTTTTTAAGATTTCCATAGCTTTACGCATTCTCATATCGTATTTAACAATATCAATTCCGCCAAATGCACTTAAGAATTCATCTTCTTTCATTTGATATTTTTCAGCTAATTTTTTAGCCTCTTCCTGAGCTTCTTTATCATCAATTTCTATTTTTTCTTTTTTAGCAATTTCTTCAAGCATTAGTCTATAAGTAATTCTCTTAATTGCTTCAGGTCTCATTTGGTCTTTCAAAGCAGCTTCATCAGAATTAGTAAGTTTATAGAACTGTTCAAGAGTAATACCCTGCATTTTTAAATGATCTGAATATTGACCAACCATTCTATCTAACTCTTCACTAATCATAGCCTCAGGAATATCAACTTCTACATTTTTAGCAGCAGCCTCAAGTAAATCATCATAATATCTATTTTCAGCTTGAGATTCTTTTTGAACAATTATATTTTCAGAAATTTGAGCTTCCAATTCCTCTTTAGTAGTAATACCTTCCATACCCAAATCATCGAAGAAGTCTTTATCTAGTTCAGGAATTTTAACCTCTTTAACCTCATGTACTTTAATTTTAAATATAGCGTCTTTACCTTTTAAATCATCAGCATGATAATCATCTGGAAACTTAACCTTAACATCTTTTTCATCACCAGATTTAAGACCTATCAAACCTTCTTCAAAACCAGGAATAAAAGTTCCACTACCGATTTTCAAAGAATAATTTTCTGATTTTCCACCATCAAATGGAACACCATCAACAAATCCTTCAAAATCGATAACCGCTATATCTCCGTTTTCAATTTTTCCTTCTTTAATAACATCTTCAGCATATCTTTCTCTCATATGGTCAATAGCATCAGCTATCTCTTTTTCACTAGCTTTAACCTCATCTTTTTTAATACCTAAACCAGTATATTTACCAAGTTTAACAGTAGGTCTTAAAGTAAGAGTAAAGATAAATGTAATCTTATCATCATCTACATCTTTTAAAGCAATTTCAGGTCTAGCAACTAGTTCAGCAACATCATCTTTATGATCTTTTAACATTTTTTGATAAGCTAAATCAGCTGCCTCATCAGCTGCATCCATATATAAAGAAGCCTTACCATATTTTTTAATAAATACTTCCTTAGGAGCTTTACCAGGTCTAAAACCATCGATTTTAGCAGTTTTATTAGCTTTCTTAAAAGCCTTATCTAAAGCTTCTTTCCATTCTTTTCCATCAATAACAATTTCAATTTCTTTTTCACTTTTTGCCATAATTAATCCTCCTTATATCCATACACCAAAGCCTATAGCCGCCATACTTAAAAGTAAACCAGCAGACCAAAATAATCTAACTACATCACTTTCACTCCATCCAAGCTTTTCAAAATGATGATGAAGTGGTGCCATAAGAAAAACTTTAGTGTGAAATTTACTTATTGCAATCCATTGAATAATAACACTTAATGTTTCAATTACAAATACACCAGCCACGATAATTAAAGTGATTTCGTGATTAGTAATAATAGCCACACTAGCTAGTGCTGCTCCTAAAGATAAAGATCCAGTATCACCCATAAATATTTTAGCAGGATAACAGTTATAAAATAAAAATCCAACCAAAGATCCAACTAATACAAAACAAAATATTGCGATAGCCTCATTACCAGATGCCCAGTCCGCACCCCAAGTAATAATACCAAAAGCAAAAAATGCAATAGCAGATAAACCTCCAGCTAAACCATCCAAACCATCAGTAATATTAACAGCATTACTACTTCCAACTAAAACAAATAACAAAAACATACCATAAAGCCATCCCAAATCAAGCTTTATACCCAAAGTATGAATATCGACAATAGGTTCATTACCACTACTCAAAAACATATAGAAAAATACTAAAGCAACAATTATTTGTAAAACGAGTTTCCAAAATATACTAAGTCCATCATTATTATGTTTTTTAATAATCAAATAATCATCAACATAACCAAATATCGCATAAGCAATAAATACAAATAATACGATAAATAAATTAGTGGAAAAATCAACTTTTCCAGTAAGCACCAGAGCTATCATAATTAAAACCGTCGGAATAATAAATATTATTCCACCCGTAGTTGGTGTACCATTTTTTTTCTTATGTCTTTCACCTAGTGTTGAACTAACTTGCTGTCTAATATGTTTTTTCTTCAGCCACTTGATGGCAAAATAGCCAAAAATAACTGAGACTGAGAAACCTAACATAATTGACAGTACAGCTTTGGCTAATACTAACATATCCTCATCTCCAAGTAGTACAATTATACCATTTTTTAATATACTTTGTACATATTATTTAAAACATTTCTATAAGTTCATCCAAATGACATATGACAGGAAAGCCCTTACCATCCATATCTAAATCAAATCTAATTCCAATACCACCAGCTTTTTTCCATTCTCTTAAGTTTTCTGGATAATCATCAACTAAAATAGAATCTTTTACATCGACCATTTTATATTTAGGTAAATTTTTAGGTACAGGAATAACTGTAATATCACTTATATGATCTTTAATCAAATTAACCTTAAATTCTGCTTCCTCTAAAGAAACAACATGCGTTAAAACAAACACATTAAACTTCTTACTATCGATAATTTTTCTAATAGCCTTAAAAGCATCATTAATTTCAGAAGATTTTTCTAAAACATCGCACCAGTCTAAACTTTTAAAAAACTGATAATAACTTTCATAATCTTTATTTATACCCTCGTCTTCTGCAATTTTATAAGAAACATCAATAGTATTATAAATAACACCATCAAAATCAATATATAAATTCATAAATACCACCCCTAAGAAAAAAAGGGATTAATCCCTTATTTTAAAGCATCTAAAAGTTCTGCTTTTTTCATTGTACTGTAACCATCAATATTTTTTTCTTTAGCTAACTTTTTAAGTTCAGCTACAGTTAATTTACTTAAATCTTGTTTTTCTTCTTTAGATTTAACTTCCTTTTTAACCTCTTTTTTAGTTTCTACTTCTTTCTTAACTTCTTTTTTTACAGAAACTTTATATTCTTTTCCTTCTAAAGCTGCTTTAGCAACATTTGCAAGTTCAGTAAATGCTTTTGCATCATCGATAGCAATTTCAGCAAGCATTTTTCTATTAATATCAATATTAGCTTTCTTTAAACCATTCATAAATTTAGAATAACTAATATCATTTAATCTACAAGCCGCATTAATTCTCGTAATCCATAATTTTCTAAAATCTCTTTTTCTATTTTTTCTATCTCTATAAGCATAAGCACCTGAATGCATAACTTGTTCTTTAGCAGTTTTATAAAGTCTATGCTTACTACCGAAATAACCTTTAGCTTGTTTTAAAACTTTTTTACGACGAGCAGCATGTATAGTTCCACCTTTAACTCTCATTTATATCCCTCCTACTTATTAATTAAATCTTTTAATCTTTTAATATCAGAAGAACTCATTTCTGATTCATGATGTCTTCTTCTTCTTGACTGGTTACTTTTGTGTGTTAATTTATGGTTTTTCATAGCTGGTTGAAATTTAATTGAACCACTTTTTCTAACCTTTAAAACTTTACTTAATCCCTTATGAGATTTTGCTTTAATTTTAGCCACAAACATTCCTCCTATTTTTCTTTGTTTGGCGCAAGTATCATTGACATAATACGACCGTCTATTTTAGGCATTTGCTCGATAATAGCAATATCTTTTGCTCCATCCGCAAAACGAAGTAAAACATCTTTACCTAAATAGCTATGAGTAATTTCACGTCCTTTAAAGCGAACACTAACTTTTACTTTATGACCTTTTTCTAAATACTTACTCGCATTATTTAATTTAGTATTAAAATCATGAACATCGATATTTACAGAAAGTTTATATTCTTTCATATCTAAGTTAGCCTCTCTTTGTTTTTTCATATTTTCCTTCTGTTTTTTCTTATTCTCATACTTATAACGATTATAATCCATAATCTTACAAACTGGCGGTTTACCATTAGGATTCATTAATACTAAATCAAAACCCGCATAATCAGCCAAAGTAAGTGCATCTTTAATAGGCTTAACACCTAACTGTTCACCATTTGGACCAATTACCATAACCTCTTTTGCTCGTATTTGCTCATTGATATACAAATCTTTATCTCTTGCGATACTAGACACCTCCAATAAAAAAGTGAATACAAAGTATCCACTAATGCACAATAAAATAAGTAAAAACTATATTTGGCATTAAACCCATCACCTATAAGTAATCGGGTGAGAAGTGGATACTTCTTCTTTCCTTTTTCAAATTACACAAACGATTATACATATAAATACTATGCTTGTCAAGTTTTTATATTACTTTTTCACACATTTATCCCTCTTCATGTAATTTATCAATTATATCTTCTATTTTTTGAGCATTTTTGATAGATTCATCATATACAAATTCAAGTTCAGGAATCTGTCTAATATCAACCCTATCCCTAAGTTCATGACGAATAAAACCACTAGCTTCTTTTAAAGCCTTACTAGTTACATCAATTTTACTTTCATCTAAAACTGTAAAATAAACTTTAGCATAACTTAAATCATTACTAACCTTAACATCAGTAATTGTTACAAATTTAATATGACTATTTTTAACTTCAGTAGCAATAATATAACTAATCTGTTCAATTAAAGCATCAGAAATTCTTTCTGTTTTAATATTCATAATATCATCTCCAAAATAATTATAACAAAAAAGCCAGCACATTTAAAGCTAGCTTTTAAGACCTTTTCCAAAATCTTGACTTTTATAATAATCAATAGGTTTAGCTTCAACCTCATCAATTAAATTATATAAAGGCTCTAGACTGAAATTAGATATTTTTTTATATAATTTAAACTCATACTGACTTTTATCTAAATAAACAATATATAAATCAAGTATATATTCTCCATTATCTATACTATCATCAAGCACATAAGCCACACCTATTTTTTCTTTAAAAAACATTTATCTTTTAACCTCTACCATCTCATAAGATTCTATAACATCTCCAACTTTAATATCATTAAAGCCCTCAATAGTTATACCACATTCATATCCCTTTTTAACTTCTTTAACGCTATCTTTTTCGTGCTGTAAAGAGCCAATTTTACCATCATAAATAACAACACCATCACGAATAATTCTAGCTGATGAATCTCTTTTGATAATACCATCACTAACAGAACATCCAGCAATATTTCCAACTTTAGAAAATTTAAATATCTGTTTAATAATAGCACTACCTAAAACCTTTTCTTCAAATTCAGGATCAAGCATACCCTTCATAGCAGCTTCCATATCCTCTACAGCCTTATAAATAATATTATAAAATCTAATCTCAACACCATCATCTTTAGCCTTATCCGCAATATTTTTAGAAGGTCTAACATTAAAACCAATAATAATAGCACTAGAAGCTTTAGCTAAAACAATATCACTTTCCGTAATAGAACCAACAGTACTTCTAATAACATTAATCTTAACACCGTCAACCTCTATTTTTTGTAAACTATTCTTAACAGCCTCAGCACTACCATTAACATCAGCTTTAATAATTACATTAATTTCTTTCAAGCCCTCGCCAATTTTAGCAAACAAATCATCCAAAGAAACACTAGATTTAATATTATTTTCTTTAACTCTAACTTGCTCTTTACGAATAGAAGCAATATTTTTAGCCTCTTTTTCGGTAGCAAAACTCATAAATCTATCACCAGCAGCAGGTACATCATTAAGACCCGTAATAGCAACAGGTTGTGAAGGTAAAGCTTCAGTAATTTCCTCACCCTTATCATTTTTCAAAGTTCTAACCTTACCAAAAGCCGTTCCCACAACAATAGGATCACCCAAACGCAAAGTACCATTTTGAACCAAAACAGTCAAAGTAGGCCCAAGATGTTTATCAAGTTTAGATTCCACAACCGTACCCATTGCATATCTATTAGGATTAGCCCTATAATTATTAACTTCAGCAATTAATAAAATATTCTCAAGTAAATCACCAATACCATCGCCAGTAACAGCAGAAATTTTATTAAATATAATATCTCCGCCCCACTCTTCAGGCATTAATCCAGCATCAGCCATTTCCGTCATAACCCTATCAGGATTTGCTCCAGGTTTATCCATTTTATTAATAGCTACAATTATTGGAACTTTAGCCGCTTTAGCATGATCAATAGCTTCTCTAGTTTGAGGCATAACCCCATCATCAGCAGCCACAATAATAATGACAATATCAGTTATACTAGCACCTCTAGCCCTCATTTCAGTAAAAGCAGCATGACCAGGAGTATCAATAAAAGTAATTAATTTGCCATCATGTTTAACTTGATAAGCAGAAATAGCCTGTGTAATACCCCCAGCTTCACCTTCAGCTACATTAGTTTTTCTAATCGCATCAAGCAAAGTAGTTTTACCATGATCGACATGACCCATAATAGTAACAACAGGAGGTCTAGAAACTAAATCCTCATCCTTATCATGAACCTCAAATTCCTCAAAATTAGCTACATTAGCAGTTTCTTCTTTTTTAAGTTCTTTACCATAATCTAAAACTAAAATTTCAGCCTGATCAAAAGAAACCGCACTATTAACATTAACCATAAAACCCAAAGAAAATAATTTTTTAATAAGTTCTGTAGAATTAACACCCATCGCTTTAGCAAGTTCAGCAATAGTCATGTTTTCTTTATATAAAATAACATTTTCATTTTCTACTGGCGCATTACTTTGTAATTTTTCTTTATTTTTATACATTTCCTTTTTCTTTTGAGCCAAAGTCTTATCTTTAGAAATTTTATTTTTCTTTTTCTCAGGTTTAACAGACTTCATTTCGCGTTCTTCTAAAAGAGCTTCTTCTTCAATTTTTTCATCTTCTAACTCTTCATCCACTTCATCAAAACTATTATCAAGCATAATAATAGCCTCTTCATCAAGCATATCATCTTCATTTTTCGCATCTATATCAAGCTCTAAACACTTTTCCAAAACCAAAGAAACATCACGGTTAATATCCTCCGCATATTCTCTAACACTCATCATATTTATGCACCTCTTTTCTAATCTAATAAATCATTAAGTTCATCAAATACCTTATCTGGCACATCAACTTCTAAAACTTTATTTAAAATTTTATTTTTTTTAGCTTTCAAAAAAACCTCTTTATCTTTTTTTAAATAAGCTCCTCTACCATTAGCCTTACCAGATTCATCAATTATGACATCATGTTCAGGCGTTCTAACAACTCTAATAAGTTCTTTTTTAGGTAATTTTTCTTTAGTAATCACACAAGTTCTCATCGGTATTTTTCTAACCTTCATAAATATTAATACCTTTTTCTTTAGCTTGTTCTACAGTCTCAACATCTATTTTAAAATGAGTAAGTCTAGCAGCTAATTTAACATTCATACCCTTTTTACCAATAGCAAGAGACAAATTCTCGCCATCCGCAATTACTAAAGCTTCCTTCTTCTTTTCATCAGTTATAAAAACGTGCAGATTATGAGCAGGACTTAAAGCACTCTCGATAAATCTAGCAGGATCAGCTTCATATTTAACAATATCGATTTTCTCGCCATTAAGTTCCTCTATAATTCTATTAATACGTGAACCATGTTCACCAATACAAGATCCAACAGGATCAACATTACTATTTTCAGAATAAACAGCAATTTTAGTTCTATTACCAGCATCTCTAGCCACACTATAAACTAAAATAATACCCTCATTTATTTCTGGAATTTCAAGTTCAAATAGTCTTTTAACAAAACCAAAATGTTTTCTAGAAAGCAAAATCAAAGGACCTTTAGAATTATTTTCAACTTTTGTAATATATACCTTTATACTAGAACCCATTTTAATAGTCTCACCAGGAATAATCTCCGTTTTAGGTAAAATACCTTGCGTTCTACCTAAATCAATATAATAATTACGTAAATCCTCCATCGCAACTAGTCCAGTAACCATTTCATCTTGTTTATCTTGAAACTCGTTATTAATAAGTTCTCTTTCAGCTTCTCTAATTTTTTGAACGACAACCTGTTTAGCCGTAGAAGCAGCTACCCTACCAAAATCTTTAGGAGTAACCTCTTTTTCAATAGTATCCCCTATTTGAATATCAGGAACTTTTTTTCTCGCATCCTCTAAAGTAATATGAATTCTATCATCAAAATGGAATTCTTTTTCTCTAACTACCTCATTACCATCTTCATCAGTAATAACCTCTTTTTCTAAAACCCCATCTTCCTTTTCATATTCTTTACTAAAAACAACAGTTTTATAAGAAAATATTTTAATTTCGCCAGTTTCTCTATTAATATCAACCCTAACATTAGATAAAGAATGATAATTTTTCTTATAAGCACTAGTTAAAGCAAGTTCCATTGCATCAAAAATATAATCTTTATCAATACCTTTTTCTTTAGATAAAGTATCGACAGCTTTTTTAAATTCTAAACTATTCATCTATACCACTTCCCTTCTCTTTAGAACAAATATCTAATACATAACTCTCACTAATAGGATCAGCTTCATCCAATATTGGATTTACTATTTCATTAACCTTAACACAGTCCCCAACATTGATATAACCTTTTTTATCAATAACAAGTCTAAGAGTATTAACATTATCCTCCAAACCATAAAAAACAGAATCTAAAACATAACCCGCATCCATAATAGGTTTTTCTAATAAATTCCTAATTTTATCTTCCATCTAGTACCTCCTAAAACTACATTAAAGAGTGGGATAGCCCACTCTTTTCTGCACGTCTACAAAGATTATATCACATTTTACTATCTTTTAACACACTTTTTTCCAAACATTATATATCTTTTTTCCCCTTTTAATGATAAAATATATTTGGTGATAAAATGATAACAAGAAATAAAAATGAATTAAAATACATAATTAAAGGTATTTCCATCATATTCTTATATTTTTTTGTAAGTCTATTTAAAGATATACCATTTATACTTATGCACATAAATACAGCAAACCTACCAAGTCACATTTCCATAATGTATAATCTTGCAGTAGAAATATTGATGATTACAGTTATCTTTACTATATTTGATAAAGAAATTAAAGATGCATTTAATGATATAAAGAAAAAACACTATACCTATTTTAAAGACAACTTAAAATACTATATTATAGGTCTAATAGTAATGATGGCATCAAATATGTTAATAAATATATTAGGAGGAGGAACTTCTACTAACGAAACTACGATAAGAAATGAATTTACCGTATTTCCAATATATATATTTATATCAGCTGTTATTTTAGCCCCACTATTAGAAGAAAGTGTTTTCAGATTAGCCTTCAGAGCTATATTTAAAAATGATTTTTTATATATTACCGTATCAAGTTTAGTTTTCGGCTCACTTCACCTAATAGGAACGCCAATAAACGAACTTTTACCACTTTATCTATTATCATACTGTAGCTGTGGTATTGCATTTGCCTATATGCTTAAAAAAACAAACAATATATTTGTCTCAATGGGATTTCACTTTATGCATAACGGGTTAATATTATCCATGCAGACATTTTTACTCATTTTTTCATAAAGACTTTTGTCTTTTTTTTAAATGTGTTAAAATTAATATAGGTGAAAATATGAAAGAAAGACATTTTTCGTTTTTAAAATTTTTTATATTTATAATATTAATAATAAGCCTTATAGTCGCATACGGCTTTTTAATAGAACCAAAATTAATCAAAGTTAAAGAATATAAAATAGCAGTTAAAAACTTACCAAATAATTTTGATGGTTTTAAAATAGTTCATATTACAGACATTCATTTTGGTAGAGTTTTTGATATAGAAAGTTTAAATAAATTAGTTAAAAGCATAAACGAACAAGAACCAGATATTGTAGTTTTAACAGGAGATTTAATTGATAAAGATACTAAAATGACAAGCGAATTATCCAGCAAAATAAGTAATTCATTAAGTAAACTAGAAACAAAAGCCGGAAAATATGCCATAACAGGTAATAACGATTTAAATTTTGATGAATGGACAAACATCATATCAGGAGCTAATTTTATAAACTTAAATAATAGCTATGATGAAATATACAAAAATGGATACGAAAGCATTTTTATAACAGGATTAAGTACCGAAAAAGATAAATTAAACGTAAACGAAAAATTAAAAACACCAATAGAATATTTAAATTCATTTGAAAAAAATGGACCAATTTATAAAATACTATTAATACATGAACCAGATACAGTAGATGAAATTACAAATAATCCATTCGATTTAATTTTGGCCGGTCATTCACACGCAGGTCAAGTAAGACTGCCACTTATAGGACCCATATTCTTACCAGATGGTGCGAAAAAATATCACGAAAGCCACTATAAAATAGAAAACAAAGATCTATATATATCTAACGGTTTAGGAGTATCAAACTTTAATTTTAGACTCTTTAATACCCCATCATATAACGTATATAGATTAGTCAAAGGAAGTGAATAATATGTTTTTAACAGATTTAACTTTAAATTCTATTCCAACAATTTTAAATGGATATATCATAATAATAACAGCCAATATAGCCCGTAGTTTAAATATTAAAAAACAAAATAAAAAAAGAAACTTTGCTATATATAAATCCATATAAAACGAACAAAAATCAAACTATAAAGCTATATACGCCAAATTAGATAAAGAATCATTAAAAAACTAAACGAAATATTTAAAGAAAGTAACTATCCAAAAGAATTAACAGAAATTATTAACAAATTTAAAAATTATGTAACACCAGAAAACTTTATAACATGTCTAAAAAATTTAAAAACTATTTCCTTTATAAAAGTTAATTTTTATGAATATTTAGAAAAATACATAAAAATTTATTAAATGTAAAAATAGCTGCTGGAAGATATAATACACCAAATAATGAAATAGAAATATTTTTTAATCAAAAATATGCATTATCCCATGAATTTCTTCACATGACTTCAAGTATAGACAAATATAACTATGGATTTCAAGTATATACAAAATTTAACAAAACCCTAGGAATAGGAATAAATGAGGGATATACAGAGCTTTTAAATCACAGAATTTTTAATAGTAAATCTATCGCATATTATCATAACGTTCAAATTGCCAGATTAATTGAAACATTTTTTGAAAGCGAAAATGAAATGGAAAGCGCCTATTTCCATAGTGACATCGAAACACTATTTCAAGTATTTTGTAAATATGGCACAAAAGAAGAATTTTTTGAAATAATGAATAACTTAAACAATTTAGCTATGACAAGTATACCAATTTATAATCTAGCTACATCTATCAAAACACAATTAAAACTTTATAATATAATAAAAAGAAGTAAAGATAAAAATAAAATACAAAAATTCGAAAATATTTTAAACAAAAATCCACTAATTAAATTTTTAATATCACACCCAAATATAAAACTTATAAATAGAAATGTAAAAACAAAGAGATAAAATCATACCTCTTTGTTTTTTATTTTTTTAATATCATAGATAGTTAAGCCCGTTATTTCTGAAATATCTTCTAAAGACATATTCTTTTTTAACATGTTTTTAGCTATTTCAAATTTATTTTGTTTAATTCCTTCGGCTATTCCAAGGGTTTTTCCCTCAGCTATTCCAAGAGCCTTTCCCTCATTAGTTGCATTTTCTATCTCATTATATTTAACTAACGCATCCATCTTATCTTTCTGCCATTCATGTAATATAAATCCATCCCTGCACATATCTACTACCGCCTCCATTAGCCTTTGAACCTCATTTTTATCAAGTACCTTGCTCACTAAATCATACATCTCTGTAAATGTCCTTGCTGTTAATATAGTAAGCCATATCACACTTTTTGTTACATCACCATTGTAATACTTTTGCCTATATCTTTCAAGTCCTTTTACTATCATTTGGCCTAAAGATGGATATACCTGTTTTGTTATAAGTCCATAAGATACGATAATATCATCTGTTATATCTTCATTATGATGCGCATTAATATTAATTTGATATATCTTTCTATTTTTTAAATCTTTTATATCTTCCCCTTTTTCAAATAATAAATTAGAAACCTTATCTAAATATTGTTTATTTCTCTCATAAACATCTTTGAATTTACTCCTATTTATCTCTATATCTATAAATATATTTTCATTTATAACCACAAATATATCTACAATTTTTTGTCTTTCTTTCTTATTTGAAATAGGTAGTTCACCATCTAATAAAGTTATTTTATTTTCGTCAGTTATTTTAATTGGAAGAATCTCATTTAAAAACTTTCTTAATAAATCTAAATTTAATTTAAAAACACATTTAAAAGCCCTATCATAGCTTAAAGGAATTAAAGTAAGCTTACTATCCAAATCTTCAAAATATTCTTTAGTTAATTCTAAAGTCATAACTCCCTCCTATCTAAGCCCCTTTCATATATTAAGATACGATTTTTTTTCTTAAAATCCTCTTTTTTTATAAAAAAACTATAATTTTTCATCATTATAGTTTATATCGTAATTCCAAAGTCCTAATTTTCCATTAATATAAATAGGATTTAAAAGTTCTAAATTTTCTAATTTAAAAGCATAACCATCAAAAGATTTATCATTAATAACATGATTATAAATAAAACTATTTTCCTTTTCCAACACTTTCCTAAAATCATCATCAACCTTAATCACATCAGTAATATCTACCTTACCAATAATAAAGCCTAAAGGATAATCCAAATCATAATTAAATTCTTTCATAGCTTTTTTATCTAAAGTTTTAGAAGAATGAATTAAAACCTCACCCCTATAACTAGTCTTCCAAGTCCTAAATTCATATTTTTTTATCCCAGCCATAATCAAAGAAGCATATGGCTGCTTTATAGTTAAAACTTTCATTTCACATCACCAAACAAATATTTTTCAGGTAAATATAAAAACTCATCACCATTACTAAAATTATGATCCTGCCCAGCAATTATAACGACTTTAATATTTCTAAAATCTTGAATCAGAGGTAAATAATTAAAAGAAGGATCTTTACTACCATATACAAAAATAAGCTTACCTTTATAATTTAAAATTCCCTCTTTAGTTTTGTGCAAATTTATCATCAAAGGCGTATTAACCAAAAGCATACCTTTAACATTATCATATTTATTTTGTATTGCTTGCGCCGCCCCATTAGAAATACCCATCAAATAAATATCACCCTTTAAATAATCTTTCAAATTATCAAAATCATCATTCAAACCAACATCAGAAGAATTTATAGCTACAATAACCGTATAACCATATTCAAAATGCACCCTTTTAGCAATTTTCAAATATCTATTTTGCATACCATAAATAGAAGAATTAACTTCAGTTTTAATCAAAAACACATTATCATTACCACTAACAATACCATACCTATCAAACAAAACTTCATCATACTTTAAAATATTAAGCCTAAGTTCCTCATCAAAAGAATTAGCTAAACTAATCAAGAATTCTTTATTTTTAATTTGATTAAGCCAATTTTCATTAATACCATATATAAGTCCAGCCAAACAACCAGTCAAAGCACCAATAGTATCAGTATCATCACCCAAATTAATAGCACCAATAATACTCTCATCAAAAGAATTAGCATTTAAAAATGTCCAAATAACCGCTTCCAAAGTATCCACAACATAACCCGTAGACCTAATGTAATCAATATCAAGTTTATAAATATCAGTGGTCAAAAATCTCTTATATACCCTTCTAGCATTTTCACTAAATTTATAATAATTCAAACTCTTAACCTTTTCATAAGCTTTAAATTTATCAAGACCAGAAAGTAAAAAGTGAACATATTTTACAAATATATAACATCCCATAATACTATATTCATGAGCATGCGTCAAAGAAGAAGAATTCTTAACAATATCCAAAAGTTTATCACCCAAAGTATCCTCATAATAAGTATATAAAGCAATAGGAATCATTCTCATAAGTGAGCCATTACCATTATTATTAATAGAAGCCCCGCCACAAGATATAGGTTCTATTTTATCAATATAATATTTTAAAATACTCTCTTTAGTATTAATACCAATATCAAAAACTAAACCTGTAGAAGTATACTTAGAATCATTTATCCACTCACAAAATCTTTTCATAATATCCTCATAATCAATTTGATGTAAACTAACCAAAGAATCAATAGTGGCCAAAACCATAGAAGTATCATCAGACCAAACACCCAAAGGCACATCATAAGTTCCATTACCCGTCATATCAGTTACAGGATTTTTCAAAAGTTCATCTCTTTTTTTAAACTCATTAGGTACACCCATCGCATCGCCTATCGCAAAACCCAATATACTATTTACAATTTGTTTCATACATCTATCATCTCACTACTATAAATAGTATAACAAAAAATAGCTAAAATAAAAACCATAAGTTAAAAACTTACAGTTTTCCATGCTTAATAGCCCAAGTTTTCGCATAAGAGCACGAACATTCAACTATATAATTCTTTTCCAAATATTCAAATGCCTTTTTCATCAAAGCAGAAGCAATACCCATGCCCCTATAATTACTATCAACATAAGTATGATAAATCAAAGCCCTATTACCATTTATCTCAAAACAAACTTCACCAATAATATTATCATTAAAAATATAAATTATTTTATCATCTAAAATTTTATACATAACCCTTCACCTTCTAATCAAAACAAACTACAAATTATATCATTTTATTTTTCTAAACTCCAAACAACCCCATCATTGCTCACAAAATGTAATTTCTTATTTTCATAACCATTACGTTTATCGTTCAAAGTATAAACTTCACAGTTCAAATTATAAACTTCATTCTCAAAATAAGGATAACTGGTAATACTCATATATTCCGCACTATCACTTTTATAATTAAATTTCGCATTTTGAAAAGTTTTTCCCCCATCACTAGTCACAAGTAAATCTTTACTATCTTCATTAAACCGAATATCACCAGTAGAAATTATAAACCCTTTATCCTTATCCAAAAATTTAAATTTAGCCTCCAAACTAACAATAACATCATCTGTAGTTACAAGTTTAAATTTTTTACCACTATCAGTGCTTAAATAAACACCTATAACCATATTTCCAGCAAGAACTGAATCAGTTTTTCTAACCCTTAAAACATTTTTACCAAATTTAACTTCATATAAAACATTATCATCAATAGTAGGTTCTTTTATTAAAGTCCTATCACTGTTACTTTCACTATCCAATTTAATATCACCATTTTTATCTTTAGAATAATTTTCAGTTTTTTCATAAATTATTTTCCCATTATCATCATAAAAAGTATATCTAATATTGTTAATAGAATCATGACTAACAAAAGGATCAAAACTACCATCACCAAAATCGCCAATTACCCTTTCCTTAGTCCCCATAAAAAACGGAAAATAATAATCATAGTAAAAAACATCAGTATCAAGTAATCCCATTCTAACAGAAGCCACATATGTCTTACCATCTAAATTAGTAATGTGTTCAGGTCTGTAAGTAAAAGCAAATATAAAAATAATAACATCATGAAATATCAAACAAAGCATTATAAACGATGAAGTTAAAACAATACTAACAATTTTAACTATTTTAGATTCCCTACGTATAATTTGAATCATACCAAGAATAAAAATAATCACAAAAATAATAATCATTAAAATTATAAACCAAGACATAAACCTAATATTAAACAAAGATAAAATAAAACAAATAAATAAAAATACAAATATAAAAATAAAATTATAAGCAAAAATATTTTTTCTAAAACGTTTTAAAAATTTCTTCATAAGCGCCTCACAAAATAACCTCATCTATATAATCAGAAAAGTAATTATCTTTCAAAATAAGTTTATTATCTTTAATTTTAAATATAGATTTCTTAGGAATATTAATGTTTTCTTCATACATATTTTCTCTAAAATAGATTAATTCATTATTTTTTATCTCAAAACTTCCGCTAGAATCTTCTAAAACTATGTTATCACTTTTTCTAATCGCTTTTAAATTAGAAACAAACATATTATCAATATAAGAAGGTATAAATGAAATATAAATATCATTATTTTCTATATATCTAACACCATTTAAACTTCCAAGAACATCACCATATTCTTTTATCTTAAAATTATCACAGTAATTACCATTTTTAAGAGAATAAGAAATAGTAGAGTAAATCGGATTACTTATAATAGAATAATCAATAATCGTTATATCAGAATCTTCATCATAATAGTAAATAGTATTATTACAACTCAAATCTTCTAAAGTATTCAAATATTTTTTAACCTCTTTTTCTAAAACACCTTTACTCCTAAAACTTTTAAAAGAATAATTTTCATCATTATTCTGCATTAAAAATGAAAACTTTGGAACACCTAAATTAATAAATTTATCATCGTAAAAAGTATATTTCATATGTTTAACATCGTAGCCAAAAGAAATAACCTTAAACAAAAATATTAAAATAAAGGCTAATATTATAATAAAAATATTTCTTAGTCCTTTTTTATTTAAAACGCATAATTTTTCTTTATTATCCATAATATCACCATCCAAAATTTTTGTTTTCAATTTACTACTTTCTCACACAATAAACTAAACTTTCCACATGATAAGTCCAAGGAAACATATCAAACAAATTAACCTCTTTAATATCATATTTATCCTTAAAATAATTCAAATCTCTAGCAAGAGTCATCGGATCACAAGAAACATAAACTATTTTTTCAGGGCTAAACCTTAAAATTTCATTAATCCCATCCAAAGTTAACCCACTTCTAGGAGGATCTACTACAAGAAAATCAGCTTTTAATTTTTTAAGTTCTAAAGAAGCATCCCCACATATAAAACTAACATTATCAATATTATTTAATTTTTTATTCAAATTCGCACATTTAATAGCCTCCCTATTAATTTCAGCACCTATAACACTCTTAAAATGTTTACTCAAAAATAAACTTATAGTACCAACACCACAATATAAATCTAAAATAGTTTTATTCTTATTATCACCAAGAAACTCTATAATTTTATTATAAAGCATTAAAGTAACATCACTATTAACCTGAAAAAAAGAATCTTTAGAAACATAAAACTTAAAATCACCAAGACTAGCCAAAAGATTTTCCTCACCATAGACAAGTTTATCATCCATATAAATAGAGTAAGCAAAATCCTTAAGTGAACTAATATCCATATTTCCCTTGATATCAATTAAAATATCACCAAAATCTTTAATAACAATGCTAGAAACAGAAGATAAATCAGCTTTATTCAAAATACTAATTATCTCATTAGTTTTATCACTCGCAAGAGCGCATCCACTAATAGGAATTAATTCATTAGAACCATTTTTAAAATAACCCAATTCCCCACTTTTTACCTTTAAACTAATTTTATTTCTATATCCATAAAACTTATCACCATAAAAAATATCACTAACAACATTATCTAAACCACTATATCTTTTTAAAATATCAGTAACTTTATTTTTTTTAAATTCTAAAGTTTTAAAATAATCTAAACTTTGAAGTGCACATCCACAGTTAACGTAAGAGCACCTAGGAATTACCCTATCACTAGATTTTTTAATAAATTTAATAACCTCACCTATCATATATTTTTTCTTTTTTATTATAACTTTAACTAAAGCTTCTTCTAAAGGAAGTAAATTAGCTACAAAGATAATCTTACCATCTACATAACCAATACCCCTACCAAAATAATCAAGTCTATCACATTTAATTAATACTTCTTCCATAAATAATCACCATAATAGTATACTTTCCCCAATTATAACATTTTAAATTAAAATGTGAAACTTTTTTCTATCTTTTTATTTAAAAAAGTTTCACATCAAAATCAACCAAAAATTTATAACATAAACAAATAAAAAAAGAACATAATATAAAAGAAAGCAGGGATATTATGGAAAAAATAGAAAAAAACGCTAAAAAAATAGTGCAAAAAGTAAAAACCTTATATGGAAATAGTCCAGACGTAAATTCAAGAATCATAAATATAAAAGGAAAAAACGTCGGTATTATTTTTTTAGAAAGTTCCGCGCAAGCTTCAACAGTAAGTGATTTTATAATAAAAGGAACATTATACACAAAAGAAAATAAAAACATCTTTCAAAATATCTTTGAAGCCTTAAAAAACAATTTATTTAATAGTCAGTTATTTATCATAAACGATTTTAACGAATTTCCATATTACCTATCAAGTGGTTTTACAATAATAACAGTAGATGATAGCGATAAAGCAATAGTCATGGAAACCAGAGCCCAATTAGATAGAGGGGTAACCGAATCATCAAGCGAGCCCATTTTAAGAGGTTCAAAAGATAGTTTCACCGAAAGCCATTCCAAAAATCTAGGATTAATTAGAAAAAGAATCAA
Source organism: uncultured Bacilli bacterium (assembly GCA_944358625.1). Classification (GTDB taxonomy): domain Bacteria; phylum Bacillota_I; class Bacilli_A; order RF39; family UBA660; genus Coprosoma. Next base: position 18,426 of record CALVRL010000003.1, on the reverse strand, counting down.
AGACCCAAATCTATGGTTTGACGAATTAAAACTAGGAAGAAGGACAAAAACAAGAATAAGCATAGCTTATATAAACGGTATAGCTGATCCCCAAAAATTTAAAAAAATAAAAGAAAGATTAAATAAAATAGACATAGACGGCGTATTAGATAGTGGAAATATTAGAGATTATCTAATAAAACAAAAATCAATTTTCCCACAAATCCATAGCACAGAAAGGCCAGATGTCGTAAGCCAAGCCCTACTAGAAGGAAAAATAGTAATATTCGTCGAAAACTGCCCATTTACATTAATCCTTCCAACCGTATTTATCGACTACCTTCACACATCAGAAGACGAATATCAAAAAGCAGGAAATATAACATTTACAAGAGTTTTAAGAGTAATCGCACTTATAATAACAGTATTTACACCAGCTATATATATAGCAATAACAACATATGATCAAAACACCATACCAGATAAGCTATTAATCTCTCTAGCAATACAAAGAGAAGGAGTCCCCTTTCCAACCACATTTGAAATAATATTATTAACCGCAATATTTGAAATACTAAGAGAAAGTGATATCAGAAGTCCAAATAGCATGTCAGCAGCCATGAGTATAGTAGGAGCTTTAGTACTAGGTCAAGCCGCCGTAGACGCCGGAATAGTCTCACCAATTACCGTAATTGTTGTCGCATTCACTTCGATATGTAGTCTAATATTTACAGATATTGACTTTATGAATGGTATTAGAGCGTGGCGTTTTATTTTCATATTAGCCGCTAGTTTCTTAGGAATAATAGGAATACTATCATTCGCTATAATATGGCTTATCAAACTAGCGTCCCTAGAAAATCTAAACACCAGTTTTCTAGCCCCATTTGCCCCATTTTACAAAGAAGAACAATTAAACACTATCTATCATGCTGAAGAAGACAAATTAATAACAAGACCAAAATACATCAGTACATTAAACCCTCATAGACAAAGGAGGACAAAATGAAAAAAATAATTTTAATATTATTAATAACCATAACCCTAACCGGATGCGCCGGATATAAAGAGTTAAATAATCTATCAATAGTAACAGCCGTCGCTTTCGATAAAAAAGAAGATAACTACGAATTAAGTTTTTTAATAGCAAACTCACCAAAAGCCCAAACATCATCAAAAGAAGGAGAAGCCAAAACAACAGTATACTCAAGTGAAGGTAAAACTATAGCAGAAGCAGCTAAAAAAATAGAACAAATAGTGCCAAAAGAACTATATCTAGGTCACATAAACGTCGTCATAATATCAGAAGATATAGCCAAAGAAGGATTTTTAAAAATAGCCGATTGGTTAATTAGAAATCCACAAACAAGAAAAAAATTTTACCTACTAGAAGCCAAAGACGTAAGTGCCAAAAATATATTAAAAATAGTCTCACCTTTAGAATCATTCCCATCTCAAAGTATAGCCACATTAATAGAATCAAACTCCGAAAGTAAAGCCGTAGCCACATCAGTAACATACAGTAATTTTATAAGTCAAATACTAGAAGAAGGAATAGAACCCGTCTTACCATCCATAACAATTAAAGGAAGCGTAAAAAAAGGAAGCAACGAAAAAAACCTAGAAACAACAGAACCTGACACTTTTCTAGCACTAGGACCACTAGCCATCTTCAAAAATGACAAATTAAAAGGCTTTACAAAAGAAGAAGAAAGCTGGGCTATAAATATTATTAAAAATGAAGCAAAAGAAACAAACACAAACGTAAAATACAAAAACGAAGACATAAGTATAGAAGCCAGCAACCTAAAATCCAAAATAAAAATAAAAGACACTCAAAATATTGAAATAAATATAAGTGGAACAGGAAATATATATAATATAAATAATATCGATATCGAAGACTATAAAGAAATAGAAAAAATAGAAAAAGCTTGGAATAAAGAGTTAAAAGAAAAATTAAATAAAACAATAAAAAAAATACAAGAAAAATACAAATCAGATATCTTTGGATTTGGAAATAAAATATATAAACAAGATCCTAAAACATGGGAAAAAATAAAAAAGAATTGGAATGATGTATATTTTCCAAACTTAAATGTTAAAATAAACACAAATTTAAATATAAACAAAACAGGCTCATTAAATAAGACGATTAAGGGGGAAAAATCATGAAAAAAATAAGTTCACTAGAATATAACACTATTTTATGGTTTTTAACAAGAGCCACATTTATCGAAATAACCTGTGAACTTATATTATCAAAATCCCATCAAGACTCATGGATAAGTATTCTTCTAGCCATATTTATAGGCTTAATTCCCTTTACCTTATATAATAAATTAAAAAATAAATATCCAAACGAAAACATAATAACCATAAATCAAAAACTAGGTAAAATAGGCACTCTACTCAATTTAATATCAATAGCCGGAATTTTTATATTTACACTCTCCAGTTTTTGGATAGTAACAAACTTTATAGATTCACAGTATCTTTACAAAACACCAACTATCTTCATCATAATAATATTGATATTACCAGTTTTATATACTATTACAAAAAAATTTCATGTATTCAGTAAAGTAAGTCTTATCATGTTTTTTACATCCTTAATATTTATCATAATTATATTAATAGGTTTAGTAGGAAATGTAAACATAGATAATATAAAACCCATTTTAAATAATAGTAAGGAAAATATTTTAATATCATCATTTTATTTTATAGGATTTAATATCCTCCCCCTATTCCTCTTAAACATTATTCCTAAAAATAAAATTAAAAACTACTCATCAAAAAAAAGTTATCTATTTTATTTTATAAGTACTCTATCACTTTTAAATGTAATATTCCTAACTATCAGTATTTTTGGTATCCATCTAGCAGAATTATATCATTATCCTAGTTTTCACCTATTAAAAAGAGTAAGCGTTTTGGATATTATAGATAGAATAGAAAGTATCTTATCACTCGAATGGTTTTTAGCTTTATTTGTCCAAATAATTATGGGATTATATTTTATCAAAGAAGGATTAAAAGAAGTATTCAAAGTAAAAGAAAAAACAAATAACACAATTTCAATAGTTACTTGTTTAATCATAATCATATTAACCCAAATCATATTCAAAACAGCCGGAAGTTCAAATGCCTATTTTAAAAATGAATTAATATATATACTCTATTTAACATGCTTTATATTACCACTAATAACATTTTTAATCTCAAAAAAGTCCAAGTTTTTGAATAACCAAAACTCCAATAACCCCAATAATACCTAAAATTAAAATAGTCACAAAGATAGTTTTTAATAAAGAACCACTTTTTTTCTCATCCTCATCATAATTAACAAAATCTTTCTTCTTAAGTTTTATATTAGAAGTAAAGAAAGAATTATCCATAGTATTTTCTTTTTCTAAAGATTTATTTTCCTTTATGTATTCTTTAATATCCTTAACATTACTAACTTTTGTATCTTCATTAGAGCCTTGTAAATCACTAAACATCGAAGCTGCCAAATCAGCATCATCCATCTTATTAAGCATTGCCGTATTAGAAATAGTCTTAACCAAATCAGAAGAATCATCATCATAAGATTTTTCTTTTCTTTTTAAATGAAGATTTTTCAAAACATCATAACTAGTTTCACTAAGTACTCTTTCTTTATCGTCAGGTTCTTTATTTTCTTTAGCTTTAGACAAAACATCCATAATATCATAAGTTCTATCTTCATTATCATATCTCTTCTGAATTCTAGGCAACTCTTTAGGTTCTTTACCCCCATCAGTTAATCTTCTAAATCTTCTTTCAGCTTGATATTTTTCCCTAGTTTCAAGCATTTTTTTAACCTTAGTAATATCTATTTCATTAGTATTATCAATAGATGCAATACCCTCAATATTACTATATTTACCATAAGAATAAATACTATTATAAAGTTTTGTATTACGTTTAGTTCTTGTATTACCCTCTTTTTCAGTTTGATAATATCTCTCCATCCTAGATGCCACCCGTACCACCTCTTATTATTAATAATATCATATTTTGTCACTTTTTAAAAGGTAAGACTTGCTTTTTAAATTTTTTTTATTTATAATTTTTATGGAGGTATAAAAAATGGCGAAAGTAACAGTAGAAAAAGATAAATGTATCGGATGCGGTGCATGTACAGCTACTTGTCCAGAAGTATTTGACTTTGATGATGACGGATTAGCTAAAGTAATTAAAGATGAAGTAAATGATGACGTAAAAATGGCTGCAGAAGGTTGTCCAACAGAAGCCATTGAAATTGAAGAAAACAATTAAAGTTTTCTTTTTGTATAGAAAGAGAGTAAAAATATGGAACTAACAATAATAAATTTTAATATTCAAAATAAAGTTTATATCAAAAATTATGATGGAAAAAACAGCCCAAAAATCTTTAGTAAATTAATAAAAGAAGAAAAACCAGATATAATTTGTCTTCAAGAATTAACCGATAACTATCAAACCAAATTACAAAAATATATACCCAATTATAAATTTACAGGTCAAAATAGATTTAAAGAAAAAAGTCCTTGGTATAACCACTTTGGAGAAAATAACTCCATCATCACTAATTTAAACATCTTAAAAACTCAAACCCACTCATTATCCAAAGATATAAACAAATTGGGGAAAAGAAGCTTTCTATCTATATTTCCTAGAATTGCTACAGTTACAACCGTAACAAAAGAAAATCAAACATTTACTATTATAAACACTCATTTAGATCACCTATCAAATCATGCGAGAAAAATACAATTAATTTATTTAAAACAAATAATTGAAGCAAATAACTACCCTATTATTTTAGTAGGAGATTTTAATTTAAATACAGATAGCAACATTTTCATAGATTTTATAAAATACATGAACACTAAAAACTGTAAATTAGTTCCTATAAAAGAAAAAACATTTAAACCACCTGTAAACCCCTTTAAAATATCATATAATTTCAAAACTCCAGACCATATATTTATTCCAATAGACTTTAATATTGAAAATATAGATGTCATAGACAATAATATAAGTGATCATAAATTAGTAAAAATCAAAATTAAAAAATGAACTCCTTTAAAATGGAGTTCATTTCTACTTACTTTTATGAGCTTTTTTATTTTGTTCAGACTCTATCCATATTTGTTGATTTTTATCAATTTTTTCAATTCTTGTTTGACACACTCTTTGAGCATCAATGAGCTCTTTTTCACTAATTTCACCTTTAGCAAAAAGTACTCTATACCCCATAAAATTTGATTGTGCCATTAATCTTTGTGATTCATAATTATAATCCATCACCGTATCTCTATCATAAATAGTCTCATTCCCCGACAAAATAGAAGCCTGATTATATAAATTACAATAATTAAAATTAAAATGAGCCTCTCTAGCATTTAATGCAACATCCGTGCTCTCAATTTCTACATTCAAAATATTATTCTGTTTCATATATTCTGATTTACTTATCTCACCATTAGAAACCAAAAAATGTAATTCCTGCTTACGTCTTTGCAAATCCTCTTTTTCAGCTTTTAAACTAGCCTCGTTTTTATAATAGTTTAATTGAGTAATTTCCGCTTCATGTAATAAAGAAAGACCTTTATCTTGTTTATACTTATCCTTAAATTTTTTTCCACGCTCTTTACCTAATTCTAATAATGACTTATTTTCTTTAATTTCAACACTTCTAATTACTTTAGCAAGATTAGGATATTCTATTAACAAATTAACAACCATATCATATGAATTATTACAAGCACTATTTCCTATTAAACTTGGAGTTTCCACATTTACATAATTACTAACAACTTCAGAGTGATAATTATTAACTTCCTTATTTAAATAATTTTCGATATAATCTCTAAAAGTATCTGTAGATTCTACCATACCAAACAAACTTTTAGGTAACCGCTTAATATCATTTATAATTTCTTCTCTTTCAATTTCATCTAAAGTATGACAAGCCTCATAAATTAAATGTGCTAGTTTTTCAATATCTTTGTTCATAAAAAGCCTCCTTTTAATTACAGTATACTATATTTAAAATCAAAAAGCAAAACAAGCTCAAACCAAATTACAGCTATTTTACATTTTTACATACTGCATATAATTTTTTAACCTCTTTAATATTCAAATGTCTATATTCACCAGATTTAAGCCCATCCAAAGTCAAAAACGAAAACCTTTCTCTTTTTAACTTAGAAACATAATATCCAATAGCTTCAAACATTTTTTTAACCTGATGATTTCTTCCTTCATAAATAGTAAGCTCAATGATAGAACATTTTTTCTTTTTATCAATTTTTTTAATTTTAACTTTAGCTTTACCAGTTTTTTTCCCATCTATGATAACACCTTTTTCCAAAGACTTAACCTTACTAGGGATAACGACATCATCTATTTTAGCAATATAAACCTTCTCAACCTCATGAGATGGATGAATAAGTAAATTAGTAAGTTCACCATCATTAGTAAGTAAAATAAGTCCACTAGTATCATAATCTAACCTACCAACAGGATAAAGCCTATTTAAACTATCAACAATATCCGTAACCGTTTTTCTACCCTTATCATCATGTGCACTAGATAAAACTCCCCTAGGTTTATAAAGTAAAATATACTCTTTATTTTCTAATTTCAAAGTAACGCCATTAATAACTATAGTATCATTATAACTAGCTTTAGAACCTAAAGTATTAACAACCTCACCATTTACCTTAACCTTACCATTTAAAATCAGCTCTTCAGCTTTTCTCCTAGAACAGTACCCACTATTCGCAATAATTTTTTGTAATCTTTCCATCAAAACCACCATTAAAATTATACAAAATAAGAGTTAAAAAAACAAGGGAACAATAATTAAAGCCATTATAACCATAAATAAATCCGCAAGTAACCCAACCCACAAAGCATGTTTGATTTTTTTAATACCTATAGTTCCAAAATACAAAGTAATAACATACAAAGTAGTATCACTAGAACCTTGAATAATAGAAGCCAAAACACTAATATAACTATCAGGTCCATAAACCTTATAAATATCATTAAGCAAGGCCAAGCCAAAACTACCAGAAAAAGGTCTCATAATAGCAACAGGCAAAACTTCAAAAGGTACATTTATCAAAATCAAAAAAGGTTTCAAAAAAGACAAAAAATAATCAATAACCCCACTTTTTAAAAATATATTCACCCCAAATATCATTGCAAGTAAAGAAAAAAACATTGAAATAGCCATAGGAAGCCCTTCTTTAGCCCCATTTACAAAACTATCATAGACATTTATTTTTTTATAAGCACCATATATTATAACCACCAAAACTATAATAGGAATAAATAAACTAGATATATTCATTTATGATGCCTCCATATTCTATCAATTAAAAGCCCAAACAAAAGAGAAATAAAACTAATCAAAAAACAAGGAATCATAATAGAAGAAGGATCTTTACTACCATAAAGCATTCTTAAAGAAATAATCGTAGTAGGAATAACACAAAGACCACAAGTATTAATAATTATAAAAGTAACCATACTATCACTAGCTTCATCTTTATTTTTATTTAAATCATTTAAAGATTTCATAGCCTTTAACCCAAAAGGCGTAGCCGCATTACCAAGTCCAAACATATTCGCAATTATATTAGAAGAAATATAACCCAAAGATTCATGACCTTTAGGAATTAGAGGAAAAATTTTATGTAATAAAGGATAAATAAAATGAGATAATCTATCAAGTAAACCCGAATCCTTTGCAATATTCATAATACCAAGCCATAAAGAAACCAAAGGAAAAATTTGCATTACAAGTTCCAAAGTTGCCTTCCCAGAAGAAAGAATTTGTTCATTCAAAATAGAAGCATTACCAGTAAAAATAAGAAATAAAGAGCCAATAACAATTAAAGAAATCCAAAGTTTATTAATCATTTTTAAAAAAACTAATTATTTTATCCCAAAAACTTTTTTTCTCTTTACCCTTTTTTACGAAAATATCTTCTTTATGAATTAAACTATCTCCCAAATAAACCTTAACTACCCCAGTTTTATCACCACTTTTATATTTCTTTAGTTTATTAATCTCATATTTTAATTTTAAAATATCCTTTTCATCTTCCCTAAGCAAATATTTAAAATTATTTTTCAAATAAAGTAAATCATTCTTATAATAATCTTCACCAATTATATTAATAAAACCCTTATTTAAAATACTATAAGAAGCATATTCATTAAAAGCCTCTTCATATAAATTTTTATGATCATTAAAATCATCACCATCATTAATAGTAACAACCGACAAATTTACATCATCTTTACTCGCACTTGTCACTAATGTTCTTTTAGCTATCTTTGTATAACCAGTCTTACCACCAGTAGTATATTTATAAGTAGACAAAAGCTTATTTTTATTATGCCATTTATAAACATTTTTATTAGTTTTCAAAGTATAATCTTTAGTACTCGTAATTTTTCTAAACACTTCATTTTTCATCGCATAACTCATAAGCAAAGCCATATCATAAGCAGAAGAAAAATTACCATTTTCCTCATCCAAACCACTAGGATTATTAAAAGTAGTATCCTTCATACCAATTTCTTTAGCCTTTTCATTCATAAGTTTAACAAAACTATCAACATCATTACTAACAGCAACAGAAATAGCTAAAGCCGCATCGTTACCACTTCTAAGCATAAGACCATAAAGTAAATCTTTAATTCTAAGTTTTTCACCAACCCGAATATAAATGCCCGAACCATATGCTTTTAATACCTCATCACCAACAGTAATAGTCTTATTTATATCACTATTTTCAATAGCAACAATAGCCGTCATAATTTTAGATATAGAAGCCACACTTTGCACGTAATGAACATCCTTACCAGCAATTACCCTTCCACTATCCATATCCATCAAAATAAATGCTTTCGCATTAGTTTCATAAGCAAAAACTTTAAAAGGTAAAAACAAAATTAATAAAAAAATTAATTTTTTCACACTATCACCTAAAAAAATATATACAAAAAAAGTGGAAAATATGTCCACTTAATTATTTTTATTCGTATCGTCTACTCCATCAACAATATCATCAGCAGTATCTTGAATACCATCAGAAATATCATCTATAGCGTCACCGACAATACCATTATCATTATTATCAGTTTTACCATCATCAGTGGTTGTATCAGCACCGTCATTTATAGCGTTGACATCAGTAACACCATAAAGTCCACTAATTTTTCTTAAATCATCATCAGATAAATCATCGATTTTCCACTCTTCATTATCTTTAGTTAAATGAAAAGTAATAGTATAAGTTTCTGTATCAGTAACCTCTTTTAATCTATCTAATCTATAGTTAGCAAAAGTGTTTTCACTATCAAACTCATCTGCATGATTTAATCTATAATCATTAGCTTCATTTACAGCATCTGCATAACTTCTAACCGTTATTTCTGCATTCACAGTAGCGCTATCACCATCGATAGTTTCATCTTTTATTTCATACTGCATATCACGGTAATGAGTTTTCATAAAATCACTATAATTACTTCTTTCCGCATCCGTTAAACTAATATCATTAGTTAATACTTCATCTAAATCAGTTAAGACATCATCATCATTAGTCTGATATTTATTCAAGTATTCTTCAACCTTTTTAGTCGGAGTATTACCCATATTAGCCGTACAGCTACATCCAGTAAGTAAAACCAAAGCTGCAAATAAATATAATACTTTTTTCATAACTTCCCTCCTCAATTATATTGTGGAAAGTTATTAAAAATTTATACTATTTTTTTTATCCTTATAGCAAGTTTCTAAACTAAGTCCCATTTCTCTTAACTCATCCAAAGTATAAGTTAATTTTGAATTAGCTTTTAAAAAACTTTTAATATAAATATTACCAGGCATTTCTAAATTAGAATTAAAATAATTTACACTACCAAGTTTAGTTTTATAAAATAAATCACCATAAATTTTTGCCGTCTCTTCATTTAATTTTATATAACCTCTTTTAAGTAATTTTTTTATACTATTTTGAGAATTCTCATTAGATTTTAAAGCAAAATATCCCAAATCAGGAGTTTTCAAAACATTATTGTTAATAACTTTAAATTCACTTTCTTTACATCTATCAATATCAAAGAACTGATTAAAAGTAGGATCAATAATATAACTTTTATCCAGACCATCTACCATAAACGAACAAACAATAAAACTATGACCTAAAATATCTTTAGAAATAGCATCTTGAGTTTGAACAGCATTATAAACTAAACCAAGTTCATCAAAATATCTTGCAATTATAGACTGTGCGGTATCACACATAAAATTAAAATTATAATCTTCTATATTTTTATTTTTTTTAAAAGAAAGTAAAACTCTAGTCTGATAAGCCACATAATTCAAAAAATAATCTAATTCATTTTGTGTTAAATCAAAACCATTCAAAAGTTTATATTCTATATTACTTATTATATCCATATCTACATTATCCATTATATTAATCTTAATATCAAACATAAATCACCTCATTAAATTCACTAGTTACATTATATCAATAGGTAAATATAAAGTCTAGATAAACAAAAATTTGATTTACATATTAAAAGTTATTCCAGTATAATGAAACAACTTACTAACACAGCAAAAACAAAATATATTAAAACCCTTGAAAATCAAGGGATTAATTACAAATGGTGGAGCCGAGGAGATTTGAACTCCTGTCCAAAAACATTTCCAAATAGACATCTACAAGTTTAGTTAGTTATAAAACGTCCTAATAAAAATTAGTAACTAACAACTATTTTATTAGTAAGCCTATAAAATTCATCATTACCTCTAGGCTAAATAATGATATATCTTCCTAAAAGCGAACCCTTAAAATCCTATGGAAGCTATAGAATTAAAAGAGTGTACCTTGCCAATCTTAGGCAAATGCTGGTACGTAATTATTTCTGTTTCCAGTTATATTTAATTTTAGACTTAACGTGTCACTCCGACTTGCCATCTAATCTTCCACATTTCTGTCGAAACCAAAAAGCGGCCCCAATTCATTAAAGCTCTTATATTATACCACATAAAAGCTTTTTAACAAAATCTATCTTTTTAATCTTGCTCTAATATTTCTTTCGATATCTCTTTTTTTAATATCTTCTCTTTTATCATAATTTTTCTTTCCTTTAGCAAGACCAATTAAAACTTTAGCTCTACCATTTTTTAAATAAACCTTTAAAGGAACTATTGTATATCCTTCTAACTTAATTTTATCTCTAAATTTAAGAATTTCTTTTTTATGAAGCAAAAGTTTTCTTTCTCTAGTTTCATCATGATTAAATCTATTACCATTATCATAACTACTTATATGCATATTTATAAGAAAAATTTCATCATTTTTAATTCTAGCATAACTATCTTTAATATTAGCCTTACCTTCCCTAATAGATTTAATTTCAGTTCCAGTTAAAACTATCCCCGCTTCCAAACTCTCAAAAATCTGATAATTATACTTCGCCTTTCTGTTTAGTATTTCCACTTTTATCACCCTTATACAGTTTAAAATTAATAAGCCCTTTATCCTTTATAACACTATCAACTATAATATCTATAGTCTGACCAAGCATATATCTTTTATGACTTCTTTTACCAACCAAACTAAATGTAGATTCATCATAAAAATAATAATCATCATCAAGTTCATCTATTTTAATCATACCTTCTACTAAATTATCAAGTTCTACATAAACACCAAAATTAGTAACCGTACTAATAACACCCTTATAAACCTCTCCAACATGACTTTCCATATATTCAGCCATCTTCATATCGTCTACATCTCTCTCACACTGTGTCGCAGCCATTTCTCTTTCAGAAGAATGTTTCGCAATATCAGGTAAAACACTATTATAATAATCTATAGTTTGATTATCAATATTATGATTAAACAAATAAGCCCTAAGTAATCTATGAACAGTTAAATCAGGAAATCTCCTTATTGGTGAAGTAAAATGAGTATAAAACTTACTAGCTAAACCAAAGTGTCCAATATTTACATTATCATAAATAGCCTTCTGCATACTTCTTAAAAGCATAGAAGATAAAATATTATATTCTTTTTTATCCTTTAACTGCTTCAAAATATTTTGAATAGTTTTAGGTGTAATATTATTTAAATTCGCATGAATTTTATAACCCAAAATATTTATAAAATGTAAGAAATTTCTAATTTTCTCCTCATCAGGAAGTCCATGTACACGGTAAATAAAAGGTAAATCCATATAAGAAATCGTACTAGCAACAGTCTCATTAGCCATAATCATAAAATCTTCAATTAAATTCTCACCAGTATCTTGAACTCTTCTTTGAATATCTATAGCCTTACCATTTTTATCAGTAATAATTTTAGGTTCAGGAACATCAAAATCAAGATAACCTTTCTCTATTTTATTTTTTCTAATTATTTTAGAAAGCTCCTCCATCAATTTCAAATCAGAAACAAACTCATCATATCCATTAGGAACAATATTTTCATTAAGTATTTTATTGACATTCTTATAAGTCATCTGTTTTCTAGATTTAATATAGCTCTCAAAAATTTCACTATCCACTAAATTACCCTTATCATCAATTTCCATAATACAAGAAATAGTTAATCTAATAACATCAGGATTAAGTGAACAAATACCATTAGAAAGTTGATGTGGAAGCATAGGAATAACCGTATTAGCCAAATAACTACTAGTACCCCTTAAATAAGCCTCATCGCCCAAAGCAGTACCATCTTTAACATAATGACTAACATCCGCAATATGAACACCAAGTAAATAGTTACCATTATCTAATTTCTTAATACTAATCGCATCATCTATATCTTTAGTATCATCACCATCAATAGTAAAAATAACCTCACCCGTCAAATCTTTTCTAGAAACAAGTTCTTCTTTACTAACCTCATCCGGAATACTCTTTAACTCCTCTATTACTTCATCAGGAAAAACATCATTAATTTGATATCTAGCCGCGATAGATAAAATATCAACCCCAGGATCATCCTTATGACCTAAAATGCGTATAACCTTACCTTGATAATAGTTACTCTTAGTAATTTTATTTTCAATTTTAACAACAATTTTATGTCCAGGAACAGCTCCTTCTAAATCATCAGAAGAAATTTCCACAATAATATTTAATTTATCATCATCTAATTTAAGGAAATTTTTATCATCTTTTGTATAAAGTTCACCAACTAATAAATTATTTAAATTTCTCTTATTAACACGTACAACAGCAGCCTCATGTTTAGATTCATCTATGACTTTGATAACAACCTCATCACCGTCAATTGCGCCATTTACGTTTTCATAAGAAACATGATAATCCTTATCCTCACCATCTACAATAACAAAACCAAAACCACGTTTATTAGCCGCAAAAACACCTATTTTTTGTGATTTATCATCGAATTTCGCATACTTTCCCTTATTAGTAAATCTAATTTTTAAATCCTTAATTAATTTACTCAAAGTTGAAGGAAGTAAAGGAATTTCTTCATCTGTTAATTTTTCTAAAATCTCATCATAAGTCATCGCCTTATTATGTTTATTAATTATATCTAAAATTTTTTCTTCCATAAGCTTCACGCCCCTTCAAAATAATTATAAATCAAAAAGCCATAAAATAATAGTTTTTCAGCTTTTTTTCTTCAAATAATAACCTAAACTAAATATGAAAGCCCCTATAAAAGCCACTATCATATCCATCATTGTATCAGTAACACCAGTTTCAGCCACCCTCTGCGCATCACCACCAAATAATATATTACAAACAAACTCAAAAGTCTCCCAAGCAAACGCACAAAAAGCACTAAAAGAAATTATAAATAAAATATTAAACCAAATATTATCACTTTTAGATACTATAAGCATAGCTGCATAAGCAGTAAGAATACCCGAAAAAGTATGTACAACCTTATCAAAGCCTTCCCATTTGTTATAAAATTCAGCTGTAACCCCCATATAATGAGCTAGAAAAATAAATATAAGCCAAATAAATATAATACCATCACTCAAATTAACCTTAAATAATTTATTCAAAATATAAGGTAAAGTAGCCGTTAAAACAATACTAGAATCTTTTAAAATAATAACTATACCTTTATCAAGTTCGCCCATAATCGTAATAAATGAACAAACCAAAGTAATAATTAAAAGACATATATTAATCTTCTTCATGACCAATTTCCTCCACATTTACTTGATTAATTGCGTCAAACCTTTTAGTAATTTTATCAGTAGTTGTATGAATATCTTTAACATCTTTACTAACAGTTTCGATACTTCTATAAAGTTTATCCCATCTATCTTTATATCTTTTGAACTCTAAATCAAGTAATTTAAGTTCCTTATGAATAACTTTAGTATACTTATCCCTTTCAATATTTTTAATAATAATTTGTAAAGTAGTTAACGTACTTATTAAAGTAGTAGGTCCACATATCCAAACTCTTTTATTATAAGCATAATCTAAAACATCTTGGTGATAAGCATTAACTTCAGCAAAAATAGCTTCAGCAGGTAAAAATAAAATTGCTTGATCAGCCGTCTCACCAGGAATAATATATTTAGAAGCAATTGCATCTATATGCTTTTTCATATCACTTTTAAATTTACGTTCTGCAAGCGCGGGATTAGGATTTTTCTTATCCACCATAGCCTGATAATCTTCTAAAGGAAATTTAGAATCAACCGCAATAGTACCTAAAGGTTCAGGAGCAAAAATAACACTATCCGCAACAGTACCATTACTTAAAGTATACTGCAGTCTATATATATTATCTTTGTTTTCGCCAAAAACATTCACCAAAATATGTTTTAAATTAACTTCACCAAAAATACCTCTAGTTTTTTTATCAGTTAACACTGACTGTAAAGAAATAATATCATTAGACAAAGAATCAATTTTCTTTTGAGCTTCATCTATCTTTGATAACCTTTCTAAAACTGAAGTAAAAGTTTTATTAGTTTTTTCAAAATTTTGATCTAACCTTTCATTCACTCTATCGTTAATTAAATTAAGTCTATTTTCTATTCTTTCATTTAAATTATTAAAATCATCAGTTAAATTTTTATTAATATCGTTTTTAAAATCACCCAAATTACGAATAGTTTCTGTTTCTAATTTTCCAAGTCTTTCCGTAATATTAGATTCATTTACATTCTTAGTCAAACTAATTATAGAAATAATTAATATGACAATTAAAAGTCCAATTATAATATATTCCATTTTATCAACCTCTATCCTTTAATAATTATATCTTATTTTAAAAAATATTTAAAGAAAAATTATAATGTTTCATAGTATCTAACAAATATTTGAAGGTTCGTACAGTACTCCATAACATATTTATTTTCTTTTTTACATATAATTACTCCAACCGTCTTTTCATGAAATACTTTTTTAATATTCTTATCTACATAATTTATATACTTTGTTATTTGTCCTATATATTCTGCTTTTATCTCTGTTACCTTTAATTCAATTACAACATAACAGTTATAATTTACATTAAATAACAATAGATCAATATAGTTATACCTGTCTCCTAGTTTTATTTTTACTTCACTACCTGCAAATGTAAAACCTATTCCTAGTTCTTTTAAAAAATCTTCCATATTTTCTAAAACGGATTGGTGCAAAACATATTCAGTTAGTTTTTTATTTTTATTTTTAATTTTTATTAATATTGGATTTTTAATTAAAGTATTTACTTTAGGTTCTTCTAATTCTGCTTTTTCCCCTATTCTTTCATATTCTTTGGATTTTATTCTATTATGAAGTTCACGATATGATAAATTCTGAACCTTAGTTATATAAATATAATAATCTATTTCATGCATATCTCTTAAACGAAGCAATTCAATATAATGACTCCATGTTAATTCGCCAAGCATTGCCTGGCGATTTTTAAAAACAAAGTAAAATTGACGCATATTTTTCAAATTGCTTTCTTTATACCCTTTACCTAATTCTTTAGTTAATTTTCCGAATATTCTTTAATAAGCCTATTTCCATATTTTGCCCTAGCTTCTCCGCCCCACGCTTCTACTATTAATCTACTTACTTCATAGTAAGTATTTAAATCGCTTTTATTTTTTGAATAATCTTTTACTTTTTTATATACTTCATTTTTTATTAATGTCTCTTTTATTTCATTATAGTAATTCATTTAACTCCTCCTTTTACACTGTTTCATAAGTTCTAACAAATATTTGAGGGTTCGTGCAGTACTCCATGACATATTTATTTTCTTTTTTACATATAATTACTCCAACCGTCTTTTCATGAAATACTTTTTTAATATTCTTATCTACATAATTTATATATTTAGTTATTTGTCCTATATATTCTGCTTTTATCTCTGTTACCTTTAATTCTATTACCACAAAACAATTGTAGATATAATTAAATAATAATAAATCAATATAGTTATATCTATCACCTATTTTTATCTTTACCTCACTACCTGCAAATGTAAAACCAATTCCTAATTCTTTTAAAAAATCTTCCATATTTTCTAAAATGGACTGATGTAAAGCATATTCCGTTAATTTATCGTTTTTATTTTTTACTTTAATTAATATTGGATTTTTAATTAATGTATTTACTTTAAGCTCTTCTAACTCTATTTTTTCTCCTATTCTTTCATATTCTTTTGTTTTAATTCTTTCTCTTAACTCTCTATACGAAAGGTTTTGAAATACTGCAACATTCATATAATATTCAATTGCTTTAGAATCATTTAATGATAACAACACACGATAATGTGTCCAAGTTAATTCGGTACGCACTGCGTGCCATTTCTTAAACTTAATATAAAACATTCTCATATTACGTAAATTTCTTTCTGTATACCCTTTACCTAACTCTTTAGTTAATTTTTCCGAATATTCTTTAATGAGCCTATTTCCATATTTTGCTCTAGCTTCTCCTCCTTGTGCTTCTACTATTAATCTTCCTACTTCATAGTAAGCATTTAAATCACTTTTGTTTTTAGAATAATCTTTTACTTTTTTATATATTTCATTTTTTATTAATGTTTCTTTTATTTCATTATAGTAATTCATTTAATACCTTCTTTCTACACTGTTTCATAAGTTCTAACAAATATTTGGGGATTTGTACAATATTCCATAACATATTTGTTTTCTTTTTTACATATGATTACTCCAACCGTTTTTTCATGAAATACTTTCTTAATATTCTTATCTACATAATTTATATATTTTGTTATTTGCCCTATATATTCTGCTTTTATCTCTGTTACCTTTAATTCTATTACAACATAACAGTTATAATTTACATTAAATAACAATAGATCAATATAGTTATACCTGTCTCCTAGTTTTATTTTTACTTCACTACCTGCAAATGTAAAACCTATTCCTAGTTCTTTTAAAAAATCATCGATATTTTCTAAAATAGACTGATGTAGAGCATACTCTGTTAATTTATTATTTTTGTTTTTTACTTTAATTAATATTGGATTTTTAATTAACGTATTTACTTTAGGTTCTTCTAACTCTGTTTTTTCTCCTATTCTTTCATATTCATTAGATTTTATTTTTTCTCTTAACTCTCTTACTGATAAGTTTAGCTTATCAGTAATATAAATATAATAATTAATTTTATTTTTATCTTCCAAAGGTAATAAATATCTATAATGTGTCCAGCTAACTTTTCCAAAATGGTGGCTCAATGAGCCACCATTTTGGAAAAACATATAAAATTGTCTCATTCTTTTTAAATTAGAAATATCATAACCTTTACCTAATTCTTTAGTTAATTTTTCTGAATATTCTTTTATTAGCTTATTTCCATATTTTGCTCTAGCCTCTCCGCCTTGAGCCTTTACTATTAATCTTCCTACTTCATAGTAAGTATTTAAATCACTTTTATTTTTTGAATAATCTTTTACTTTTTTATATACTTCATTTTTTATTAATGTTTCTTTTATAATTTCATAATATTTCATATTTTCACCTCTATAAATTAATATACGGCAAAAATATTCTATTTCCTCTTTTTATATGAATTTTTTACAAAATATAGAACAAAATGCCAAATAAATTTTGACCCGGCTTACCTCACGGTAAGCCATTTCTACTTCATAGAAACCTAAGGTTTCTCCATAGACCAATATCGGATGGTCGCCACCCTAACTTTTTACCTGTCAAAATTTATGGTTAGATAGTTTGTTCTAATCCTTTCATATATATTTTTAACCCTTCGAACATTATATTGAGTGCTGCATTATAATCACGGTCATGCTTTGTATGACATTTTGGACATTCCCATTTCCTTAACTTCAAATCTTTTACTTCTTTATTTTGATAATCACATATACTACATATCTGACTACTTGGATAATATTTATC
>CALVRL010000002.1 GCA_944358625.1 uncultured Bacilli bacterium | reverse complement strand
AAAGAAAGAGAGATGATAAAATATATGGAGACATTAAAAAACAAGAATTTAATTTTAGTAAATGGAAAAGCTGGAAGTGGTAAATCTACTTTTTTAGTAGATATATCTAATTCTATAAAAGACAAAACAATGTGTTTCATAGATTTAGAAGGTTCTACTATTAGTAGATTAAAATTAAGTGATAACATAGATGTATATCTCAAACGCATAGATGACTTTTCAATAATAGATAAGATAATTAATAAATATGAAATTATTGTTATAGATTATCTTCAATTATTATCATATTCATTAAATAAAGAAGCCACTACTCTACTCAGCCTATTAAAAGAATTAGCTGTTAATTTAAATAAAGTTATTATAGTAAGTTATTGTGAAAGTTCATATACTATTGATAAAAGTATAGATAAATGTAAAGAATATGCAGATTTAATTATAACTATAGAAAAGGCTGAACAATGAACTATTTAGAATTATATTGTAAAACAATAATACAACCATTAGAGAAGATGAGAAATCAAATTTTAGATAAATATTACTCATCCATTTTCTTTAAGTCAAAATATAAATTACTATTAGATAAGGTTGATAAAGAGTTAATGAATAAGTATGATAAGTTTGATGATATGATAGAAGAAGAAATAAAATTTCAAGAATTATTAAAAGACAGTGTTGAGTAGCACTGTTTTATTTTTACACTCTTTTTATATATGATATTGAACGACTTTTTATTAAAGTACAAGAAAGTTAACGAAAGGACTGATACTATGGTTACAGAACTAATACGATTAAAAGATGTGGCTAACAGACTTAATTTATCAACAGCGACACTTCGTAGGTATATACATAATGGAAAGCTAAAAGCTATAAAAGTTGGTGGTAATTATATGGTTAATACTAATGATTATGATGAGTTTGTCTTTAACTTATATGTTGAAAGTTTAGGATTAAATCCAACTAAAGTAAAAGAATATTTAGAAAACGAAGCAAAAGAAGAATTAGAACAAGAGTTAAATAAACTAATGAAACAAGTTGGTTTAGTCAAAGATAATTAAGTATATGTACAAAAAACATTTATTTATTGTTTCATCTTATAAAAAGAAGAAAAATATAAAAAGTGTTAAAAATTATGTACTTTTTTAACACTTCTTGTAATAATAATTAAATTAATAATTTTAGTTACATTAAGGGGGAGAAAAATGGAAGAAAAATCAACACCTACAACTTATGGATATGGTAGATGTAGTACACTTTTTCAAGACTATACTTATGAAAAAAAAGCATTATTAGATTATGGTATTAAGGAGGAAAATATATATTTGGAATATGCTAGTGGAGCTGATAAAAATAGACCAGAATTAAAAAAAGTAATGTCTATTTTAAAACCTAAAGATACTTTAAGAGTAACAGACATTACAAGATTAAGTCGCTCTACATCTCATTTTTGTGAGATACTAGATTTTATTAAAGAAAATCACATTTGTTTAATTGTCGGCTCTTTAGTAGTTGACTGTCGCAACGAACAACTAGATGTAATGGTTGAGTCAATGTTAAAAATAAGTGCTGTCTTTGGAGAAATGGAAAGAAAAATGAGAATTGAGCAAATTAAATTAGGCCAAGCTAATGCTAGAGAAAAAGGCCATAAAATAGGTAGGCCTAAATTAACTAAAAATGATATACCAGATACTTTTTATAAAAACTTACATTTATATCAAACAAAACAAATTAACAAAAGCGAGTTCGCTAGATTAATGAATTGGAGTCGTCCTAAATTAGATAGAATATTGAAATTAAACTCAAATAATTAGTATATTTTTATGAGTAATAAGTAATATTGTAATACTACTGATTACTCATTTTTTTTATTAAATCATCTATCTTTGTTTTATCTTTATTCTTAGTATATAATTTTTTAAAAGTAGATACACTTTTAATACTACTTAAATAGGTAGCTTCATCTTTGGTAAGTTTATTATAATTTTTATTTAATTCTAACAATACTTTATAAGTATCAGTAATTTTTTCATATCGTTTATTATCAGAAAATTTTTTCTTATTTTCTATTGAGTTTAATTTATGACATTTTTCACATTCCTTACCTATCCCAAAAAAAGAACTGTGACAATAAATACAATAATGATAACCAGAGTTTTTACTGGAATTAGATAAAATATATTTTAAATGACTATATGTTGGAATAATTATATTGTTATAAAAACTATGTTCTATTTTTATAAGTTTAGACAACAATTCAGTAGGTTTATATTCACTATAACTTAAATTTTCTATATTATAAGTATCATATAGTTTATTTCCTTTTCTTTTCATTTCACGTCCATCTTTAGTTATATACACATTATTTGGTAAATCATATTCATAATTTCTATTTAATATATTTTCATAATAATTTAAATCTAAATATTGGATGCTAGATAAATAAAAACTATATTCTTGTGAAAGAAGAGCTATTAGACTGTTAATGTTATTTATGAGTAACATTATTCCTCTAGTACATAACCACATTATACTTTTATTATGTTTAGCATTATTAATAATATATATAGGTAGGAATTTTTTGATTTCATTTCCTTTGTTATGTAATATTAAAAAATGAGTTTCACTTATTATATATATAGAAATACAATAATAAACAAAAAAAGTAATATCTAATGTTAAAGTATAAGTTTCATTATCTTTTAATTGTGATAATTTTAACAAAATATCAGAAGTTAAATAAGGGTAACCATATTTTATGAAATATTCTTTTAAAATATTTATACTATACTCATTTAAATAAGGTTTACTAAAAAAGAAAATTTTTTTTTGAAAAGAGCTTTCTTTTTGATATTTAGTGTTAATTTCTGCAGATGAAGTGACAATCGTATAATTTTCTGATATTAAATCTAAATTATTATATAATTTGTTTCCTAATTCTTTTATTAGATTAAATTTATCTATAAAATTTGTTGATATTGTTCTTGTATAGGAGTCTACAGTTGACTCCATTTTTATTTGGTTTTTTTTAATATATATTTCTATATCTTTAGTTTTGTTTGGAAAAGCAGTTTCTAATAAAAAATTGTCGGGGTTTAAATTAACTTGATTTAGTTTAAGTGTAAATGTTTCTTCATTCATATAAACTTCCTTTCTCTATGAGTAATTATTATATTGGAATAATAAAAAATAATCAATAGAATATTCCGAATATTCCGAAAAAAATATTATCATATATTTTGTTATCTAAATTTGTGATAATTGAAACAAGAAAGGCGATGATATTATGACATAATAATAAAAATTATTAAAAATTGCTTTGTCCTTAAGTAGTGTTACTCATATAATTTACCTTAAGAACACTTGTTTCCGTTGATTATAAATATTAGTATCGTCTCCAAAATATGAGTGACACTGTTTAGGGACAAAGAAAAAACAAAAAAAATTAAAGAAGGAGGATATAATTGAACATGACTTATAAAGTTAAAATATTTGATAGTATATTAACTAAAACAGCACAAGGTTATCCTTGTATAAAAATCAAATGTAAAAAAGATGAAAATGGAAGAATTGTTTATTCAAACAATTTCTTCAGTAAAAAGTCTAAAAATCTTACAACTTTAGAAATATTAGACTTATTAGAAGATTTTGATATTAAAGTAAAAAGGAAACATTTTATTACACCTAAATATCTAAATAATGAATTAAAAAAATTAATTGGTAAAGAAGCACTTTGCAATGCTACTTATCTTTATAAAAATGTTTATAAGAGAGAATTAATAAATTACGAAAAGATTGTAAATGAAGAAAAATACTCTTATATAAACAAGTTAAGTAATCTAGAAAATAAGGAGGAAAAATGATGAATATAGAACAAGAAATTTTAAATGGAGAAACTTATTACAAAGTTTCTCCACAAAAAAGTAAATTTGAGGAGTTAGCAGACAGGGCTTATGCCCAATTATCAGCTGACTTAGAAATAGGAAAAGAATATGAAGGTATAGTAAAAGATATCTTTATAGAAGAAACAAACTATACAAAACTAGTCATTTCTTATGAAGTTGATGACGACGGTATTTCAAAAAATGTCGCTGATACTTATACTTTTGGAGGTGAATATGACGAGTGGTATATAACCAAACTAGTCCAGCTAATACAACAGATTAACAATCTGTACAAAAATGATATTAATTGGACTAGTGTATCAACAATATGCGATTCACTTAAATTTTTGATAGGTTCGCCTGTTACAATAAGTCAAGTACTTAATAGTAAAGGGAACCGAAAAAATGAAGTGCAAATTCATAAATCATTTGAAAGGAGAATATAAATGTTAAGATTTATTGAAATTAACGAAAAAAAACAACCCATTCATCCCTTTAAAACAGAAGAAGATAAGCAAAAGTACGCAAAAGATAATTGTGATACTTTTGCTTCTGCTTCATTATTAGTCCCAAAAGATGTAGTAGTTATTGATTTTGATGAAGACAATGTTACTAAAGATAAAGAGGGTAACATTATTACTAATAAAGAGTCTTTTTTGATTAATTATTTAATTAAAAATTATAATCCATATTGGATCAAGTCTCAAAGTAATCACTATCACTTATATTTTAAAAAACCTAAAGGTGTAAAAATATATAATTGGGCTGATAGTTTTACTTGTGGTGGTTTTCAAGTTGATTATAGGTGTGAGAATAATGGAACGGCTGTTGTAAAAGTAAATGGTGTAATGAGAGAGGCTAAAGAAGATTTAACAGATGAGGTTATTAAAAATTTACCAGAATTACCAATACTTTGTTACCCATTACATAATAATGTTAATTTAAAAACTTGTTTTATAAATATGAAAGAGCACGACGGAAGAAACACGGCTTTATTTAATCACATAAGAGAAGTTTATAATAAATATCAATTCAAGTCAGAACAATTGCTAGAGATAGGTAATTTTATTAATAAAAACCTCTTTAAAGAGCCATTAAGTGATAATGAAGTGGAATCATTTAGTAAAAGAGCTAAAGATTATAACTTAAAAGGCAATAGTGCTGTTTATGATGATAACTACAATGCTGATATAGACTTAATATGTCTTTCAGATGTAAAACAGAAAAATGTTGACTGGCTTTGGTATCCTTATATACCTTTGGGTAGAATAACATTAGTTGTTGGAGACCCAGGTAGTGGTAAGTCAATGTTAGTACTTGACTGGGCTTCAAGACTATCAAGAGGTGAGCCATTTCCCTTTCATGATGAAATATTAAATAAAGATTATGTATATCCATCAAAAGTTATTTATCAAAACGGAGAAGATGGAATATCTGATACCATTAAAGAAAGATTATGTATGTTAAAAGCAAATCAAAAAAATATTTTCATTATTAATGAAATAGATAATCCTATATTCAGTTTGGAAGATTTAACGAGATTTGAAAAAGCTGTTAAAGAACAGTCTCCTAAATTGGTCGTTATAGACCCATTACAAAGATATTTGGGAGATATATCTATGAATTCTGCAACTGAAGTTAGAAAATTACTTGCACCTATTGGGAATATTGCTATTAAATATAATTTCGCACTTATATTAGTTATGCACATGAATAAAACCAAACAGGATGATATTTATCGTGCATTAGGAAGTATTGATTTTGTTGGTATAGCTCGTTCTATGCTTAAAATTGGGCCAAGCGAGGGTGGCAATAAAATAATATCTCATGTTAAAGCTTCACTTGGAAGAAAGGGTAATACTATTTTATTTGAAATAACTGATGATGGGGTTAAGTATTTAGAACAGCTTGATGAAAAAGAAGAAGATATGTCAAAACTTAAATTGAAAGCGAGAGAAGAAGCGAAAGAGTATATATTATCAATGCTTAAAGAAAATAATAACATGGTTGCTTCTGCTGATATGTTTGAAAGAGCGAAAGAAAATGATATTAACTCTTCTACTTTAAATAGAGCTAAAAAAGAACTTGATGTTAAAAGCATACAAGTTCAAGGTAAATGGTATTGGACTTTAGAAAATGATACAGATTATCAAACCTTAAATGAAAATACTGATAATCTGATAACCTAATATGTACGTTATTTAAAAAAGGGTATATTATATACCACATAAAAAAGAATAGGAAAATATTTTGTCATAAAGAAACAATGATATTTTTCTATCCTTCTTAATAAAGTTTTACTAGGAGGAATTATTTTATGGAAAATAATGTTAAGAGTATTATAGATAAAATAAGTAAATTTAAGTTACAACTTATCATCAATAAAAATCTTTTTTCTAGTAATGTTATTAGTAGTAGTATCTATGAACAGATGGAGTCATCACTATTAGAAAAAATAGAAACATTAAATAAGGAATTATCACTTATTTAATGCTAACATTATTTGAAATCAGAAATGCCCTAGCTAATGGTGTATCTATATTTGATTTACATTTAAAAGTTACTTATTATGCTAGGGTATCTACTGATAAATACGACCAGTTAAACTCT
Source organism: uncultured Bacilli bacterium (assembly GCA_944358625.1). Classification (GTDB taxonomy): domain Bacteria; phylum Bacillota_I; class Bacilli_A; order RF39; family UBA660; genus Coprosoma. Next base: position 39,313 of record CALVRL010000002.1, on the reverse strand, counting down.
TTGGAAAATCAAATAACCTACTACGAACATTTTATTAGAGAAAATACAAATTGGACTTTTGTTGATGGTTATGTTGATGAGGGAATTACTGGTACTTCAACAGCTAAACGTGATGATTTTAAACGTATGATTAGAGACGCTAAAAATAAAAAATTTAATTTAATTATAACTAAAGAAATATCAAGGTTCGCAAGAGATACTTTAGATAGTATAAAGTATACAAGAAAACTATTAGAGTATGGTGTTGGTGTTTTATTCCAATACGACCATATAAACACTTTTAATCCTGACTCTGAATTGAGATTAACTATTATGGCTTCTATCGCACAAGAGGAAGTTAGAAAACTATCTGAAAGAGTAAGGTTTGGTTTTCAAAGGTCTATTGAAAAAGGAAATGTTTTAGGTAACAATGCCATATGGGGTTATAAAAAAGATAATTGTAAGTTAGTTATTGTAGAGGAAGAAGCAGAAATTATTAGAAGAATATTTGATATGTATGTTAATGAACATATTGGTATGCGAACTATTGGACATAAATTAGCTGATTTAGGTTATTACAATAGTAATGGAAAACCTTTCACTCAAAATACAATTAAAAATATTCTTACTAATCCTAAATATAAAGGTTATTACTGTGGAAATAAGACAAGAGTTATTGACTATCACTCTAAACAAAGAGTAAATATTGAAAAAGATGACTGGAAGCTTTATGAAGATAATGAGAGTGTTCCACCTATTGTAAGTGCTTCTATATGGGAAAAAGCCCAAAATATTATTGAAGCTAGAAGTAAAAAGCTATCTAAAGATAAAACAGTATATCAAAATAGGTACCCGTTTAGTGGAAAGATTTATTGTATGGAGCATAATACGACATATAGAAGAAAAGTAAATACAAGTAGTGGTATAAAAAAGAAAAAGGTAGTTACTTGGAGATGTAGTGAGTTTTTAAAACATAATACTAAAGGTTGTGATGGTCCTATTCTTTATGATAATGAATTAAGAGAAATTGTCGGTAAAACAATATTAAGTTACGTATCTAATATTAATGTCATTGATGATTTAATGAAAGAGTACAAAGAACTTCAAAGTAATATGGATTTTAAAGATGAGATAGAAGTAAAACAGAAGAAAATAGAAATGTTAGAAAAGAAGAAAAGTAAAATACTTGACCTAATTCTAAAAGACTTAATTAATGAAGATGACTTTAAACTACAAGTAGAGAAAATAGTTAACGAAATTCATAAACTTGAAGATGAAATAACTATTTTAGAAGAAAAAAGTAATCATTTATTAGAAGATGAGAGATATTTAGAAAGTGTCAAGAAAAAAGCGAAAGAACTACTTGAGTATGAGAAAGCCGATATTGATAGTTTGATTTATGAATTTTTAGAGAAGATAGAAGTCTATAAGATGAAAGACAAAGATTTTATAAAGTTAAGAATTATACTTAATACTGGAGATAATTACAGTATTTCTTTTAAAAATAAAACGCATCCTTCTTGTTCGTATTATACACATGATTAGAGTAGATGTTGAAAGCACATTCGAACCAATAATAGGTTCAGAAATACAAAGTAAAGAATTAATAAACTATCTGATGAAAGATAAAGATTCAGGAACAGAAAACATATGGAAAAGTGAAATATTCGGAAGAAGTTTAGATGTTATAGTTCAAGAAGGAATACAAGCAAAACTATCATTAATGCCAGAAAGTGTTAGATTCAAACTAAAACAAACATTATCAAAACTTGTAAATAAAGGTTCAGGAAACCTATTTGCCATAGTTATTTAACATTCAAAAATATTACTAATGATTCAAAATAAATAAAACTTTATAAAATAAATCATAAACCTACAGTACACACCTTAACACGAAAAACGTAAAAAACCTTAAAAAATGTTGATTTTTCTTAATAAAAATGGTACTATGTAAATGTAAGCAAGATAGCTTAACAATACAAGGGAGGTATATTGAAATGACAAAACAAAATTTAGTAAACTATATTGCTGAAGAAACAGGAATGACTAAAGCAGATGCTACTAGAGCATTAGATGCAGTATTAAATGGAATTGTAGAAGGTTTAAAAAGTGAAGGAAAAGTTACATTAACAGGTTTCTGCACATTTGCTGCTCAACATAAAGATGCTAGACAAGGTCGTAATCCAAGAACTGGTGAGGCTGTAACTATTCCTGCAAGAACAGCTGTTTCTATCAAAGCTGGCGCAAAATTAAAAGATGCATTAAACTAAGGCTTTACGCCTTTTTTTAATATCCGAGGAATAAAATGTACGAAACTGCAATTAGATTATTAGAAAAAATAAATAGTTATGGTTATGATGCCTATATGGTAGGAGGTTATCCTAGAGATTTATATTTAAAAAGAACCTTTACCGATATAGACATATGTACAGATGCTACACCAATGGAATTACACAAAATATTTTCCGAAGTTGTTACAACAAATTCAGAATACGGTTCAGTAACCATAGTATTTGAAAAAGTAAAATTTGAAATTACGACCTTTAGAAAAGATATTAAATATAAAGATCATAGAAGACCAGAAAAAATAGAATATGTAGATACCCTAGAAGAAGACATCAAAAGAAGAGATTTCACTATTAATACCTTATGTATAGATAAAAATGGCAATCAAATAGATTTAATAGGGGCTAAACAAGATTTAGATAATAAAATAATAAGAACAGTAATAAATCCTAAAATAAGTTTAAAAGATGATGCCTTAAGAATATTAAGAGCCATAAGATTTGCGACAACCCTAAACTTCACTTTAGAACCAAAATTAAAGACATATATCAAAAAATATGGACACTTATTAAGAAAGATATCTAAAGATAGAAAAAAAGAAGAATTAGACTTAATATTTGCAAGTCCAAATAAAGCCTATGGAATAGAATTATTAATAGAATTAAAATTAGCTGACCATCTAGAAATACCAAACTTAAAAAAAGCCAAAATAACACCATCTATGATAGTAACATGGGCCGAGCTAGATGCTTTAGATAAATATAACTTTAACGCCATAGAAAAAGAAACAATAAGAAAGATAAACGAAGTAAAAAATCAAGACCTACTAGATAATCACGTTCTTTATAATTATGGATTATATGTATGTACTTTAGCCGCCGAATTACAAGGGATAGATAAGCAAAAAATAAATGAAAAGTATTCCAAAATACCAATTAAAAGAAGATTAGATATAAGTATAACACCAATAGAAATATGCACACTTTTAAACAAAGAAGCAGGATCATTTTTAAAACCAATTTTATCAGATTTAGAAGATAAAATCTTAAATGGTAATTTAAAAAATGAAAAAGAAGAATTAAAAAGTTATATAATAAACAAATATAAATAAAATGTCCAAAAAATGGACATTTTTCCATATATTCATTGTAAAAATATGAACATTTAAGTTATAATAAAATGCAAGGGTGATATTTATGACAGGAAAAATTATAGAGATACTAAAAGAAGGGCACATAGTTATACCCAAAATTTTACTTCAAAATTACAAAAAATTAAAAATAACCGACAAAGAACTAATAGTTTTAATATATCTATTAGGGAATAATGAATTTGACCCAGAAAAAATATCAAACGATTTAAATATTAAACTAACAGATATTTTAAAACTAATAGACAGTTTAACAAATAAAGATATTTTAAAAATATCAGTCAAATCAGGAAAAGTATGTGAAGAATACATTAATTTAGATGAACTATACAATAAACTTGCTTTAACCATGATCAATGAAAAACAAGAAGAAAATAAAACAACAATATATGATATATTTGAAAAAGAGTTTGGTAGAACATTAAGCCCAACAGAATACGAAATCATAGGTGCATGGCAAGATAATTATCCAGAAAATTTAATAACCCTAGCCTTAAAAGAAGCTATCTATAATGGAGTAAAAAATTTAAGGTATATTGATAGAATATTAACAGAGTGGCATTCAAAAGGAATACAAACAGAAAGTGATATCAAAAAAGAAAGAGAAAAACACACAAAAAAACCAAAGAAAGAAGTATTTGATTATGACTGGCTCAATGAAAATGATTGAAGAATATCTAGACGAATTATATCCAAATCCCAGATGTGAATTAAACTACACAAAAGATTATGAACTTTTACTAGCAACCATGTTAAGTGCTCAAACAACAGACAAAAGAGTAAATGAAGTAACAAAAGTATTATTCAAAAAATATCCAACATTAAAGGCTCTAGCAACCGCCAATATAAAAGATATTCAAGATATTATTAGACCAATAGGAACATATCATAAAAAATCAGAAAACTTAATAGAAATAGCAAAGAGATTAGAAGAAGACTATCATGGAAAACTTCCAAACAACAGAGAATATCTAGAAAGTTTAAAAGGAGTAGGAAGAAAAACAGCCAATGTAGTATTAAGTAATATCTTTAATGTACCATGTATAGCCGTAGATACCCATGTAGCAAGAGTAAGTAAAAGATTAAATCTAGCCAAAGAAAAAGATGATGTTTTAACAATTGAAAAGAAGCTAACTAAAAAATTCAAAAAAGAAGATTTATGCAAAAGACATCATCAATTAGTTTTATTTGGAAGATATCACTGTTTAGCCAGAAATCCAAAATGCGAAGAATGTAAATTAAAAACAATATGTAAATACAAAAAATAGGTTTTCAAAATTCGAAAACCTATTTTATTATTCAACAGTAACAGTTCTAGTTAAAGTAGTAACTATAACACCATTATAAGTAACTTTATAGTTAAATTCATAAGTTCCAGGGGTAGAAGTAATAAGAGTTTTCCAAGAATTAGTGACATCATTACCAGCAGATAAGACAGTCAAACTAATTTCAACCTCATCACTATCAGTGATGTTTTCACCCTCTAAAGTAACTTTAACAGGATTTAAAGGTTCACTATAAGAATCACCAAGTTTTAAACTAACAGTACTATCACCCATCAAAGTAGCCGTCACATCACTAGCAGAAACGCCATCATATTCAACTTTAACCTCAACACCAGAACTTTCACAACCATTATAATTAGAATAACTAGATTTAACGACCAAAGTAGGTGAAGCTTCATTAGGTAAAGTAACAGTAGCCGAATTACCAGAAACAGATGTTAGCAATTTTAAACCATTAGAAGTTTTACTATAAATATTATAAACAACATTACCAAGTCTACCATTATTAAATGACATAATATAAGATAAATAAGTGTTTTGATCTTTAGATAAATGGAAAGCCTTTGCAACCAAAGGACTCCAATAACTCTTATTTAAAGCATCAGGAGTGCCAATAGCTTTCCAATTTAAAGTAGCCTTATTACCACTTACACTAGCTTTTAAACCAGTAACATTAGAAAGTTTATTAAATCTAGCCGAAACTTCAGTAGGCTTACTATCTTCCTTAAATAATTCAGTAGTTTTCATATCATTAGGAGTATTTTCACTAGGAAGCATTGAATAACCAGTATTTCTTTCAACAGTAACCTCTACCACACCATCAGGTTTTTCAAAAGTAGCATCCTTATCAAAGAAGTTTTTCGCAACAGTTTGGAATAATCTAGAATTTTGACTAGAACCAAATCTATTATATCCATCGTTTCTATTTTCATAACCATACCAAACAGCAATAGAATATTCAGAGTTATAACCAGCAACCCATAAATCATTAACCGCATTACTAGGTAAATGAGCCTGTTCCATAGTTTTTTCATCGAAGTTAGTAGTACCAGTTTTAGCAGCAAACTGTGAACCATTAATATTATTATATCTACCAAGAGCATCTTGACCAGTATCAACAAGCATATCAGTAACCATATAAGCAGTTTCTTCACTCATTACTTTTGTCTTTTTAACCTCATTTTCATAAACTTCACCAGTTTCATCAAATTCAATTTTAGTAAAAGAATGAGGTTCATTATAAGTACCATTATTACCAAAAGCCGCATAAGCCGCAGCCACAGTCATAGGAGATTCACCAGTATAACCACCAATCGCATGAGCCTCATGTAATTTACCATTACTTTGAACCTCAGGTGATAGTCCTAACTTAGTTACAAAATCCTTAATATCCTCGTTAGGAACACTTTGGAATGTTTTTAAAGCCGGAATATTACGAGAATCACCTAAAGCCTCTCTAATAGTAATAATACCTTTATATCTACCATCCCAGTTGTTAATCTCTGTACCATCACTATAAGTAGTTTTATCATCAATAATAGGGTGATTAGTATTCCAGTCCAAATATTCAATAGCTGGACCATAATCAAATAAAGGTTTAGCCGTAGAACCAATTTGTCTTTCTATATCAGTCGCATTATTATAAGACTTCGCATCGGTTTTATTTCTACCACCGCCAATAGCAACTATTTCACCAGTTTTAGTTTCCATAGCAATTATACCAGCCTGGACCTTATCATTTTCCCATTCATAATTAGAACCATCCATAATAGCTGAAATTTTATCTTGTTGATCTCTATCCATAGTAGTATAAATTCTCATAGAATATGAATAAGGATCGTAATCAGTTTTTTCTTTAACTTCAACAGCCACTCTATCGATAAATGACTGATATTTCGCATTACTAGTATGCGCACTTCTACCTTTAATAACTATCTTATCAACAGTCATTTTTTTCGCAATTTCATATTCTTCATCAGTTATATAACCATGTCTTTTCATCAAACTTAATACAGTTAATCTTCTAGATTCAGTTCTATCAGGGTTGATATTAGGATCGTAAGAAACAGGAGACTGGAATAATCCAGCGATCATAGCAGCTTCAGATAAATTCAAATCTTTAGCCTCTTTATTAAAATAAGTTTCCGCAGCTTGTTCTACACCATAAGCGCCACTACCCAAATAATAAGAATTCGCATAAAACTCTAAAATTTCTTCTTTAGAATAATTAGGTTCTATTTGGAATAATGAAATATAAATATCTGTGAATTTACGTTTAATACCAGCAAAACCAGTAGCAACATCAGATGTATATTGGTTTTTAGAAACCTGCATAGTTAAAGTAGAAGCACCACCCGCATTTTGACCCAAAAGCTGACCAAAAGAAGCTTTCATAAAACGAGGTAAATCAAAACCATTATGTTCAAAGAATCTAGAATCTTCAGTTGCAACAATAGCATTAACAAGTTCTTCACTCATATCTTCATAATCGATTTTTTGTCTCATTTGAGTACCAAGCTTCGCAAACACTTCACCATCTCTATCAAGCAAAGTACTTGCTTCTTTAGAATAAAGTTTATCAGGATTAAATTTACCAGCCGTAACAGCAATAAATATAAAGAAAGCAATACCAGCAATAATACATATCAAAAAGAAAATCAAAAATCCAAGTAAAATTTTTTTACCAAGTTTCTTTTTACCTTTTTTACCCGTTTTCTTTTTAGCCACATTATCACTTCTTTCTAATTTACTAGATTTATCAGGAATATCTAAAATTTCTATATTCTTAACAGGTTTTGTTTTAGGCCTTTTCCTATCCTCTAGCTTTTTATGCCATTTAATAAAAGGAATTACCCATATTAAATTAACTAAAATAAACACAAGTAAGCCAATCCAAAAATTAACAACAAAAATTCCTATCAATAAAATAATAATAGATAAAACAAATATAATTAAATTAAAAGGGTCTTTCTTAAAAAAATTTTTTATTTCATTCATAAACTAACCTCCAAAATAAACCTTATTTAAAATATCGATATAATCAACTCTAGGATTATACTTATCTTTAATTATATACCCATATTTTTCAAAATATGAAATAGGAATAGATTTTCTTTTATTTTCATCTAAAAACTTAATTAAAGATTCAATAGTAAGCAAAAAAGTTTTATTAATAACAGTAAATCTTACAATTAAAAAACCAATTCCACCATGTTTGTAAATTTTTTTTAAATGTTCAATCTGATGAGGATGGATATTATTTAAAGGAAAAGAAGTCTTAAGTTTAGTCTCTTTAGCTTCAAAGTCAATGTATTTTCCCTTATAAATACCATTATAATCAGTAGTAGATGGTGTTTTAAAATATCCCTCTTTTATAACAGCTTCCACTCTCGAAGGATAATTAACTTTAGAAATAGTAATAGGCGTTGGTTTTTTATATATAACTGCAATATCATTAACTAGATAATAATCGTTACTAGCCTTTAAATCAGCCTCTAAAGTCATACCTCTATTTGCATAAGTATTTATATTTTTAAAACTGTTTCTAGCCCCCATCATTTTCTCCATATTAACACCACCATAATTATACTATAATTAAGAAAATTTGCCAACTTCATAAAAACAAAAGTTCTAAATATATCTAGTATTGTCGAATCCATATTAAACAAAATAATATAATGGTATTATAAAAAAGGTGAAAATAAATGGATAGAAATAAAATAAACGAAATATTCAAAGAAATGTTAGAAGATGTTATCTATATGAAACTAACATCACAAAAAATAAACCTTGAAAAAAGAGATAATAACGTGTAAAATTACTAAAAAAGAGGTAGTATATGAAGTATTTTTACATATTTATAATTTATTCGTTTTTAGGTTGGTTAATGGAAGTATTACTAGTATCATTTCAACAAAGAAAAATTACAGCCAGAGGATTTTTAATAGGCCCATGGTGTCCAATTTATGGCTTCGGAGCTTTATTTGTAACCTTACTTTTAAAAAAATACTATGAAGATCCCATTGTTTTATTCATTATGTCATTTTTACTTGGAACTATATTAGAATATATAACAAGTTATTTAATGGAAAAAATATTTAAAGCAAGATGGTGGGATTATACAAATCATAAATTTCATATAAACGGAAGAGTAAGTTTAACAACATCTTTAGGATTTGGTTTATTAGGTGTAATATTAGTATATGTTTTCAACCCATTTTTCTTAAAAATAATCAGTAACATACCAAATATATTATTCAATACAGTAATGATAATTATTTTACTAATATTCGTAAGTGATGTAATTATTTCATTTAAAATAATTACAAATATTAAAAAAGAAAATTTTGCCAACATAAAAGATATAACAGAAATAGCCAATGAAGAAGTCAAAAAAGTTCTTAAAAATAAATCATTATTTAATAAAAGATTATTAAACGCCTTTCCACATTTAAAATTCATAAAGAAATAATTTACAATAAATATATTAACGTGCTATAATGAAATATAAGGAGGGGCCATAAATGAACAAAAGAGAGACACTAGATTTTAATTCATTACCAGCTATAATTAAAGAAATGACTGAAAATAATTCAGTTGCCAGTAAAGTCATAGATAGTCTAATTGAAAATAAAGGAGAATCTAATACCCTTGCTATATTGATATTATTAGATGACATGAATATTAGAGGTAAACAACTAGAACTTCTATATCAAATGACAGATGAAAATATAGATAAACTATATGATAAAATTTTAAATATAAAGTTAGAAGATATAAAAAAATTAAATGAGCTATCTGCCCCTTTATGCATATATAAAGCAGTATATGATGGAACATCTTTAGAAAGAAAAGAAAATAGTGAAAAATACTTATTTACAGATAAAGAAAGAGAAAGTATAATTATGCATAAAGAAAATAATCAAAATAAAGATTTATATCCAAATATTAGTATCAAAAAAGCTTTAGAAATATTAAAAGAAAAAGGTTTTAAATGCGGTTATAAAAAAGAATACATAAATAAACATAGTAAAGAAATATATTATATATTTTATGATAAATATGATAACATTTTATCAACAATAGCTTTAGAAAACAAAGATTTATTTTTAGGTAAAGATTCAAAACTCATAAAACTAAAAGAAAATAGTATAGAAGAAATAGACTTAAAAGATAATATATTAGATCTAAACGAGTTATCTAAAGAAAAAGATTATACATTACTCCCAGTAATTAAAACAGTAAAAGGAATTTTATATAAAGAAAAAACACACACATATTCATCATGCATAACAGCCTACATATATGATTTATTATCATTTGAAAAAACATATAATGAATTAGATAATCATTTAAAAGAAATATATAAACCACTATTAGAAATAGCCGAAGATAAAGCATATGATGAAATAATAAATCATTTAAAAGTAGAAGATGGAATAGAAATAGCGATAAACTTACAAAATATTTTAGGATATAGTTTAGATAATTCAAAGTTAATCAAAGCCAAAGATAGGTTTTATAAATCATTAGGATATAATCCAACAAAACAAAAAAGATTCTTAAGTAGACTAGTTTCAAACGAACCATATACAAAAGATATGAACAAAAAAATAATAGAAGTATTAGAAAAAGATATTGAAACAGTATAAAACCCCAGTTAATCTGAGGTTTTATTATTTTTAAAATAATTAATTAATTCTAAAACAATTTTTATTTCCTTATCGGATAAGCCCTCGATATTGATAGCTTTTCTGTCATTAAAATTTAATAAATAATCAGTAGAAACATCAAATAAACTAGCTAGTTCCACAATATATTGAGTAGAAGGAACAGAAATACCCATTTCCCAAGCATTTACACTAGACCTAGTAATTCCAAGCTTATCAGCTAAAGCCTTTTGAGATAAACCTTTATTTTCTCTTAATATTTTTATCTTTTCAGCTATCATAAAATCACCAATAAAATAGTAACATTTTCATATTGACATTACATTATCAATGTGATGTTTTAAATTGACATAAATTAAAAAATATGTTATTTCTATTATAGGATGTGATAATAATGAGAAGGTTAAAAAGAAAAAAACAAAAGAAAATAATTATAATAAGTAGTCTAGCGTTGCTATTATTTTTATGTGTAGGGTATGCGGCTTTTCAAACAAATTTATCCATAACGGCTAAAGGAAATATAAAAAGCATTGATATTACAGATAGTATTGTTGCAGAAGGTGATGGGCTCTACAAAGATCAATACGAAGAAAACAGATATATCTACAGAGGACAAAAACCAGATAATTATATATTATTTAATGAAGAACTATGGAGAATAATAGCCAAGGAAGCAGATGGGACATATAAAATAATAAGAAATGATACACTTCAAAATAGAGTATACGACGAAGTAAATCATAGAAGTACAGCTAATAATAGTTTTTGCTTATATCCACAAATTGGCTGCGCAGTATATGCAGCAATATCAGGAGAATTTTCTACTCCAAGTGGATCACAAAAAGGAACAGTAACTGAAGATTCAAGCATAAAATTATATTTAAATAATGAATATTATGTAAATAATATAAACGAAATCGCTAAAAACCAAATAACATCACATACATTTAATATTGGAGGAGTAGAAAGATTAAATAATAGTTCAAGTGACAGTATAGAAAAAAATATAGCTGGAGAAAAAATGTATACATGGGACGGGAATGTTGGACTAGCGAATGTATCAGATATCTTAAGAGCAAGTATCAATCCACTTTGTACTTCTGCTACCAGTTCTTGGGATAATGCAGAATACGGAGATATAACTTTTTGTAACAATAATTATTTATTAAATAATGATGATTCTGAAGGAACTTATTTCTGGTTAATAAATCCTTATAATTTAGAGTCACATTCTAATTCAAGAGGTGTTTGGTTTGCTTCTATGCGAACCTCACATCCGTATGTTAGTTATGGTGATGTTAAAGAATTATTTGCCCCCCGTCCTGTAGTTTTTTTGAAATCTTCTGTTAAATTAACTGGTCATGGTACAAAAACCTCACCATTTCAAATACTAGAAAACACTTCTAATTAATTTGAAGTGTTTTCTATATAATAAGCATAATATTCCTCTAAAGTAATATCATCATCATAAATTATTTTAGCAGCATCCTTACCAACATATCTATAATGCCAAGGTTCATATTTATACCCAGTAATATCCTCTTTATCTTTAGGAAATCTCAAAATAAACCCATATTTATAAGCATTATTTTTAAGCCATATAGCCTCATCAGTTCCATCAAAAGAATCACTAATATTATTTAAATCAGAGCATAATCCGCTTTGATGTTCAGAATATCCAGGTCTAGCCGAATATTTATCAGCAGCCTCTTTACCATCCCTTTGAATATATTTATTATAAAGATTAACCTGATAATTATAATCCCTATAAGCCGACATATTATAAAGAATAATATTATCTAATTTAGCCGCATCGACCATTTCCATAAAAGCTAAAGCAGCATCTTTTCTCATTTTATTATTTGCCCCTTTATTATACTGACCAGATAAAGTAACCAAATCATTAGGGACATAATCTTCTTTTAAATGATAAAATTTATTAACCAAAATCAAATTATTATCATTCAAATTACTATCGTAACTTTCACTATAAAATTCCAAATCAGCTTTAGAATTAACAATAGAAATAATTTTTTTACTATTAACATCATGACTGTTACCATAATCTAAATAACGGGCCACATTAGCATTTATATAATATTTTTCTTTAACTAAATTAGCAAGTAAGCCAGAAGCAGGATAATTCATCAAATCATAATTAGAATTTACAATACTGATAATATCACCTATATTAGCTTTTTTGTTTTTCATATAATATTTTATGTAATTTTCAAAATTATTTTCCTTATAATCATTAGAATTTAAAATATTAATTAAACTTTTATCATAACCAAGTTCTAAAACTAAATCATAATTTTGTGAAGAAACATTATCTAAAATAAGACTAACTTCGCTAGAAGAATACCCTAAATTTTTCATTTTATCTTCATAACTTAAATCCTTTTTATAAAATATAAAAAAGAAAGTGACAGCAATAATTAAAATAAATAAAATAATTAAAACCCTTTTCATACCATCACCTATTTATCCAAATAATAAGCATAATACTCATCATAAGTTAAACCACTATCATAAACCTTTTTAGCAAGCTCCTTACCTAAATATCTATAATGCCATGCCTCATAATTATAACCAGTAATATCCTCTTTGCCTAAAGGATATCTTAAAATAAAACCATATTTATAAGAATTATCTTTAAGCCATTTATAAGTTTCAGTATCCGCAAAATTACTCATATTAGCGCCAGGAGAAAATATATCTAAAGAAAGCCCAGTTTGATGCTCTGAAAAGTCAGGCCTAGCCGCATATTTATCCGCATATTCTTTACCCCTATTTCTCTCATAATCATCATAAATTTCTTTCTGTTCTTCATAAGACCTATAAGAAGAATTAACAATTAAAGTGTAGCCACTTTCTTTAGCACCCTCACTCATTTCCTTAAAAGCATCATATACAGTTTGCCTAATTCTATTATCAGGATAAGCATACCAGTTACTCATCTCGACTATATCATCAGGAGCATATTTTTCAGGAAGTGAGTTATACTTATTAACCAAAATAGCATATTCTTTATCCATATCAGTTTTTTTAGTATGTGTATAAGGATCGTTATCAGCCCCAACATTAACCAAAGAAACAACTTTTTCATAATCTACTTTTTTGTCACCATATACATCATTAATATATTCAATATATCTATCATAATTCTTCCAAATAAAATATTTTTGCTTTAAAAGAGGAATAAAATCATCTTCGTATTTATTTTCTATAGCATACTCTATATATTTATTATCAAACTTAAGAATTTCTTTAATTTCCTTTTCATTATATCCAGCCTCACCAAGTTTATATTCAAAACTAGTATAATGCTTATATAAATTTATGCATACAATAATTAAAATAATAATAAAAATAACAACAGCAATAAAAATTATAGGCCCCTTTTTAATCTTTCTTTTTTTAGTATAATACATATCATCACCTTTAAGAACATTATATCATTAATCTTATCAATATACTATTACTAAAATAAATAATTATAATTGAGAGGTTGTCAAAAAATGAAAGTCTTTGGAGAATATGACTTATAATAATATATAAAAGTAATATTTAAGTAAGATAAGATAACAAAATCAAAAAATCAAAAAGAAAAAAATGTAAATTTACATTTTATTTACATTTCAAAAAATTATCCATACATCTATACAAAAACAAAAATAAATGGTAAAATTAATATATACATTAATAGAGGGTGGTTATATTGAAGTACTTAGGTTTAGATCTAGGAACAAGGACATTAGGCGTTTCTATATCTGATACGACAAAAACAGTTGCAACCACTTATGGTACTATTCATTTTGAGGAAGAAAATTACGAAGAAGCCATAAGTAAACTATCAACTATTATTGAAAAAGAGCCTATTGAAAAAATCATTTTAGGTTTTCCCAAAAATATGAATGGAACAATAGGCCCAAGGGCTTTAGCAACATTAGATTTCAAAAAGAAATTAGAAGATACTTTTAATATTAAAGTAGAAATGCAAGATGAAAGACTATCGACAAAAGAAGCCACAAATTATATGATAAAAGCAGATGTATCTAGAAAAAAAAGAAAGAAAAAAATAGATAGTTTAGCTGCTAATATCATTTTACAAACATATTTGGATAAAAGAAAGGACTGAAAAAAATGCAAGAAAACGAAACAGTAAAATTCAAAGCAATTGATGAAGAAGGAAGACAATTAGATTGTGAGGCACTATTCTTATTTGAATCACCAGAGACAAAGAAAAATTACATAGTTTACACAGATCATTCAATAGATAATGAAGGAAATACCAAAGTATACGCTTCAATCTATGATCCAAAAGATCTAAAATCAGATGAAAATAATGAATTTGCCGCTTTACCTTTAAAACCAATTGAAACAGAAAAAGAATGGAAAATTATCGAAACCATTTTAAACGAAATGCAATCACAAATCGAATCTGCTAGCAATACTCCAGAAGCTAACGGAGCTAATTAGGAAAACTGAGTAGGGTTTTACCATGAAAAAAGTTCGTAAATTTAAAGTAGGTAAATTCTTACTCTTTTTATTGTTACTCATCATTATAATAATTTTAATTATGTTAGGTATATACAAATATGAGATAAGCGCAGTAAGTAAAAATACAGACTCTAAAATTATTACCATAGATGATGGTGACAATTATTATACAATTGCTAGTGAGTTAAAAGAAAAAAATCTAATTCGTTCAGAAGCTTTTTATAAAGTATATATAAAGTTTACTAAACCAGAAACATTGATAAGAGGAGACTATGAATTAAACGAAGCCATGAGTGTCCCAGAAATAGTTAAAGTATTAAGTGATGAAAATCATCGATCATCTACACTAAAAATAACCTTTAGAGAAGGTTTAAATATTACACAAATGGCAAAAATTGTCGAAGAAAAGACAGATATTAAAGAAGAAGATTTCATAAATAAACTTTCAGACAAAGAATATTTAAACGAATTAAAACAAGATTATTGGTTTATAACAAATGATATAGATAATCCTGAAATATATTATCCTTTAGAAGGATATTTATATCCAGATACATATCATTTCGAAAAAAGCGAGTTAAATATTGATGACATCGTAAGAAAAATACTAGATAATACAAAGACAAAATTAGAACCATATAAAGAAGAAATGCAAAATAACACTTACACCCCTCATCAAATATTAACCCTTGCATCTATAATAGAATTAGAAGCCGTATCAGATGAAGATAGAGCATTAGTTTCAGGAGTTTTATACAATAGATTAAAAGATAATTGGTCATTAGGCTGCGATGCAACAACTTATTATGCAGCGCAAAAATCAATGACAGAAAGATTAACTCAAAGCGATTTAATAGCCTGTAATGGATATAATACTAGATGTACATCTATGGTAGGCTTACCAGTAGGACCAATAGATAACCCAAGCATAAGTTCTATAAAAGCCGCTATACATCCAAAAGAAAATGATTACTATTATTTTGTAGCCGACACAAACAAAGAAGTTTATTTTACAAAAACAGCCACTGAACATGACCAAATAATAGCTAAACTAAAGGATGAAGGAAAATGGGCCGCTTAAAAGCTTTAGAAAAATATGCCGAAGAAAATAATGTTCCTATTATTCAAAAAGAAGGTTTAAATTTTATATTAAATTACATAAAAGAAAATAAGGTAAAAAAAATATTAGAAATAGGCACAGCTATAGGATATTCCGCTATAAGTATGGCATTAATTGATGAAAACATCAAAATAACAACTATTGAAAGAAATAAAGAAATGTTTTCACTAGCTACAAAAAACGTCAAAGATTTTAATCTAGAAAAAAGAATAAATATCATATATGCTGATGCTTTAGAAGCAGAAATAAAAGATAAATATGATTTGATATTCATAGACGCTGCCAAAGCACAATATATTAAATTTTTTGAAAAATACAAATCAAATTTAAAAGAAAATGGTGCTATTATAACAGATAATTTAAATTTTCACGGTTTAGCTAATAACCCAGAAGAAATCCACAGTAAAAATTTAAAAGCATTAGTTAGAAAAATCAATAATTATAAAGAATTTTTAAAAGAAAACAAAGAATTTAAAACAAATTTTTATGAAAAAGGGGACGGTATTTCAGTAAGCAAAATGGATTAATTTCCATTTTTTCTTCAACAAAGATAAAAGGTGTGCTAAAATTATAATAGGAGTGAAATAATGAAAAGTCCAGTAGTATGTAGTAAAGAAATGTTAGAAATAGCTCTAGCATACGATTTAAAAATTGAAAAATTAAAAGAAGAAGAAAAAAATTTTTTAAATGATGAAGTAGTGAAGATGTATTTTAAGGTTTTAAAAGAAATAAAAAAAACAGAGCAAGATAAACAAAGTGCCCTACACGAATATAATTCAAATATGCAAAGAAATTGTACACACCCTATGTATGTTTGTTATAACTATGATACTCCAGTGCGTATAGATTATTATGAATGCATGTGTCTTCATTGTGGAAAAATAACCAATATGACATATAAAGAAGTAGATGAATTATACCAAAACAAACGTATTTTAGCCATTCCAAAAATAGGATACGATTATTATTTAAATAAAGATATGCCATATTATTCATATTCAAATGAATTTAGAAAAGCCAAAGAGTACTATTTGAATTTATATGAAAATTTAGATGAATTAATAGTAGAATCATTAGAAAGAGAAATACCAGTAGAAGATCTTATATGTGAAAAAACATTTGAACACTTTATTAAGCCAAAAGAAAAAGTATTAACAAAAGATTAAATTTTTAATTTTTTTGTCAAAAAAAGTTTTACGTATGATATAATGTTAATAGTAGAAAAGGGGTAAAAAAATATGCGTGAAAGTGTAGATATCAAAAAAATAAGAAAAGATGCCAGAAAAAGCTTAAATGGAAAATATAAAGATATAGTTATAGCCATTTTAATTTATATTCTTTTAGGAGGAATGTGCTACGGAACCGCAGCTTATATTAAAGATCCAGCTATGATGATATTCCTAGGTCTTATTATAACAAGTTTATTTTATATGGGACTAGTACAAATGACAGTTAAAATAGCTAGAGGGAAAAAAGTAAAATATAGTGAATTATTTCAAAGAACCGATACATTTTTTAGATGTGCAGCTTTAACAATTGTCTTTCTAGCTATCAACGCTATATGCGCACTATTAGAATTTACAGCAATTAATTCACTAATAGTATTTATAACATACCAAACAGATTTAAATATAGCTTTATCTTCATTCATGATAGTAACCGGAATTATCTTAAGCGCTGCTATAGCCGTATTTTGGATAATATTGATGCTATGTCTATCACAAAGCTATTATATATTATATGATAATGAAGATATGCCATTAGGAGATATATTTAGATTAAGTATGGATATGATGGAAGGACACAAAGCAGATTACCTATTATTATGTGTAAGTTTTATAGGTTGGGCCTTTGCAGGACTATTCACATTAGGAATACTATATTTATGGTTAATACCATATATTGGAGTAAGTTTAGTTAACTTCTATGATAAGATAAAAAAAGACGTTAAAATAATTGAAGATTAGGTCATGTTGAATATGACTTTTTTTTCTGCTATAATTATAGACCAAAGGAGGTATATCATGAAAAAAGCAGCTATAATAAGTAATATTAAACAAGCAAAAGATATTCAAGAATATATAGATGCCTATCTTTTGCCATTAAAAGATTTAAGTATAAATTATCCAAACACATTTAGTTTAGAAGATATAAAAAAGCTAAAAGACTTAAATAAAGAAATTTTTATAATTTTAAATAAAAATATTCATAATAGCGAAGTAGAAAAATTAAAAAAAGCACTGATAAAAATAGAAAAATTAAATATAAGTGGAATCTTTTTTTATGATATTGCCATACCTAATTTAAAACAAAAATTAAATTTAAAAGTGCCATTAGTTTGGTCCGAGGAACACCTCACCACAAATTATGGTACAGTAAATTATTGGTATGATAAAAATGTAAAATACGCATATTTATCATCAGAGTTAACTAAAAGAGAAATAGACGAAATAAAAAATAACACAAAATCAAAACTATTTGTAAATGTTTTTGGTTATATACCAATGTTTACCTCTCAAAGACATCTAGTAAATAATTATTTAGAAACATTTAATTTAAAAAGTAAACATAATAATTTTATTGAAAAAGAAGGGAAAAAATATCCTATTATAGACACTAATTTAGGAACAACAGTTTATTCTAACTATATTTTAAATGCTTTAGATATAGATTTGAAAGTAGATTATCTAGTATTTAATTCCACTTTTATAAATGATAAAGATTTTATAGAAGTTTTAAAAAATGAAAACAAATTTCCAAAAGAAACAGGTTTTCTATACAAAGAAACGATATATAAGGTGAAGTAGATATGAAAAAACCAGAGTTATTAGCTCCAGCAGGAGATTTAGAAAGATTAAAAATAGCTTTTGCTTATGGCGCAGATGCTGTTTATATCGGTGGTGCATTTAATTTAAGAGCAAACGCAGACAACTTTAAATTAGAAGAAATAGAAAAGGGTGTAGAGTATGCTCACAAATTAAACAAAAAAGTTTATGTTACCGTTAATATTGCCATGCATAATAAAGAGTTAAAAAAAATAAAAGACTACTTATTAAAACTAGATAAAATTCATGTCGACGCAATTATAGTAAGCGATCCTAAAATAATAGAATTAGCCAAAGAAACTAATTTAGAAATACATCTATCAACACAAGCTTCAACATTAAACAAAGAGGCCATAGAATTTTGGAAAAATGAAGGAGTAAGTAGAATAGTTTTAGCTAGAGAATGCACTAAAGAAGATATAATTGATATCAAAAATAATATAGACATAGAACTAGAAGTATTTATACATGGAGCAATGTGCGCTTCATATAGTGGCCGATGTGTTTTATCAAATTTTTTAACAAATAGAGATTCCAATAGAGGAGGATGCAGTCAAATATGTAGATGGGATTTTGATTTATATGATGAAAACAATCATTTAAAAGGAGAAAAACCATTCACCTTCTGTACTAAAGATTTATCATTAGCAAAATATATACCAGAATTAATAAATATGAAAGTAGATAGTCTAAAAATAGAAGGTAGAATGAGATCTATATACTATATAGCAACAGTTGTCAAAGTTTACCGAAAATTAATAGATGGTTATTGTAACAATACTAAAAATTATGAATATAATTTAAAGTATGAAGGTATACTAAAAAAGGTAGCCAATAGAGATTCTATCGCACAGTTTTTTAATGGAAATTATGGTAAAGATGTTCAGTACTATAATGGAAGACAAGAAATAACAAACCAAGACTTTTTAGGATTAGTGTTAGAATACGATAAAAAAACAAAATTAGCCAAAGTAGAACAAAGAAATTATTTCAAAAAAGGTGATAAAGTCGAAATTTTTGGACCAGATAAAGATTTTAATTTTAAAATAGAAGAAATATATGATGAAGATAAAAAACCAATTGAAATAGTAAGACATCCTAAACAAATAGTATATCTTAAAATGCCAAAAGAAGTAAGTGTAAACGACATGATGAAAATATGTTGACAAAGCCTAAAATATGTAGTAATATTTTATGGAGTAAATAGAGCGTGAGGTGAAAAACAATGACAAATACAGATGAAGTTTACGTAACTGAACAAGGTTTAGAAGACATGAAAAAAGAATTAGAATATCTAAAAATGGAAAAAAGACCGGCAGTTATTGAAGCTTTAAAAGAAGCCAGAGCCTTAGGCGATTTAAGCGAAAATGCCGAATACGATGCAGCTAGAAATGAACAATCAGAAACAGAAAATCGTATTGCTACATTAGAAAAACAAATTGAAAAAGCAATCGTTATTAAGAACGTTAAAACCGATAAAGTTTCAGTTGGTAATACTGTTGAATTAGAATATGTTGGTGAAGATGACAAGGATACGTATACTATCGTTGGTATCAAAGAGGCAGATCCTTTCACTAATAAAATTTCTAATGAATCACCAATTGCGAAAGCAATAATGGGAGCTAAAGTTGGCGATATTGCAACTGTAACTAGTCCAAATGGTGAATATCAAGTAAAAGTATTAGCAATTAATTAAGACCTTATATAAAAACATAAGGCCTTTTTTGTTAAATTTTAAAATGTTCGCTTGTATAACTAATAGTTATATTATATAATTTAAATGGGGAATATTTAACAGTTGAGTGTTTGCCTCCGAAAGGAGGTGGTGAAATGACTAAAAAAGATATTTTAATTTCTTCTTTAATCATTATCATCCTTCTACTTATAATTTTATTATTTAAATAATGAATTATAAAAAGAAAAAGCACTCAATTTACATTCCGTAGATTAAGTGCGAACCAATATTGGCAAGTACTCAACTTTGGGTTGTTAAGTATTCCCTTTTTATTATATGAGAAACTCCTCATCTATATACACTATAACATAAAATTAAGTTATTTTCAAATTAAATTTTACAAATAATAAAATTATAAAACATTCTCTTGTATAACTAATAGTTATATTATATAATTTAAATAGGGAATATCAGTTTTGAGTGTCTACCAAATCTCTTATAGAGAGGAGGTTTGATAAAATGACTTTAAAGACTTTTATAATAAAGTTTTTAAAACTCGTTTCTATCATTTTATTTCTAATTATTTTTTTAATAATTGTTATAAAAAAGTGACACTCATTCATTAGAATAAGTGTCTTCGAATAAGTGCCCATAGGCCAACTATTAGTTAGACATTCAACATGGAAAACTGAATGTTCCCTTTTTATTATATGAGAAACTTCTCATCTATATACACTATAACATAAAATTAAATTTAAAGCAAGTGGTGTATAAAACACACAAATTATTTTACTTGACTTCTTCACATATTCCCATTACAATATATTTAGGGATGAAATCCCATATGGAGGTTAAAATATGAATAATATTGTTTTCTCCATATTGCTAATCCTAATTGGTCTTTTTGTTGGTATTATCTTTATGATAATTTTAAATTCTATTAAATTAATGAACGCTTCAAAAAAAGTACAAAATTTAATTAAAAAAAAAAAAAAAGAAGCAGATAAATTAAAAAGAGATAGCATTTTAGAAGCTAAAGAAGAAAACCATAGATTAAAAAATGAGTTAGAAAAAGAAACAAAAGAAAAAAAACAAGAAATTAAAGACTCCGAAGAACGTCTTTTAGCCCGTGAAGAGAGTGTGGATCGTAGAGACCAAAATCTTCAAAATCGTGAACAAATGTTAGAAGACAAAGAAAATAATTTAATACTTATGCAAAAAGAACTACAAGAAAAGCAAATGGAGTTAGAAGAGACAAAAAACGAACAATTAAAACAACTAGAAAAAATAGCTGGTTATACCAAAAAACAAGCTAAAGAACAAATTATGAAAAAAGTAGAAGACATGATGAATTTAGAAATTGCTTCATACATTAAAGACCGTGAAGCCGAAGCAAAACTACAAGCAGATAAAAATTCAAAAGAAATGTTAGTTGGAACAATGCAAAGATATGCCGCCGACATTGCTGGTGAGCAAACAGTAACTGTAGTTACTTTACCAAACGATGATATGAAAGGAAGAATCATTGGTAGAGAAGGTAGAAACATCAGAACATTAGAAGCTGTAACAGGAGTAGATTTAATTATCGATGATACTCCAGAAGCAATAGTTTTATCAAGTTTTGATCCTTATAGGAGAGAAATAGCAAGACTAACTTTAGAAACACTAATTAAAGATGGAAGAATCCATCCAAGTCGTATAGAAGAAGTCTATGATAAAACATTAAAAGAAATGAAAGCAAATTTAATTGAAATTGGAAACAACGCCTTATTTGAACTTGGAATTACTAAAATGGAGCCAGAGTTAGTAGAAACAATAGGAAAATTACAATTTAGAACAAGTTATGGACAAAATGCATTAAAACATTCTATAGAAGTAGCCAATTTAGCAGGACTTTTAGCTGGTGAATTAGGGGAAAACATAACCCTAGCTAAAAGAGCAGGACTTTTGCACGATATAGGTAAAGCTATAGACCATGAAATAGAAGGAAGCCACGTTGAAATAGGAGCTAACCTAGCTAAAAAATATGGTGAAAATGAAACAGTTATTAATGCTATTGAATCACATCATGGAGATAAAGAAGCAACAAGCGTTATCAGTACCCTAGTAGCAATAGCTGATGCCATATCAGCCTCTAGACCAGGAGCTAGAAATGATTCATTAGAAAACTATATCAAAAGACTAACAGAATTAGAACAAATCGGAGATGATATGGAAGGAGTCGAAAAAACATTTGCAGTCGGAGCTGGTAGGGAACTTAGAGTAATTGTTAAACCAGAAGAAATAGATGATTTAGAAAGCCACAAGATAGCAAGAGAAATTAAAAATAAAATAGAAGAAACTCTCCAATATCCAGGAACAATTAAAGTAGTTGTAATTAGAGAAACAAGAGTAACAGAAGAAGCCAAATAGGCTTCTTTTCCTTTACACTTTTAAAAAAAATGACAGTCTTTGTAGAAAGTGACCTAAATAGTAGGATTTTCTTCACTAGTTATATTAATAGAAGAATTAATACCAACATATAAAACAATAAAAGTAGCTATAAAGTTAAAAATACTAGCTAATATTTGTAAATCTGCAAAATCATCTTTTATACCATATTTTTCCTTTACACATTTATCTTTTAGATTAATTAAAATAAAAATTAAAGCCACTATAAACATAACAGTTCTATTAAAAATTAAAATATTATAGCTATCTTCATCACTATAAATAGTTTTTTCATTTTTCAAAGACAAAAGAAAATTATAAGATAGAAAAATAGAAATAATAGTACAAAAAAGTAAAATAGTAGATAAAACAATTTGAATTTCTACAAGTCTTTCTTCTTCTAAATTATAATTAGTCATCAGCTTTCCCTTAACTTTTTAAGTTCTAAAAGTTCACTAACAGTAACAAATTTATAACCTTTATTTTTTAAATCACTTAAAACATCCTCTAAAGCATTTAAACCATAAGGAAGGCCATCATGCATTAAAATAATACTACCACTTTTGACATTAGGTAAAACATTTTTCAAAATTTTATCTTTGGATTTAACCTGCCAATCTCTAGAATCTACATCCCAAAGAACAAAAGTCAAATCCGTATAGCCCTTTAAAGTATTAGTATATCCCCCATAAGTAGGTCTAAACAAAGTAGGAGTAAAACCAGTAGCTTTTACAATTTGCTCCTGCGTTTTATTAACCTCACTTTGAAATTCCTCTTTAGAAAGTCTAGTTAAAAGTTTATGATCATAAGAATGATTTCCAATTTCACTACCCTCATTCAAAGTTCTCTTTAACTGCTCTTTATAAAAATTCACCCTATTACCAACCACGAAGAAAGTCCCACAAGCATCATATTTTTTCAAAACATCTAAAATTTTATTAGTATATTTACTAGGACCATCATCAAAAGTTAAAGCCACCACCTTATCATCTAAAGATACGTTTTTCTTCTTTATAGATAAGTAAGTCTTTTCTTCCTCACTTTTATCAACATCTATAAGTAAGTCCATACTATTCAAAGGAATATCTAAATATATCAAATTATCATAATTACTTTTAATTTCAGTCGGGTTAAAATAGATGGTTAAATTTTCATCATCTACAGTAAAATAATCATAACTAATATTACTTAAATAATCCATATCCGCATCTTGGTATTTAATAAGAAGTTCTTTTTTAATATCATAGTCTAAAGCATCTAAATCACCGACAATATCTTCCATGGTTAAAAATTTATCATTAGATTTATTATAAGTAAAAGTTTTAATTTTATTAACTCTTTTGTCAGTTATAATTTCAGTTTGCAAACTAACACTAACAATATCGGTATTGACCTCTTTATAAGTATAGGAAATATTAAGTTCAGGAATATTGCTGGAGACCATATTTTTAAATTCACTATAAGTTTGATTAACATACCCAGTAATTTTATCATCTAAAACATTGATGTTAGTAATAGGATAACTAATAGATATAAGAGCTTCGTCTTGATTAATATAACTTACAAGACTCTTTTTATCTTCACACCCCATTAATAAAATACAAATTAATAAAATTAATATTTTCTTCATCGAAAACCACCCAAAAAATTATATGAAATGTTTGTACAAAATATACATAAAAAGCGAACATTTTACCTTTTGATATTCTAAAACACATAAAAATAAAAAAATCAAAAAAATCAAAAATTATAAAAAATAAAAAAACAAAAAAAACGAAAAAAACAAAAAAATAAAAAAATAAAAAAAAATAAATAAAATTGATTTTACCTTTATAAAACAAAGCTAAAATGGTGTTAAAAGTACATAAAATAACAAATTCAAAAATCAAAAAAATAAAAAAATACAAAAAATGTAAAAGTTTACATTTTTATTTTTTTAAAAAATGTTGAAAATAAAAGGCTTATAAAAAATCGATAATTTTTTTCAAAAAAATACGAACATTTCTATTGACGAAACCACCATAGCGGTATATAATCAGTTTAGAAAATATGAGGAGGTACTTATGACAATTGAAGAAGAAAAATTAGACTACTTAACAGTTATAAAAAGAAGTGGTAAAAAAGTAGAATGGAATGGGACAAAAATAGCTATAGCCATTAAAAAAGCTTTTGACAGTTTAGAAAAAGATGAAGAAAAACATTATTCTGAAAAAGACGTCAATAAAGTTTACAACGCAGTTATTAAACGCATTGAAAAAGAATATAAAAACGAAGATAAAATAAAAATAGAAGCAATTCAAGATTTAATAGAAGCAGAATTACAAAAACAAGGATATCCAGATGTCTATAAAGAATTTTCGGATTATAGAGAAAGAAGAAATGTTTCAAGACAAATATTCTTTGGAGAAAAGAAACAACATAAATTCTTAAAAGCATTAGAAAGTTTAGGATTAAAATCATCATATGAAGAAAATGCTAAAAGAGAAAATGCTAATGTCGATGGTGATACAGCCATGGGAACAATGCTTCAGTATGGATCAACAGTATCAAAAGAATTTGCTAAAGCATATTTAATGAAACCAAAATTTGCCGAAGCACATGATGGTGGAGATATTCATATCCACGACATGGACTTCTTACCAATGGGTACAACAACTTGTTGTCAAATAGATATAAAAAAATTATTTAAAAACGGCTTTTCAACAGGACATGGTTTCTTAAGAGAACCAAAAGATATTATGAGTTATACAGCATTAGCAGCCATAGCTATACAAGCAAATCAAAATGATCAGCACGGTGGCCAAGCCATACCAGCATTTGATTACTATATGGCACCAGGAGTACTAGCAACATTCAAAAAACAATTAAAACAGTCAATATACGATTATTTAGATTTAACAGATTTTGAGTACTATATAAATATGGATAAAATAGCCAAAGAAATAGACAAATTAAAAACAATAGAAATAGATTTAAGCATGTTTGAACAATATACAAAAGGTTCAACTCAACTAGAAAGATTATTTAAAAAAGCTTATGAAAAAGCTTATCAAAAAACAGATAGACAAACTTATCAAGC
Organism: uncultured Bacilli bacterium; assembly: GCA_944358625.1. Taxonomy (GTDB): domain Bacteria; phylum Bacillota_I; class Bacilli_A; order RF39; family UBA660; genus Coprosoma. Next base: position 13,311 of record CALVRL010000002.1, on the reverse strand, counting down.
AATGGAAGCATTTATTCACAACTTAAATACAATGCATTCAAGAGCAGGAGCGCAAGTACCATTTTCATCAATCAATTTTGGAACAGACACATCACCAGAAGGAAGAATGGTAATACACAATTATTTACTAGCAACAGATGCTGGACTTGGAAATCACGAAACACCAATATTCCCAATTTCAATATTCAAAGTGAAATCAGGAGTTAACTATAATCAAGAAGATCCAAACTATGATTTATTTAAATTAGCTTGTGAAGTTTCAGCCAAAAGATTATTCCCTAACTTCTCATTCATAGATGCACCATTCAATTTAGAATATTATGATCCAAACGATTATGAAACAGAAGTAGGATATATGGGATGTAGAACAAGAGTTTTAGCAGACGTAACATCAGATCATCCAATTACCCCAGGAAGAGGAAATTTATCATTTACTTCAATTAACTTACCAAGACTTGGAATCAAACACGGTATAGTAAGTGGAAAAACAGATTTAGATGGATTTTTTAAAGAACTAGAAGAATTAATGGATTTAGTCAAAGACCAATTACTAGAAAGATTCGAAATACAATGTTCAAAAAGAATATACAATTTCCCATTCTTATTAGGACAAGGAGTATGGATGGATAGCGAAAAATTAAAAACAAATGATAGATTAAGAAAAGTTTTAAAACACGGCACACTTACAATAGGATTTATTGGACTAGCCGAATGTTTAAAAGCATTAATAGGAAAACATCATGGTGAAAGTGAAGAAGCCCAAAAATTAGGCTTAAAAATAATAGGATTTATGAGAAAGAAAACAGATGAATATACAAAAGAATACAACTTAAACTTCTCATTAATCGCAACACCAGCCGAAGGCTTATCAGGAAGATTTACAAATATAGATAAAGCAATTTATGGAAAAATAAAAGGTGTTACAGATAAAGAATATTATACAAATTCATTCCACGTACCAGTTTACTATAATATTTCAGCTGTTAAAAAAATTCAGTTAGAAGCACCTTATCACGCATTTACAAATGGTGGTCATATCACTTATGTAGAATTAGATGGCGATACTGCTATGAATGTAGATGCATTTGAACAAATTATTAGAGTAATGCATGATAACGGAATTGGCTACGGCGCTATTAATCATCCAGTAGATAGAGACCCAGTTTGCGGATATACTGGAGTAATCGGAGACTTCTGTCCAGGATGCGGAAGAAAAGATGGCGAAGGAATACCAATGGAAAGAATAAAAAATGCAAGTTTAAATACTTGTGGAGGAAGATAGGAGGAAATTAAAATGAAAGCAGACGAAAAAAAAGTTGGAGAAGGAGTAAAATTCGAAAGAATTAGAAGAATTACAGGATATTTAGTAGGAACTACAGATAGATTTAATAATGCTAAACGTGCTGAAGAGCACGACCGTGTAAAACATAGTACTGCTGGTCTTATGAAAGCTGCAAAATAATGAATATACGCCTAGCTAGTGACTTACAGCCAGATAGCATAGTAGATGGACCAGGTATAAGAACCGTCATTTGGACTCAAGGGTGTAGTCATAATTGCAAAGGTTGCCACAACCCATCAACCCATGATTTTAAAGGCGGTTTTTCTGTCAGTACTGATGAAGTAAACAAAGAATTAGATAGTCTTTTAGGTCAGCAAGGAATTACCCTATCAGGTGGTGATCCAATGTTTCAAGCCAAAGCATGTGCTATTATTGCTAAACATGCAAAAGAAATAGGGTTAAATGTATGGTGTTATACAGGTTTTACATATGAAGAAGTATTAAAATCTAAAGATATGTTAAATTTATTAAAATATGTAGACGTTTTGGTTGATGGAAAATTTAAAATAGATGAATTAAGTTTAAATTTAGATTTTAGAGGATCCAGAAATCAAAGAATAATAGATGTTCAACAAAGCTTAAAAGAAAACAAAGTAATAATATTAGAAAAATATATGAAAGAGCGTAATCACATTATTGAAGTGCCAAGAGAAAAACATGTATACATATAAGAAAATAGAAAAACTATTTTCTTTTTCATTGACAGTAAAAAAACAATTTGATATTCTTAATATGAAAGTAGGGGAGGATAAAGTGAAAAGAAGTTTTAAAGTTTTATGTCTTATGTTAATTATATTTATGACATCAGGTTGTATGAAGTTAAATGTTGATATGAGTATCAACAAAGATAAGAGTATGAATTTATCATATGTAGTTGCTTTTGCAAATAGTTTGATGAATCAAAGTGGGACAGATACAGCATTAGATGAAAGTGATTTAAAACAAGCAGAAGAAAGCGGATTTAAAGTAGAAAATTATTCTGATGGTTCAATGACAGGTTACAAATTTACAAAAGGTTTTTCAAACATCGATAATATCAGTGATGAAAAAGAAACTATATTTGATTTAGAAAAATTGTTAGATGGTGAAGAAGCCAAAGTATTTACCGTTAAAAAAGGATTATTCAAAAACACATATTCCGTAAAAATGCAAAACAATACCGCAACTGAAATGGAAGATGAAATGGATTTAGGAAGCTTATATGGTGATTCATCAAGTGATTACAGTAGTTCATCTAATATATTTGGTGATACGGACTTATCTATGCTTACATCAAGTATGGATTTAACATTCACAGTTAATTTACCAAATAAACCTATAAACAGCAATGCAACAACTACTGAAAATGAAGGAAAAAAATTAGAATGGAATTTAATGGATCAAAATCTTCAAAATATTGAATTTGAGTTTGAATTATATAACATGGATAATATTTATTTAACAGTAGGTATTATAGGAGTACTGGTTATTATAATTATAGTAATTATTATAATGAACAAAAAGAAACCAAATTCTAAAGAAGTTACACCAGTTTTAGTAAATGATTCAGTTATTGAACCAAATATTCCAAACGAAATGCCAGTAGAGACAATAAATAAAGAAGAACCATTGAATAATCAAAATATACAAGGAAGTACAGATATCCAAAGCACTATAAATAACACACCTAGTAACCAAGCAAATGTAGATATTCAAACAATTTCAAATTTAGATGAAGATAATACAAACAAAGAAAGTATTCAAACAAACACGGAGAATAATGTAAATACTGAAGACATTCAAGCAAATGTAGAAAATAATATAAATACTCAAACAATTCCAAGTTTAAACGAAGATAATAGTAATTCAAATGAAATAGAAACATTAGAAGAAACTAAAGAAACACCAAATCAAACAGTTACACAAGATATTTTTAATACTTCACCAGAAAATAAATAACATAAGATAAAAAAGTCTTTACGAGACTTTTTTTCTTTAAAATATTTTAAAAAAAATATATATGTGATAAAATTATAATACAAGGGGTGACAAAATGAAAAGAAGAGGATATGTAGATGAAGAAGGAAATACAATAAATCAGTCTTTTGAAAATAAAAAACCATTATTACGTTTTTTCTTTGTTATAGGTACAGTTTTACCTGTAGTAATTATAATTTTTATAATAGTTGCTTTAATTCAAAATGGTAACTGTTTAAATGTATATAAAAGTATTGAAAACGCAAGTTTAAAATATGCTAAAGACCAAGGAAATTTACCAACTTTAGAAGGCGAAACTACAACAGTTAGGTTAGATGATTTATATAATGACAAATATTTATCAAGTGCAAATACAAATAATAGTTTATGTTCAGGAAATGTAAAAATAACAAAATACAAAGAGGATTATTTATACACCATAGATGTTAGAAATTGTGGTCAGTGTTCAGTAAATAAAAAATATGGTGAATGGAGTAAAGAACAAACATCATATCCAAGTGGCAAAGCCATTGTAGATATTATCCCATATTATAACTATTACATAAAAGATACAAGTACTACAGGTTGGACAGATTATTTTGATGATTCAGAACTCCAAGATGAAACATCAAAATATGGAATTAGATTACCATTAGATGAAGAAAAATTACCAAGTATACCAAAAGAAGCCGAAATATCTAATATAGAAAATGATACAACATATTATTATAGATATAGAGACCGCTCATGGAAGTGGTATGATATAGAGGGAGACTATTCGGACTTTTCATCAGAGCAGCCTCAAGGATATGTAAATAAAGATGAAGGTAGTGAAATATATACTAATTGGACAGACTATTCTTTAAATTACCCAGAAGAAAAAGATTACCGTACAATACAAAGTACAACAGGATACAAGTTTTACTATTTAAATAAAGATGGCGAAAAAGTATATTATAATAGTGGTCAATATAGCGCACAAGAAGATGTAGATACAGACAAATATGACCAAAGAGATGACGATACAACTACATTATATAGATATAGAGATAAAATGTGGCGATGGTATAATGGCCAAAAAAGAAAATATAGTTCATATACTTCAAGACAGCCTAATGATAAACCATTTAAAGATGAAGAAACAGAAACTTTAGGAACCCCAACATCTTGGGATTCAGAAAGTCATTCGAGTGCAGAGACATCAGAATACAGAGTAGAAGAAAGAAAAATAATGACAAGATTTAGAATAAAATACGATATATTATCTTTAAAAGTTTTAGATGAACCATTAAACCGTCAAGACTTTGAAAAAAAAGTAAAAATGACTATTCCACAGTTTGCTACAAATAATAATTATAAATTAGAAGTAACTTATAAATTTAGATACCGAAAAAGCTAGTTAATACTAGTTTTTTTGAATATAATTAAATATGAAAAAAATCCATTTAAAAAGAAAATTAAAACCAATAAACATATTTGCCGTTTTTCTATTATTAACCTTGATAAGCCTATACATAGTATTTAATCAAATCAAAGAAAAAATAATGCCAAGTCTATTTAAATATGGTTCATTAGAAGCCAAAAAATTTTCCAGCATAATAATAAATGATGCCATAGATAAATATATTACAGAAAAAGTAGATATCAATAATTTGTTTTTAATTACACAAGATAATAATGAGATAGAATCAATAGACTTCAACACAGCACTCATAAATAGTTATCTTACAGATGCGACCAAAAGCATACAAAGAAACTTAAAATATATAGAAGAAGGAAATATAGATAAAATAGAATATCAAGCAGGATTATTAGAAAATTATGATGAAGAAAACTTAAAAAAAGGAATTATATATTACCTAAATAGCGGTTTTATATTTAATAATCCAATATTTGCTAACTTTGGTGCTCAAATTCCAATAAAAATATCACTAACAGGTGATGTAGTAAGTAATATATCTACAGAAGTAACAAATTATGGAATAAATAATGCATTAATAAAAGTGTATGCCAACATAAAAATTACCGAAAACATCATCTTGCCCTTTTATGATAAAGAAATAGAATTGGAAACTAAAGTTCCAATAGCCATAAAATTAGTAAATGGTAAAGTACCAAGTTATTATGGAAACTTAAATACAGCAACTCCATCTATAACACTTCCAAATAATTAAAATATAAGTTATAATATAACTGGTGAAGAAAATATGAAAACATATCAAATAGAAAATAATAATTATGAATTAATTAAAGATTATAAAAATGCCTTTGATTTTGAAACCGTAAAAGAAAGATATACAGAATATTTTGAGGATTATGATTACATACTAGGTGACTGGGCATATGGGAAATTACGTTTAAAAGGTTTTTGTGATAAGAAAAATAAAAAATATAAACCAATAAACGATATAGATAAAACTGAAGAATATATAAAAGAAAATGGGGCATACGATTGTAAGTATTTCATACTAAAAAAAATATAAAGATTAATTTATATTTTTTTTGAGGCTAAATAAGCTAGTAAAAAATTAAATAATTTGTTATAATTAATTAATGATAGGAGGCTAACCAATGGAACTTAAAGAAATAATAAATACATACGAAAAATATCAAAAAAAACTAAATGAATTATGGAGGTCACTTTGACCCAGAGAAAAGAAAAGAAACAATCAAAAAATTAGAAGAAGAAATATCAAAACCACATTTTTGGGATGACAAAAAACATAGTGAAGAAGTAATAACAAATTTAAATAATGAAAAAAAAGTTCTAGAAGAAGTCCAAAACCTATTAGAAGAGACAAAAGATTATTTAGAAATGGCCAAAGTAACAGAAATAGTAGACGAAGATAGCATAAAATGGCTTGAAAATGAAAGTAAAACTTTAAATAAAAAAATAGAAGAAGAAGAAACTTTAATATTATTAAACGGTGAATATGACAAAAACGATGCCGTTTTAGAAATACATTCAGGAGCCGGAGGAACAGAAGCCTGTGACTGGGCCGACATGCTTTATAGAATGTATTCAAGATATACCGAAAAGAAAAATTACAAATTAGAAGTAATAGATAAACAAATGGGATTAGAAGCAGGTATCAAAAGTATTACATTAATAATAAAAGGATTATATGCCTATGGATATTTAAAAAATGAAAAAGGAATACATAGACTAGTCAGAATATCTCCATTTGATTCAGGAGCTAGAAGACATACTTCATTCGCCTCAGTAAGCGTCACACCAGTTATCGATGACACAGTAAAAGTCGATATAAACGAAAAAGACTTAAAAATAGATGTTTTCCATAGTTCAGGAGCAGGTGGACAAAGCGTCAATACAACAGATAGTGCAGTTAGAATAACCCATTTACCAACAGGTATAGTTGTAACTTGTCAAAACGAAAGAAGTCAAGTTCAAAACAAAGCAAAAGCCATGCAGATACTAAAAAGTAAGTTATACGAAATAGAGGAAGAAAATAAAAGAAATGAATTAAAAGAATTAAAAGGAGAGCAAAAAGACATCAATTTTGGATCTCAAATCAGAAGTTACGTAATGCATCCATATTCATTAGTAAAAGACCATAGGACGAACATTGAAGAAACAAACGTAAATAAAGTAATGGATGGAGACATAGACAAATTCATAAGTGCAAATTTAAGAAAAAATAGAGAATAGGGAGGAATGAATAATGATATTTGCTAAAAAAAAGCAAATGAGTGACATTAATCTTTTAAAAGAGATTACAAGCAGTAAAAAAATCAGACGTTATATAATGTTTTTTATAGGAATTTTTTTATCAGCTTTTGCCTTCAACGTTTTTCTAAAACCATGCAATTTAATATTCGGTGTCAGTGGATTTTCAATAATTACCGAAAAGCTATTTAAGATTGATCCATCATTAGTTATTTTATTAGGGAACGTACTTTTACTAATAGCCAGTTTTGTTTTCCTAGGGTTTGACAAGACAAGACCTACAATTATAGGATCAATAATGTATCCAGTCTTTATAAAATTAACAGAATTTTTTCCAAATTATATTGATCTAGGAAATACTGAAATGATAGTTATCGCCCTTTGTGGCGCACTTATAAGTGGAATAGGGACGGGATTTGTTTTTAAAAATAACTTTACAACAGGCGGAACAGATGTTTTAAAACAAATTCTATCACATTATGGTAAAATGCCATATAGTAAGGCCAATCTATATTCAGAAGGATTAATAATGTTAGCCGGAGGAATATTCTTTGGATGGCCAGCATTTATATATTCAATTATAACCCTATATTCATCAGGAATTATAAGTGACAGAGTAATATTAGGTATATCCGAATATAAAACATTAGAAATAATAACAACAGAAGAAAAAGCAATTAAAAACTTTATAATTAAAACATTAAATCATGGAGTAACCGAAATAGATGCAGAAGGTGGATACACAAGTAAAAAGAAAAAAGTATTATTATGTGCGATACCAACAAGAGAATACTTTATCGCCACAGAAGCCATAAAAAAACTTGATCCCGAAGCATTTGTCATAGTAATAGATACATATGAAATAAAAGGTCATAAATAGAAAGAAGTGATATTGTGGATTTAATAAAAATGACAAGAGTCAAAAAAACATACAAGACAGGAGTTACAGCCATACAAGATTTAAACTTAACCATAGCAAAAGGAGATTTTGTATTTATAATAGGTTCAACAGGTTGTGGAAAAAGTACTCTAATTAAAATGTTATACCGTGAAGAAAAACCAACATCAGGACAAATAGTTGTAGGAGGAATAGATGTTGGAAAATTAAGAAACGGAAAAGTTTATAAAATAAGAAGAAAAATAGGAGTAGTTTTCCAAGATTATAAATTACTTCCAAAATCAACAGTATATGAAAATGTAGCTTTTGCCCTAGAAATATTTGGCTTACCAAAAGACGAAATACATGCCAAAGTATTAAAAGTATTAGAATTAGTAGGATTAAAAAATAAAATAAAAAGTTATCCATCACAGCTATCAGGCGGAGAGCAACAGCGTGTTGCCATAGCAAGAGCCATAGTTAATGGGCCAAAATTATTAATATGTGATGAGCCTACAGGAAACCTAGACCCATCAACAGGAATGGAAATCATGTCAGTTTTAGAAGAAATCAACAAATTAGGTACGACAATTATAATGGTTACACACGACATCAACATAGTTAAAAAAATGAACAAAAGAGTTATAGTATTAGATGCCGGAAGAGTTTTAAAAGATTATGAGAAAGGAACATATAGCAATGCGAACATTTAGAATTATTGGAAGAAATTTTAGAGATGCTTTTAAAGGAGTATTTAGAAACTTTTCATTATCTTTCGCATCAATTTCCTGCATAACTATAACTTTAATAGTCGTAGCCGTATCAATGGTATTATCAAATAACGTTGATAATTTTACAAAACTAGTAGAAAGAGACGTAACCATAGTAGCTTTTATAGATAACGAATATAGTGATGAACAAATAGACGAAATAAAAGATGAAATAAGCGTTATAAACAATGTAGAATCATACGAATTTCGTTCAAAACAAGACATCACAAAAGACATGAGAGATTCATCAGAAACATTCGATAGCATTATGAAAAACTGGACAGATGAAGAAAATCCAATCCAAAATACATTCCAAGTAAAAGTTAAAGATATTGAAAAAATAGATAAAACAGCTAACTCCATAGAAAAAATAGATGGTATAACATTAGTTAAATATGGAGAAGGAATGGTAGAACAATTAATATCTACATTTGATTTCATCCATAAAATATGTTTAGGAGCAGTTGTCGCACTTATTTTAGTTACAGCATTCTTAATTTCAAATACCATTAAAATTACTATTAATTCTAGACAAAGAGAAATTGGTATCATGCGTTTAATAGGCGCTTCTAACTTAAATATTAGAATCCCATTTATCATAGAAGGATTATTATTAGGTGCATTAGGATCAATAATTCCAATATTAACGACAATTTATGGCTATAACGCATTATATAGAAATTTTGATGGACATCTATTTTCTGAATTTATCAAACTAATCGAACCAGTACCATTCGTTTATACAACATCACTATTACTTTTAGGTATAGGTATTTTAGTAGGTATGTTTGGATCATGGAGAGCAGTTAGAAAATATTTAAAAATATAATTTGTAAACTCTGATTAATTTCAGAGTTTTTAATATATTTAATTCTAAAAATGTGGTAAAATTAAACTAGAAAGTAGGGGTCAAAATGATAGAGTTTAAAAATGTAAGTAAAACTTATAAAACAAAAAAAGGAGTAGAGACAAAAGCCTTAAATAATATAAATTTAAAAATAGGAAATGTCGGTTTAGTTTTTATAGTAGGAAAGTCAGGCAGTGGAAAATCCACCATGTTAAATATATTAGGTGGATTAGATAATATAACAAGTGGCGAATTATTAATAAATAATCAAAACATAAGTAAATTTAAAAATAAACAGTATGATTCATATAGAAATGCGTATATAGGATTTATCTTTCAAGAATTTAATATTTTAGAAGAGTATAGTGTCTATGAAAATATAGAACTAGCTTTAAGACTGCAAAATCAAAAACCCCAAAAAGATGAAGTAGAAAATTTATTAAATCGTTTAGGATTAAAAGATTTAGAGCAAAGAAAACCAAACGAATTATCAGGAGGACAAAAACAAAGAGTTGCCATTGCTAGAGCTTTAATTAAAAACCCCCAAATAATCCTAGCCGATGAACCTACAGGTAATTTAGATCAAACAAACGGAAAACAAATATTTGATTTATTAAAAGAAATATCTAAAGAAAAACTAGTAATAGTTGTCTCACATGATATAGAATTCGCAAATAAATATGCCGATAGAATAATAGAACTAAAAGACGGAAATATTATAAAAGATACAAACCCAGAAATAGAAGAAAAAGAAGAAAAGTTAAAATTAAAAAAATCAAAACTTCCATTTTCCTATAGTATTAAATTAGCATTAAAATCCCTTACCATAAAACCATTAAAACTTTTAATGACTTGCATATTAACAGCCATGGCTTTAATCTTTATGGGCTTTACCGTAAACTGTTTAATATTTGATAAAGTAGATTTAATGACCAACACCATGAAGGAAAATAACCAATATGTCTATACCGTAAATAAAACAGAATATTATGGATTATATGATCAAAGAACATATGAATTAAAAGAAGAAGACATAAAACAAATTGAAAAAGATACCCAAAGTACCTTAAACAAAGCTTATATGTTATATGATAATAATTCAATTTTAACATTTGAATTAGGTGCGTCAGAAATAGAAAAACCAGATTATTATATGAATGAACCAGCTATTATCAGATTCGTTGAAATAACAGATGATAAAGTAGTAGGTAAATTAATAGGTAAACTTCCAGAGACAAATCAAGAATTAATCATTCATAAATATTTTGCCGAATACATAATTAAATATGGTGTTATCGATAGTGAAAATAATTTATATAAACCAAAAAGTATTGAAGAGCTTGTAAATTCAAAACATGAATTAAAATTAGGTGATAACAAAGTCACTATATCAGGAGTAGTAGATGACGATAATAGTCAGTTTAAAAAATATAAAAATGGAAATCCGATTAATAATTATGACCTAAGAAATTACATACAAAATGATTATATTGAACCATCATGCACCGTTTACGTAAAAGGTTTTACAAATGTAGCTAAATTAAATAGTGATAAAAGAGAAATATTAACTAAAATGTCTATTACAAATATAATAGATAATGATAATATTAATCCAGAAGAAATATCCACATTTAATTTAAATAGTTTAAACGAAAATAAAACTATAATTACCAAAGAAGGATTAAAAGAAGTAAACAAATTAAGTAAAAATGAAGTAATATTATCTATAAATGATTTAAAAAAACTAGATCCAAATTATAATCAAGGGTTAGAAGATTATTCAAAAAATAACAGCACACTCTCATATAATGACATTGTAGAAACCTATACCCAAAATTATTTAAATACTAATAGTTTTAAAGCATTAAAAATAAAACTAAAAAAATATAATCAAGAAACAGGTAAAACAGATAATATCGTTATAAACACTATAGGAGTAACCCTAGAAGATAATTCATATGTCAGTAACGAATATGTAGAAGAATATACACCAAAAACCAAAACATTAGAAGAAGTATATATTTATGATAATAACATTAAAAATCTAAAAGAAATTTTTAACAAATATAAATTTAATCAAATAAGAGATTTTCCAAATGGAACATATTATACCTATAGTATACCTCATGAGTCAGATATATCTACGGTTATTGGTACATATAAAGCACTATATAAATACATATTAGTAGTAAGTTTAATCTTTGTTTTATTTGCTATTTTACTATTTTCAAACTTCATAGGAACATCAATATCATATGCTAAAAAAGAAATAGGAATCTTAAGAGCCCTAGGAGCTAGAAATAAAGATACCTTAAAAATATTTACCTATGAATCATTAATAATCGGTTTCATATCATGGATATTATCAGTTATAGGTTGGATATATGCTTGTAATTTATTAAATAAAAGTATGTTTGGAAACATGTATTATACCTTAAACGGAATAATAAAAAGTCCATTAGTTCCATTAGGTATGTTTATCTTTACAATTATAATAGCTTTAGTAATAACATTTATTTCAATTAGTAGAGTAAATAGAATTAAACCAATAGATGCCATATTAAATAAATAGTTCCATTTTGGAACTTTTTATAGTGATAAAAAAAATTTTCTAACATATACTTATTTGGGTGATAATATGGAATTTAAAATAGGTGATTTAGTAACCCGAAATTCACATAATAACGATATTGTATTTAAAATACAAAAAATAGAAGAAAGCACATGTGAATTAAAAGGAATAAATGTTAGATTATTAGTAGATAGTCCAGTAGAAGATTTAAAAAAATACGAAGGAGGAGATATTGAAGGAGAAAAAACATTTTTAGAAAGAATACAGACAAAAGAAGAGCTAGATAGAAATGATTTTTTCTATTTACCAGGGAAAATACTTCACATAGATAGCGACAAAGATTTTTTAAAAAGATGTTTAGACTATTATAAAGATATAAACATATGGGCTATGGGAATAAATGAAGAAGAAAAAAACATGCCAAAACATATGCGAGAGTGGTTAAATAAATATAAACCCAATATAGTAGTTATTACAGGTCACGATGCCTATTATAAAAGAAAAGGAGAAACAAACAATATAGAAGCATATAAAAATAGCAAGTATTTTTCAGACGCCATCAAAGAAGCGAGAAAATATGAAAATAGTCATGAAAAATTAATAATAATATCAGGAGGATGCTCATCATATTATGAAGAGTTAATCAGAGCAGGAGCTAATTTCGCATCAAGTCCAAAAAGAATAAACATACATGCCCTAGATCCCGCAATAGTAGCAGCCAAAATGAGTTTATCAGACATAAATAAAGATATAGATATTAAAGATATACTAGATAAAACAAAATACGGTAAAGACGGAATGGGAGGAATAATAACGAAAGGAACAATGTATGTTGGTTATCCCCGTTAAAAGTAGTTGTACGATACATACAATAAAAAAAGCCCTAATTCCATATTTAGGAAAAATAGTCAAAATAAAATACAACCTAGGAAGAAACAAATATGAAACATATGAAGCAAAAATAATCAAACTATATAACTGTGTTTTTTTAATAGAATTAAAAGAAAATAAAGCAGTAAAATCCTTTTCCTATACCGATATTATTACAAAAACCATAAAAATATACGAATAATATACGTTTAAAGACAACTTCTACTTGATTTTTAAAATAAATTATTGTACAATGAAAATGAAATCATGCTAGAAGGGAGAGGTTAGCTTGAAAATCACATCAGTCAACGTACGTAAAGTCGACAGTGAAAACCGTATGCGTGGTATCGTATCAGTAGTAGTAGATGACTGCTTCGCAATTCACGGAA
>CALVRL010000001.1 GCA_944358625.1 uncultured Bacilli bacterium | reverse complement strand
ATATCGGGATCGAACCGATGCATAACGGAACCACAATCCGCCGTGTTAACCACTTCACCAATTCCGCCATTTGAAAAGACAAATATATTTTATCAATAAATCCGCCTTTTTTCAAGTAATTTTGTATGATTTGTCTAAAATATTACTCATTATCCATAGATAGCAACATTTTAATATCATCTTCTGTAAGTTTAGAAAAGTTGTTCTCGTTACTATTTTCATTATCAATTAATAATTCTGCTAATTTTCTTTTTTTGTTTTGTAGTTCTAGAATTCTTTCTTCTATAGTTCCTTTGGTAATTAATCTAATAACTTCTACTGTGTTTTTTTGGCCAATTCTATGAGCTCTATCAGTTGCTTGATTTTCGGTTTGTGGATTCCACCATAAATCTAAATGTATAACAACTGTTGCAGATGTTAAGTTTAAACCTGTTCCTCCGGCTTTTAGGGTTATAATGAAGACATCAGTATTATCATTATTGAATTTTTCAACTAATTCCATTCTTTTTTTAGAAGATACTGATCCATCTATATAATATGAAGAAATTCCTATGTTATTTAATTTTGGAATAATTAAGTCTAAGGCTTTTTTATATGTTGTAAATATTAACATCTTATGACCATTGGCTTTGGTTTCTTCCACTATTTTTAAAAGTTCATCTATTTTTGCACTTTCACCTTTATAATTATCAAATATAATCGATGGATCTATACAAATTTGTCTTAGTTTAGTAAGTAACTGTAAGATTTTAAATCTGGCTTTACTCCATCCTTCTAATTTTATCAACTCATCTAATTCTTCTTTCGTTTTTTGCACTTCTGCCATATATACTTTTTTTTGGGTTTTGCCTAATTCAATATAGATATTATTTTCTAATTTATCAGGTAAATCTTTAACTACATCTTTTTTCTTTCTTCTTAAAATAAAGTATTTTATTTGAGTATTTAGCCTATTTAAATTACTATCTTCTTTATCCATATCTTTAACACTATATAGTGAATTAAATCTGTCACGACTTGCTAGATAGCCTGGCATTATAAAATCAAATATACTCCAAAGTTCTATTAGACTATTTTCAATTGGCGTTCCGGTTAGAGCAAACTTGACATTAGCATTTAAACTCTTAACTGCTTTAGATATTCCTGTATTTGGATTTTTGATATTTTGGGCTTCATCTATGGCTACTAGTTCAAATGGTATTTCTTTATATTTATCTAAATCATTTCTAACTAAACCATATGTTGTAATTAAAATATTTATATCACTTATATTTTCTAATTCGTTTAATCTTTGTGTTTTGTTTTCAGCAAATACTTTATATTTTAATTCTGAGCCGAATTTATCAAATTCTTTTTGCCAGTTATAAACAAGTGATGTAGGGGTGATGATTAATATTTTTGACTTTGGATTTTCTTTTATTATTAATTTACATAAATATATTAACTGTACTGATTTTCCTAGCCCCATTTCATCTGCTAGTATTCCTCCAAAGCCTGATTTATATATATTGTATAGCCATTTAACTCCTGTTAATTGATAATCTCTTAATACTTTTAGTTCTTTTTTATCTAAAGATATTTCTTTATCTTTGTATGTTAAAAATTGATTGATTAAATTGTTGAAATTTTCATTTGTATTTATCAAATTATGGTAGTTTTGTTTTAAACTATCTAAATATAAGGCTCTAAATTTTGGTATTGTTCCTTCGCCTTCTGTAATTTCCTTTTTTGTTAAATCTAAATTTTCTGTGATTTCTCCTAGCTCTTGTAAGTTGGTATCTTTCATTAAATCGATTATATTTCCATTTTTTAGTCTATGATAATGTTTCTTTGTTTTTAAAGATGTTAAAACTTCGTTTAATTCTTTTTGATCAATACCGTCTAAATTAAAATTATATGATAATATGTTATCTTTTCCAATAGAGAATGATACGCTATTTTGTGTTTGTTTTATAATGTTTGTATCTTTTATTTTTTTAGAGGTAAATACTTCATATTCTTCACTTATTTCATATATTCCTTTTTCTAAAAATTCTCCTATTTCGTCTATATCTTCTAATACTATATGCATTTCATTTACACTATAGCCAAATTCTGATAATTTTTGGATTATGTTACTTTCATATTCGTTATCACGGGCTATACTAGGATCTTTTGAAAAATAGTCTATCTCTTTATTGCCGTAGGTTAATTTTATTTGACATTCAATGGCGCTATAATAAAAATCAAAATATAGTTTTGCTTTAGGGGCCGTTGGCAATGTTATTTCTGTTATATTGTCTGCTAGATGAATATTTTCTTTTAAAAGTGAAAGTAGACCTCCTGTAAATTTTCCTAAATCTTTTTTAGAAAAGATAAAATTATCTATATCGTTATTTTCTAAAACTTGATATAATTTAAGGATATTTTCATCTACTTTGTATATTTTTTTACTATCATAAAAATAATTTTTATTTTCTATTAGTTGATCAATTTCTTTTATATTATCAATGGATAGATGATAATCTTCTCCTTCTTTTGTTAAATTTATTTTAAATGGATTTTCTTCATAGTATCCATGATAAGTATTTCCATACATGGTATAGTCTTTGTCTTTTAGTGTTTCCATAAATCCATCTATATCGTTTTCTCTTATAATACATTCATAATATCCTCTTTGGAATATATGAATGTTAAAATCTAATATTTCTTTGTCTATTTTATCTAAAAAATATTCTGATGGATCATAGGTAAATTTAGTAGATAATTTGTATGATCTATTTTGTGAATAAGCATACATAAAATTGTGGTATTTGTTATTTAAAGTATACATTCTATCTAAACCTAGTTTATATGTTACTTTTAAATAGTTATCATAATAATAACTGTCTGCTTTTTCTAATATTACTTCTAAATTTAATTTCTTTTTTATATTATTAGTTTTTGGTTTATAAAATTTGTTTAATATTTGACTTCCTAGATTTAACTGATATTCTTTTTCATCTATTTCTTCATCATTAAATAAAGCATCTTCATATTTTAAAATACATGCGGCAACATGTTTACAGGTATCCATTTTTTCATATTGAGGACATGTACAAAAAAAATCTTCTATGCTTTCATCATCTTTATCTACTAAAACTTCTACTTTGTAATCTTTACTGATTCTTTCTGAAGTGATATTGAAATATGCTCTTCTATAATTTTCATCGTCTATGGTTTTAATTAATTTTATTTTGTTTGCTTGATAATTTAAACCTTTCATAAAATCTGTTGTTCCACATATTCTTATTACTTTGTCATAAAGTCGCATAGAATCACCTCAATTATTTATCATACTAAAGTTTTTTTATAATTACAAGTTTTTAGCCTATACTTTGAATAAAAATATTCATAGTATATTTTGGAAGGGGAAGATTAGATGAATAACTATATTAATAATATGTTTCCTAATGAATTTATGATGGCTTATCCTGAAGCTATTAAACCTGGAAATGTTAATGAGCTAAGTATGAAACTTAGTAAACAAGCTGGTGATAATATGAATTTTAATAAATGTGGTTTTGACGGTAAAATTAATCCTGATAATCTGTATGATGTTTATAATGGTTTTATTAGAGGAAATATGTTTCCTAATCTATTTAATCAATATAAATTAAGTAGACCATACGACGTTAAGGGTGATAATGAGAGAAATGAACTTTTAAATAAGGTTAATGCTTACTGCTTTGCGGCACATGATCTCAATTTATATTTGGATACACATCCTGATGATAAGGCCATGATTGATTTATATAATGAATTCAGTGCGGATTCTAAAAAAATCATTAATGAATACGAAAGTAAATTTGGTCCTATTTTTGTAAATTCTAATGAAGGATATCCTTGGTCTTGGAATAATGAACCTTGGCCTTGGGAAAATAGGTAGGAGGTTTATATGTGGAAATATGAAAAAAAATTACAGTATCCTGTAAATATTAAGAAGAAAAATTTAAAAATGGCTAAATGTATTTTAACGCAGTATGGTGGACCAGCTGGTGAACTTGCGGCTGCGTGGCAATATTTGGATCAAAGATATATTATGCCTGATGATAGGGGAAAAGCATTACTAACAGATATTGGTACTGAAGAACTTGCTCATGTGGAAATTATTTCTGCTATGCTTTATCAACTTATGAAAGATGCGACTAAAGAAGAATTAAAAGAGGCTGGTTTAGATGGACAGTATGCGCAGTTTGGCATGGATTTATTTCCATCAGATAGTTTTGGTAATCCATTTAATATGACATATATCAAAGTAGCAGGTGACTATATTGCTGATATTGAAAGTAATATGGGAGCTGAACAAAGAGCTAGAGCTACTTATGAACATTTGATGGATTTGACTGATGATCCTGATATTTTAGCTCCTCTATCTTTTTTAAGGGAAAGGGAAATTGTTCACTATCAGAGATTTAAAGAGTTAAGAGATTATTATTTAAAAATGAAAACGCGTTAGATGTTTAATTCTAATGTGTTTTTTTATACATTATAATTTTAAAAGTATTTTTTGTTTAAAAAAAAGCATAATAAAGTTAGGTGATTTATTATGCGCAAAATAATTATTTTATTTATTTTTCTTTGTTTATGTGGGTGCTCAAAAAACTTGGAAATCAAAGGTAAAATTACGGAAATAAAATATAATGATGTTTTAATTAATTCAAAAGATTATGATAAAGTTATTGATTTAATTAATATAGATTATAATAAAAATGAAGATAAGGATTTGGTTAATAAACTTACTATTAAGACTACTAAAGATATTTATTATTTTTCTTTAGATAATGAAAATATAAAATATGGTGATAAAAGTTCTAAAAATGACAAGCTTAACACTTATTTACAAGATTTGACTAAAAAGTATACTGATAAAGATTTTTTTACTATAGATTATATGAAAAATTATGAATCTAATAACGATGATGATACTATTTTGTTAGATAAGACTTCTAATTATATAGTTATTAACTTTGGTAAAAAGGTAAGTAATTTGAAAATTAATGAAATTGAGATTAATAATGACAAATATACGGATATAGATTTACTTTACACTTTAAAAGATGTTGGTGATAAGGTCATTATTAGAAAAACTATTGATTATGATAATCCTGATATTAGAATTTCTTTTAAAAATGAATATGGATATACTTTTTCAATTATTCCTTTTTACGATGATGAAAAATTAGAATTTAAAACTAATTTAATAGCAAAATAAAATCTCTTATCGAGATTTTATTTTGGATTTTTCTTATTTTCATATTTTTTTCTTTCGTTTGTATTTAATATTTTCTTTCTTAACCTATAATTTAAAGGTGTAACTTCGACTAATTCATCTTCATTTATATAGTCTAAACATACTTCTAGACTCATCTCTCTTGGTCTTTTTAATACTACTGTATGATCTTTAGTCGCACTTCTTGTATTGGTTAATTGTTTTCCTTTGGTAACATTAACAGCTAAATCGTTTTCATGGTTGTTTTCTCCTACTATCATTCCTTCATATACTTCTGTTCCTGGTTCAATAAACATAATTCCTCTATCTTCTAATGATCCTAAAGCATATGCGGTTGCTTTTCCATTATCTATTGATACTAAAACTCCGGCTTTTCTTTCTCCTATGTTGCTTGTTGACATTGGTTCATAGGATTTAAAAGCATGTGATAATATTCCATATCCTTTTGTTAATGTCATAAATTCTGTAGTAAAACCAATTAGTCCTCTTGATGGAATTGTATATAATAATTTTGTTTGATCACCAAATGGATGCATGTTTTCCATATTTCCACCACGATTTCCTAATGATTCGATAACTGGTCCTACATATTCTTCTGGAACTTCTATTTCTACTTCTTCATATGGTTCACATTTAACTGCGTCTATCTCTTTAATAATTATTTCTGGTTTTGATACTTCTATTTCGTATCCTTCTCTGCGCATTGTTTCTATTAATATTGATAGATGTAATTCTCCTCTACCTGATACCATCCAAGACTCTGAATCTATTTGTTTAACTTTTAAAGATACGTCTTTTTC
Organism: uncultured Bacilli bacterium; assembly: GCA_944358625.1. Taxonomy (GTDB): domain Bacteria; phylum Bacillota_I; class Bacilli_A; order RF39; family UBA660; genus Coprosoma. The sequence continues at coordinate 50,291 of CALVRL010000001.1, read as the reverse complement.
TGTTTCTTTCATTAATCTATCTTCTATTTGTCTGGCGGTTAAAAATTTACCATCTTTACCACTGAATGGACTTGTATTTACTCCAAATGTCATTTGTAAAGTTGGTTCATCTATTCTTAATGGTTCTAGGGCCTCTTCATGGCCTATTTCACATACTGTTTCTCCTACTGATATATCTGGAAGTCCTGCAATGGCTACTATATCTCCTGCATGTGCGACTTCAACTTCTATTTTATTTAATCCTAAATAACCAAATATTTTTTGAATTCTAAATTGTTTTTTTGTTCCGTCTAGTCTCATACAGGTAACCATTGAATTTACTTTGATATGTCCTCTTTTTACTACTCCTATTCCTATTCTTCCGACAAAGTCATTATAGTCTAATAAGGCGGGTTGAAATTGGAATGGTCCATTTTCGTCAACGTTTGGCTCTGGTATATTTTCAATAACAGCATCTAATATTGGATCCATTGTGTTTTCTTGGGTGTTTATATCTGGTGATGTACTTGATGTTCCATTTAATGCGGATGCGTATAATACTGGAAATTCTAACTGTTCTATTGATGCACCTAGTTCTATAAATAAATCCATAACTTCGTCTACTACTTCACTTGGTCTAGCGGATGGTTTATCTATTTTATTTACAACTACTATTGGGGTTACTCCTGCGGCTAAGGCTTTTTTTAGAACAAATCTTGTTTGTGGCATTGTTCCTTCATAGGCGTCTACTACTAATAAAACACCATCTACCATATTCATTATTCTTTCTACTTCACCGCCAAAATCTGCATGTCCTGGTGTATCTAATATATTTATTTTGTACCCTTTGTAATTGATGGCTGTAGTTTTAGCTAAAATTGTTATTCCTCTTTCTCTTTCTAAATCGTTAGAATCCATAACTCTTTTAACTACTGTTTCATTATCTCTAAATGTTCCAGACTGTTTTAATAACTGATCGACTAATGTTGTTTTTCCATGGTCAACGTGAGCTATAATTGCAATATTTCTTTGTTTCATAAATACTCCCTCTTTTCGTCACTCGGTTAATTATAGCACTATTGTTTTTAATTGTAAATACTTTGCTATTTCTTATATTTTAATGTATAAAAGTTATTTATTAGTCTGATAATTATTCTTAATGTCCATAGAATTATGCTTCCATAATATAAATCGTTAATGACATCTTCTCTTTTTGAAAAATAATCGTGTTTTAAAATTAATCTATTTCTAAATGATAGGAGCTTTAATATTTTTAAATCATCAAATTTGATTATCTTACATCTTTTTTCTACTTCTGAACAGGTAAATAATTTGCAGGTTAAATTTTTTGTCATGCATCCTTTCGTACTTTGATATATGCACATTCTACAGCACCCATTAATATTACCGTTATTTAGTTTTTGCTGAACATAACATTTGTTATTTTTAAAGCCGCATATGTCTTTATTTTTATAATGATTATCTATTTGTTTACATGCTTCATCATATATGTAAGTGATTTTTTCTTTTCTTTTTTTAATATTTATAGCTTTGATAATTGGTTTTAATTCTTTGTAATTTGTTTCTATATTTTTACAATGTTTATAAAAAAAGAGCCTATGATAAAATTTATCTAAAGCTTTTTTGTTTTCTATTTTAATCATTTTGTGCAAAATATGTCCTTAAAATATAGTCAAATGTTATTTTAACATCTGGAAATACTGACATTTCTTCTAGATCGTGTCTTGAAAACCAACCAATATCATTACTTTCATCACTTACTTTTAACTCTTCATTTGGATTATTTGGCTTACCTAGATAAACTATGTCTACCATTCTATCCCCATTATCTTTTCTATTGTATTGTATTCCGAGTGGTCTTATTAAATCGTCTTCTCTTGGAAAGTGCTCACCTATTAATGTTGACTTTATTCCAGTTTCTTCGTATACTTCTCTTGTTGCGGCTTCTTCTGGTGTTTCATTATCTTCGATGTGTCCTCCTGGTTGAAGCCATTTGTTATATTTTTTGTGTTTTACTAATAATAGTTTTTTGTTTTCTGGATTAATTATGTAAGCTGACGCGCAAAAGTGTCTCATTTTTATCACCTAAGTAATTATATCAGTTATTTTGTTTATTTACTAGTTTAATATGTCATAGCTTTTGGAATTGACATTTTTTCCGTAAACTTTGAGTGTTTCTTCTAAATCTAGGGTTGCTAAAATGATGTCTTCTAATTTATATCCTTTAATGTTTATCTCATGCATCAACCATTTTTTATCTTTGTGCATTATTTTTAATGATTCATAGATAATTTCTCCATCTATTATTAAGTTCGCACATAAACCTGTTTTTTGTTTGTTTATTTTTAAATCTTTATTTGTTGGTGTTTGATAATCTGGTTTGGCTAGAAAACTTATTTTTCCATTTGCTTCCATTAGGGCATAATCTATTTGTGATATATCAAAATAGCCGTTTATACGGCATTCTTCTAATAAATCGTTGATATCGAATTTTGTTTTTTTTAAATTTTTGTATAGTATTTTCCCATCTTCTATGATAATTGTGGGATCTCCTATGAAAAATCTTCTTAATTTTAAATTTTTTAATGTTATAAAGGATACTAAATAGGCAACTATACCAAATACGATAACGGCTATTGTTCCGTGCATATAATCTGAATCTAAATTTAAAGCCATTTCGGCTGCAAAATTACCTATAGATATTCCTATTACATAGTCAAATAAACTGAACTGTGATACTTGTTTTTTTCCTATCATTTTGGTTACGAAAAATAATGTTACTAAAGAGATTAAACATCTTAAAATAACGTCTAAAATTTCTATTATTTCTTTTCCCACTTAAATCACCATTTATATTATGGGATTAAAAAAAATAATTATACTTTTTGATAATTATTTTTCTTTGTGTTTCTTGTGGAAAGCTGCTTTATCGACTATAATGTCTGTTTTTAATACGAATATTATAACTATTACCGTAAGCACTGCATATATGATGTATCCTAGTTTTGGGTCGTGCAGTGCATATATAATTGATGCGGCTGCGAATAAAATATCTATTCCATAAATTATTAATACGGTTGCTTTATGTGAAAAGTTTTTGTTCAATAATTGATGGTGAAGATGTGATTTGTCTGGTTTGGATATTTTTTCTCCTTTTAATAATCTTCTTATAATTGCAAATACGGTATCTAATATTGGTATTGCTAGTATAAGTAATGGTATTATTAATGATGTTAAGGTAACACTTTTAAATCCAAGTAAGGCGATGATTGCTATCATAAATCCCATAAATAAGGATCCTGAATCTCCTGCAAATATACTTGCTGGATGGAAATTATGAACTAAAAATCCTAAAACTGATCCTAACATTATAAATGTTAAAACAAAATCTAATCCTGTTTTTCCCATGATAATTGCTATTATACCAATGGTTGCAAAATAAATTGAACTGATACCTGCTGCTAATCCATCTAATCCATCTATTAAATTTATACAGTTTAAACAACCTAATATAAAGAAAATGGTAATAGGATAGGCAAATATTCCTAAATCTAAATATAATCCGAAAGCTGTAATATCTTGTATTAATAGTTTTCCATAACATGTTACTACTATGGCGGCCATTAATTGAGCTGTAAATTTAACTGAAGCTTTTAATGGTTTTATATCATCTATTGCTCCTGTTAATACTATTATAAAACTTCCTATTAATATTGAATTCATGGTACTACTTGGTTCACCGAATAAAATATATCCGAATAAAAATCCTAAAAATATTCCTAAACCGCCTAGCCTTGGCATTGGTTTGCTATGTACTTTTCTTTTGTTTGGTATGTCTAATGCTCCTACATGAATTGCTATTTTTTTGATAAATGGAATTATTATGACAACGAATAAAAATGTCGTTATAATCATTGAAAATATTCTTATTATTTCGCTTTGTTCCATATTTTTTTCACCTCTTAAGTTAGTAATATTTTATCATATTTTATATAATTTAATCTACTTCTTTTTGTTTAAATTGATATACCATTCCTAATATAGCAACAACTATAAATAATATGATTTCTAATGTGTTATTTTGAAAATTAAATAGGGTTAAAGCTTTTTCTGATAGTGCGGATGCTCCGGCTAGTGATGTTGATATAATCATTATTGGTCTTGTAAATTTGACTCCTAATATTCCTGCTATAAGTCCTGCAATTATGCTTATTATCATTTGAATATTTTCTTCTAGATTTAAATTTTCACATAATATGAATGCAGCTAAAGCACATAATAGAAATACTCCTACTAAATATAAATTGTATGATATTATTCCAACAACTATAGCTATTATTGCTGAGACAATATAAATTACTGTTTGATCTGTTAATAGATTTGGTAAGTATGTTACCCCTAGATTAAAGCCTATTATTAATCCAAATATGGCTATTAATATTTTGTTTAATTTGTAGCCAAAGAAACATGTGGCTAAAGCTATTACTATTGTTATTATATTAACTATGTCCATTGTTATCCCTCCACTAACATTATACCATAGAAAAAGACGAATTACTCGCCTTTATAGAAAACTTTATATGCTTTGTATGCATTATATATATCAAATTTGCTTGTTATTTCGTATGGTGAGTGCATTGATAATACTGGAACACCACAGTCTAATACATCCGCACCTTTATCGGCTAGTATGTAGGCTATTGTTCCGCCTCCTCCTACGCCTATTTTCCCCATTTCGCTATTTTGATATGCGATATTGTTTCTTTCAAATAGGTTTCTAACATATCCTACAAATTCGGCATTGGCATCTGAAGCTCCTCCTTTTGAAGCACTTCCTGTATATTTTATTATTGATATACCATGACCTATATATGATTCGTTATTTTCTTCATATATACTTGGAAAGTTTGGGTTATATCCTGCTGTTACATCGGCTGATAGGATTTTTGAATTTTTTAAACATTTATCTAGTAATCCTGGTTTGTTTCCTATTGTTTTTTCTAATAATTCGTTTATGAAATATTCGAATACTTTTGATGACATTCCGGTATTTCCCATACTTCCTATTTCTTCTTTATCAGCTAATAAGCAAATAGAGGTTTTTTTAACTTTGTCTAAATTTATTAATGCTTTTAAACTTGTGTATGCACAAACTCTATCATCTTGTCCATATCCGGCTACTAAACTTTCATCAAAACCTAAACTTTTGGCTTTCATGGCTGGTACAAATTCTATTTCACTACTAACGAAGTCTCTTTCGGTTATATCATATTTTTTATTTAAAAGATTTAGTATATTTAATTTAACTTTTTCTTTTATGTCTTCTGATTCATATGGTATGCTTCCTACTACGATGTTTAAATCTTCTCCTTCGATAGCGTCTTTTAATTTCTTTTCTTCTTGTTTGCTGGATAGATGTGGAAGTAAATCGGCTATGGTAAATACTGGTTCTTCTTCTTTTTCACCAATGTTTATTTCTATTTTTTTATCTTTGGTAACTATTACACCGTGCATACTTAATGGTATGTTGACCCATTGATATTTTTTTATTCCACCGTAATAATGTGTTTTAAAAAGTGCGAGTTCTTTATTTTCATATAGTGGATTTGGTTTTAAATCTAATCTTGGGCTATCGATGTGAGCTCCTATTATATTAAATCCTAAAGATAAATCTTCTTCTCCTATTATGGCTGCATATATATTTTTTTCTCTATTGATATAATATACTTTGTCTTTTGCTTTTAGATTTTCTTTTTCTAAAATGTTTTGAAAATTATTTTCTTTTAATATTTTTTCTATTTCTTTAACGCTTTCTCTTTCTGTTTTGGCTTTGTTTATAAAGTCTATATATTTGTTAGAAAATTCAAATATGTTTTTTCTTTCTTCTTCATTTAAATTTTCCCAACCATTTTTCTTTGGTCTAAATAACTTCTTTTCTAATTCTTTAGCTTCCATATTTAACCCCTTTCTAGTTATATTATGGTCTAATAATTTTTATTTAAACCACTTTCTAATAATGGTATGTTTTCTAGTAATACTCCTGTTCCTTCAACGACACAGGTTAATGGGCTTTCGGCTACAAATACTGGAACTTTTAATTCGTGTGATAGTAATTGGTCTACGCCGTTTAATAAAGCTCCTCCTCCTGTTATTACTATTCCTTTATCTATTATATCGGCTGATAATTCTGGTGGTGTTTGTTCTAAAACTGATTTGGCTGTATTTACTATGATGTAAGCGCTTTCTCTTAAGGCTTCTTCTACTTCATCTGATGTTAGTGTTATAGTGTGTGGCAGGCCTGTAACTAAATCTCTACCTCTAACTTCCATTTTTTCATTTCTGGCTCCTGGGAATACTGTTCCTATTTCAAATTTTATTTCTTCGGCTGTTCTATCTCCTATTAATAATTTATATTTTTCTCTTATATACTTTATAATATCATTATCAAATGTATTTCCTGCTACTTTAATTGATGAAGATGTTACTATTCCTCCTAATGATAATACGGCTACATCGGTTGTTCCTCCGCCTATATCTATTACCATATTTCCGCTTGGTTTTGAAATATCCATACCGGCTCCTACGGCTGCTACTTTTGGCTCTTCTTCTAGATATACTTTTCTAGCTCCTGTTTTTTCGGCTGCTTCTCTAATAGCATTTTTTTCTACTTGTGTAATATTTGATGGACAGCATATTAATATTCTAGGTCTACCAAAAAAACTTTTGCCATTTACTTTTCTAATAAAGTTATTTAACATTATTTCGGTTATTTCAAAATCGGCTATTACTCCGTCTTTCATTGGTCTTATAGCTTTTACTTGTCCTGGGGTTCTTCCTAACATTTCTTTGGCTACTGTTCCTACGGCTACTGGTCTTTTTGTCTCTTCATCTATAGCAACTACACTTGGTTCGTTTAGAACTATTCCTTGGCCTTTAATATAAATAAGAACGTTAGCCGTTCCTAAATCTATTCCTATATCTTTTGAAAACATAATATCACCTTTTTTCCTTAAAATATTATATCATACATGTTTTGTTTTGGGTATTAATATTAGTGTTTTTTTAATACTTTTTTTGTCATTTTTTGAAAGAAAAAAAGAGTTAGTTACTCTTTAACTGTTCTATGGTTTTATTATAACTTGTTTCTGGATTTATATATTTTCCGTCTACAGTTATTTCAAATAAAACGTGTTTTCCTAAATCTTTTTCTAAATTCGATTCTCCGGCTTTACCTATAACTGTTGCACTTGCTACTACATCTCCTTCTTTGACTGTTGTTTCACTTAAACTTTGATATGTGGTAATAATGTTATTTTCGTGCTCAATGGTAACTATTTTACCCATTAGTTTATCTTCTTTAACGCTTGTTACTGTTCCTGGTAAAACGCTTACTACATCAAATGTATCATTTATTCCACCATAAGCTATACCGCTATTTTGTATGTAGGTTGTATCATAGTTTATTATTGAGTTTTGCTGTGTCTTTTCATCTGCTTTATAGTCATAAAAACTGTTTAATACTTTTACTGATTCGTTTGTGTATGGTTTTTGAATGACATTTTGAGTGCTGACGACTGACTGAACATTATCTTCAAATAAACTTGAGACGTATTTGTAATCTTCTTTGGGGCTTAATTTTTCTTGTGATGAATAGGCATACCATAGTCCTCCTAATAGGATAGATGCTGTTCCTATACATAATGCATATATTGCCGGTTTGTTTAATTTTAATTTTTCCATATTTTTTCACCTCTACTATCATTTTGGATAGTTTTGGTTTTTTTATACTAATTTTTTTTAATTTCTACTCCTTTATAGTAATGTTTTAATATTTCTTCATATGTATATCCTTCTTTGGCCATACCGTTCGCACCATATTGACTCATTCCTACTCCGTGACCAAATCCTTTGGTATTGATGGTTATTTTTTCTTTATCTTGAATTATTTCAAAATAATTTGATCTTAATGATAATTTATTTTGAAAATCTCTTCCTTTCATTTCTTGTTCATTTATTTTTAATGTTCTTATCCTTCCTGTTACTGTTTTTTCTAATATTTCTATTTTTAAATTTTCGTTATATGGTAAATTTAATTTTTGATAAAAATCTTTTAATGTGAATGTATATGTGTCTTCATAAACTGGGGAGCTTTCATCCCATTTACTATCTACACTTCTTAAATATGGTAAGGCGCTTACAAATACTTCTTCGCTATTTTCTGTTTTTCCTACACTTGTTGAAAAGAACATGGCATTTACTATATTTCCTTGATATGTTAAATATTCGCCTTTTGTTTCTATTATTGCTTCTTTTATTTTGTTTATTTTTTGGGGATATTCATCTTTCCAATTTTCTTTTAATTTTTCGTCTGTTAAATATACTTGATTTGTGGTTGTATTTACGACATCGTATTCTTTATCTTTTGTATTTGTCATTTGATACATTGCATAACTTCTTGACGCTACTGCTTGGGCTTTTAATGCTTCTTTTTCAAAAGTTACAGGCATTTCTCCAGCTACTACTCCTTTGATATAATCTTCAAAGGGTATTTCTTTTATTTGATTTGTCTTTTCATCTTTTACTCTAATCATATTATTTGTCACATATTTGAATTTTATGTTGTCTGTTTTTATGAAAATTTTGACAAATAAAAAGGGTACTATTATAACTAATAGAGTGAGCGCTACTAACTTTTTCATATTTTATGTCCTTTCTATATGAATTTCGTACTTTCGAAGAAATCATAGAAAAAATTTACGACTAAATATGATAAAGCCATAGCGACTATTAGATATAGTATCCTTGATGAATAGTATCTGTTTTTTTTAAATATGCCTGATATATTTAAACTTTCTAAAGCCCATATGGTTATTATTACCGTGACAATATATATAAATCCTTTTAAAAACATTTAGTTTTTGTAATTGTCTAACATTTCTATACGTCTTTGATGACGCTCTTGATTACTGAATGGTGTTTTTAAAAAAACATCGGTAATATCTTTAGCTCTAAATAATGGCATATTTCCATTTATGGCTATTATGTTGGCATCGTTATCTGTTCTAGTATATTTTGCTTCTTTTATGTTATTTACTTTGGCGCATCTTACTTTTTCTACTTTGTTACATGCGATACTTATACCGATACCACTTCCACAAATAGCTATTCCTTTTTCTACTTTGTTATCTCTAACTGCTTTTCCTAGTTTAAAACCATATTCTGGATAGTCATGACTGGCTCTATCATCACAGCCATAATCAATGACAGTATATCCTTTTTTGGTTAAATATTTTGTTAGTTTTTGTTTTAATTTAAAACCTCTATGGTCACTTGCTATTCCTATTTTGTTATCTGGTATATTTAAATCTACTATTGTCTTTCCTTGATAATCATTTTTTACTATGTCTTTTAATGATGCTTCTTCCATTTTTTCATCCCTCCATTTTGATTATAACATTCTTTTGTGAAAAATTTAAGAAAAAAACATTTACTTATTTGTAAATGCTTATTTTACGAATGGAAGTAAAGCCATAAATCTAGCTTTTTTTACTTCGTTAGCAATATATCTTTGATGCTTTGCACATGCTCCTGTAATTCTTCTTGGTAAAATTTTACCTTTATCTAAACTGACATATTTTTTTACAGTATCATCTTTATAACTTACATGTTTTCCAGCACACATTTGACATACTTTTTTTCTTTTTCTACGAAATTCTGCCATGTCTATCCTCCTAATCTAAAAAATTATCATCAATTGCGACATTGTCGCCAAAATCTGCGAAAGGATCATTATCAACATCAACATTATTTGTAGGTGGAGTAGGGGCATCTTGGTAGTCATATGGGGTTTGTGCTCTTGCTTGTGATTCTCTTTTTGTATCTAAAAATTGAACACTATCGGCAACTACATCTGTTGTATATCTCTTACTTCCGTCACTAGCTGTATAACTTCCTGTTTGTATTCTTCCTTCTACTGATACTCTACTACCTTTATCTAAATAATTAGCAATGTTTTCTGCTTGTCTACGCCATACTACTATATTGATGAAGTCTGTCTCTCTTTCACCTTGCGCATTATTAAAAGTTCTATTGACTGCGAGTGAAAATCTTGTATATGGGATATTTCCTCCAGTATATCTTAATTCTGGTTTTGCTGTTATTCTACCAACTAAACATACTCTGTTCATAAAACTACCTCTTTTCTTAATCTTCTACTTTTGTAATTAAATGACGGACGATGTCATTGTTGATAAGTGCTAGACGGTCAAATTCTTTAACTGCTTTATCGCTTTTAGCTTCTACTTCAAATACATAGTAGTATCCGCTTTTGAAATCTTTTATTTCATAAGCTAATTCTCTTTGTCCCATGTTTTCTTCTTTTGTTACTTTACCTTCATTTTTAGTTATGATGTCTTTGAATGTTTTTACTACTTTTTTTACATCATCTTCACCTAATGTTGGTCTTACAATAAACATGATTTCATAGTTTCTCATTTTTACACCTCCTTGTGGTCTTATTCGGCTTTTAATATAAAAGCAAGGAGTAATTTAATTACTCGCTATAGATTATAGCAAATTATATTATAAAAGTAAACAATTTATGTTTACTTTTGTAATTAATTTATATTATGGTTTTAAGTGATAGTACTTCTTTTAGTTTAATTTTATTACTGTTGTTATAATTAAATCTATTGCAAATAAAATAGTTAAAATTATGGTTATATATTTTGGAATTTTGTTTTCTATTTTATCTATAACTGGTTTTATAAAATAAATTGTAAAAATACTTATTATTCCCCATATTATTGCCATTTCTAATGATATATATTTACCTATATTAAATTTATAGTTTTGATAATTCCACATCGTTTCATTAAATAGTTTTTCTATTAGTATTCCACCAAGCCATTCTATGAGTGTTAATACTATGGATAAAATTATAAAGGTTACTATTGTTTCTACTTTTCTATTTTTGTGCATATTTTTAAATATTTTATTTGATATTATAATTGTTAATATAGCTCCAAATCCATATACTGGCGTCCATGGACCATATAATATACCACTTGAAAAATTATTTTTTGTTATTAAAGTAAACGTTCCTTCTAAAAGAAAACCTAAAATAGAATAAATAAAAAAACAGTTGAGTAAATACATATTAATCACCAATATTATTATGTATTTTTTTACTGTTTTTAAACATTAAATCTAAAGTGGCATATATCTCCATCTTGCATGATATAGTCTTTTCCTTCTAATCTTAATTTACCGGCTTCTTTTACTTTTAACTCATTGCCATATTTCTTTAAGTCATCAAAACTCATTATTTCTGCTTTAATAAATCCTTTTTGAAAATCTGTATGGATTATACCTGCACACTCTGGGGCTTTCATTCCTTGTTTATAGGTCCAGGCTCTTACTTCATCTGGCCCTGCTGTTAGATATGTTGATAAACCTAATAATTTATATGATGATTTGATTAGTTTATCTAAACCGCTTTCTTCTATTCCTATATCTTTTAAAAATTCTTTTTTATCTTCATCATCTAATTCGGATAATTCAGATTCTATTTTCGCACATATTACTACTACTTCAGTCTTCTCTTTTGAAGCATATTGTTTTAATTTTTTTACATATTCATTTTCAGTATTTATTTCATCTTCATTGACGTTTGCCACATAAATAATTGGTTTTAATGTTAATAAATTAAATGGTTTTAAAATTTTTAATTCTTCTTCTGTTAATTCTAAATTTCTAGGATTAATATTTTTTTCTAGATTTTCTTTTACCTTTTCTAATAATTCTGCTTCTTTCATGGCTTCTTTATCATTTGCAAGTCTTGCTTTTTTTCCCATTCTATTTAATCTATTTTCTATTACTTCTAGGTCTGCTAATTGTAATTCGACATTTATTACTTCTACATCTTTAATAGGATCAATATTACCTGATACATGGGTAATATTTTCGTCTATAAAACATCTAACTACTTCACATATGGCATCTACTTCTCTAATATGTGATAGAAATTTATTTCCTAATCCTTCTCCTTTAGATGCTCCTTCTACTAGTCCTGCTATATCTGTAAATTCAAATGTGGCTGGAATGATTTTTTTTGGTTTATATAAGTTTTCTAAAAATGTTACTCTATCATCTGGTACGGTTACCATTCCAACATTAGGTTCAATTGTTGCGAAAGGATAGTTTGCGGCTAGAATATTTTGTTTTGTTATTGCATTAAATAAGGTTGATTTACCAACGTTAGGTAAACCTACAATTCCTGCTGTTAAACTCATTTACATCACCAGTTAGTATTATAATTTATTATGAGAAAAAAGTCTAGTTTTCACTAGAATTTTTATAAAGTATATCTATATCTACATATCCTTCTATTCCATCTATTTTACCATCATTACACATTTGCCACATAAAATATTCTCCTCCATAGTTTGTATTATCTGTATAATGTGCGAGCCATACTGGGTTAGTATGATATTTCCAAAGTGATATTAAATAATTTTTGCTACCATATAACATTCCATTATATCCTTTTTCTTCTAAAGTATTTATAAATGAATGGGCTATTTCATTTAAACCATATATACTAAGCTCCATATCATTTAAAATATCAAAACTTTCAAAATCAAAAACCACTGGCAAATTTATATCATATTCTTTTATTTGTTTGATCACCCAGTTAGCTTGTTTTGTTGCTTCTTTTTCACTATCTGCATATGAATAAAAATATATTCCTACTTTTAAATCATTTTTTAAAGCGTTTTCTATATTTTGTTTAAAATATGGATCTAATACATAATCTCCTTTTACACCATTTTGCGAACCTACTCTTATCATAACAAATGTCGCACCTGCATTTTTTACTTTTTTAAAATCTATATCTCCTTGCCATTTAGAAACATCTATTCCTATTTCATTATTTTCATCTTTATAATTTTTTATAACTTCTTGAAAGTCTGTATACTTTGGTTCTATTTGAGGTTGAGATGTATTTTCATTTTCACTTTTTGTAACTAGTGTATATACTGTTAAAGTAAATTCTTTTTCAAATGTATTACCACTACTGTCTATAGCTTTATAGGTTAAAGGATATATTCCTTCTTTATTAATATCATATTCTCCTTTTATTTCACAGCTTGGATTTTTATCATAATTATCTATACATATTATTTTATCTTTTAAATTTATTTCTTCTCCTATTTTAGTATTATAATTATTACTTAACCATACTAAAGGTTTTTCGGTATCAACTATTTCTATTTCAATAGTTCCTCTTCTTTTTTTATTATCTTTATTTAAATAGATGAATGATATTTCTTGTTTACCTAATTTTTTAGTATTAATTTGTGGCTTTTCTATTATTTTTCCTTCGATATTTTTTATATAGTCATTTATATTTGCTTTAGTATATATTTCTGTTTTTAAGTTTTCTTTTAAAGTAAAACCGCTATTATCATCAACTACTCTATTATTTAAATAAATTATTAAAATAGTTATTCCAATAATTAATATTAATATTGCTATTACTTTCTTTTTCATATGACACCTCTTAATTTAATTTTATCAAAAGATTTTAAAAACTCCAACTATAAAGTTGGAGCTGTGGCTGTTGGTCCTAAAGGAAGACCTATTACAAAGAAACCTATTACTATTATAAACCATACGACTGCGAATATTAAAACTGTTGGTCTAAGTAGTTTTAATGTTCCAAATACTGTTATTTTATTACTTTCTTTATTGTTATACTTTTCTAAAAAGGCAAGCATTACTATAAAGTATACGAAAAATGGTGTTATTCCTTTTCCTACACTATCGGCTGCTTTGAAGATAAACTGTGTGAAATCTGGTGTAATATTGGCTTTCATAAATAATGGTACTAATACTGGTGATATTAGTGTCCATTTTGTAATGGCATCTGGTATTAGGAATGATATTATAATTACAACTAGGAACATTGTTATTATTAATGGTATTCCTGTAAATTCTAAATTACTCATAAAACTAATTAACCAAGAAGCTACTACTGTTCCTAAATTTGTCCAATTTAGTATACTTACGAGTAATGATGCGAAGAACATTAAAATAAATATGTATCCTAGATTATCAAATTCTTTTGATAATCCTACACTGAAATCGTTTGTGTTTTTAATGTTTTTAGATATAAATCCATAAATTCCTGAACAAATCATCATTATTATTAAGAATACAAAGGCGAAAGCATCAGTAAATGGAGCTTTGGGTCCTAATAACTGGGCAACATAATCTCTTTGCGAATTATCTAATAATATTCCTGATCCTGGTAAGCCTGGTATTATAGTATAAATAAATATTAAAATTAATACGATAAAAGCTACTAGACTATATAATAATCCTTTTTTAGATATTACTAGCTCGTCTTCTTCTTTTATAGATTCTTTTACTTTTGGTTTTAATATGTTTTCTATTATTATTGTTCCTATTATGGATAGTATAAATGTAGATGCTACCATGGCATATGAATTTGACCAAGCATTAAATACATAATTTTCATCAACATCTACTGTAGCAGCTGCTTTTGTTAGTAATCCTAATTGATAATCGTCATAATTGAATACTAATCCTGCTCCATATCCCATACTTACTCCGACAAATGCGGTTAATATTCCAAGCATGGAATTGCGACCTAAATATTGATATATTACGGCTGATAGTGGGAGTACTAATATAAATCCATATTCTCCTAGGAATGATGATATAATTCCAGCAAATAGGGTTAAAAAGGTTACTACTGCTGGTTTTAATCTTTTTAATGGAGTAAATATGGCTTTGAATAATCCACTTGCTTTTCCTATAGATACGGCCATTAATGAAATTATTAGAAGTACTAGTGGTTCAAAGGTTTTGAATGTCTCTACTGGTGAAGAAAAGAAATATTTTAATCCTTCTTCTGAAAATACACTTCTTACTGTTACTATTGATGTTTCTAGACTTTGATTATTTATGTTTGTTACGTCTCCTTGAACACCTAAAACAGCACATATACTACTGATAACCATAATTATAATTGTTAAAATTATTATGGTTATTACTGGACCTAATAGTAATTTTTTTCTTTTTTTCATGGATGTCCTCCTTATAGTTTAATGATTTTTTTTAATTTTTTATTGAAATCTATTCTTGGAAGCATTATACTTCTTCCACAGCCTAAACATTTTATTTTTATATCGGCTCCTAACCTTGTTATTTCCCATTCGTTTTTTCCGCATGGATGGGGTTTTTTCATTATAACAATACTACCTAATTTATATTCAGACATTTTTCACATCTACTTTGTTATATGATAAGGTTAGGTTATTTGCTTCGGCTTCTTTTAATACTTCTTTTAATAAAATTCTATTGAACTCAAAATTTTTCATTGGTTCTACTTCTGCTTCTATTCTAAATATAATTGCATCGTTTTTTAACTCTTCTATACCTAATATTGTTATGTTTTTTAAATATGTGACTTTCTTTTTGGCATTTTCTATGGCTCTTTGTAATACTTCTTCGGCCTTTTCTATTTTATTATCATAGGAAAGACCTATATCTATTACACATATAGCTGACATCATACTATAATTTGTTACGGCATTGATGTTTCTGTTGGCTATTATTTTTACTTCTCCTGTGTATGCTCTTATTTTTGTGACTTTCATTCCTAAATATATTACATTTCCTCTAAAACCATTTATTTCGATATTATCTCCTACTTTAAATTGGTCTTCGGTTAAAATATCTGCACCACCAATAAAGTCTTTTAACATGTCTTGCATAGCTAATCCGGCTACAGCTCCGGCTACTCCTAATGATGCGACTAGGGCTTTGGTATCTACTCCCCATGTTGCGAGTATCATAAGCAAGGCTATTATTAAAATAATATATTTAACAATATTGGTTAAAATTGTTAATAGTGTTATAACTTTTTTATTTGAATGGTGTCTTGCTTTTTTTAAAAATACTTTACTTATTATTTGTTTGATTAATACATAAAAAAGAAAAGCAAATAAGATTATGCATATGGTTGTTATAACTTCTTTGGTTAATATTTTTTCCATTTACATTACTCCTTCACATTTAATATTTCTAATATTCTATTCAAATCTGCGGTGTTTGTAAAGGATATTTCTATTTTTTTGTCTTTTATTTTTACTTTTGTATCTAGTTTTTCTCTTAATAAATCTTGAACATATGTAAATTCATTATTTTTTGGTTTTCTTATTGTTTGATGTTTTTTTGGAACATATTCACTTTTTTCTTCGACGTCTCTTACTGTTAGTCCTTTATCTTGAATATCTTCGGCTAATTTTACTATTTGCTCTTTATCTTCTATTTTACTTAAAGCTCTTGCGTGTCCCATTGTAAGTTTTCCTGTTGTTACCATGTCTTGCACTTCTCCTGGTAATCTTAAAAGTCCTAACATATTGGTTATATGACTTCTACTTTTACTTACTTTTTGCGCTAACTGCTCTTGGGTTAAATTTAATTTTTCTATTAGACTTTTATAGGCTTTTGCTTCTTCTAATGGATTTAAATTTTCTCTTTGTAAGTTTTCTAATAAAGCTATTTCGGCCATTTTTTCATCGCTTATTTGTCTTATTATAGCTGGTATTGTTTTTTTACCGGCTAATTTACTGGCTCTTAGTCTTCTTTCACCTGCTATTACGTCATAACCTTTGATGCTTTTTTTAACAATTATTGGTTGAAAGACTCCATTTTCTTTTATTGATTCGGCTAATTCTTTTAATGAATCTTCATCGAATATTGTTCTTGGTTGATATGGATTTGGCCTTAATTCGTTTATATCTAATTCTACTATTTCTTCATGTTTTGTATCTTCATAGATGTTTTTTTCGAAATCGCTGACATTGTTTACATTTAAATTATCTAAATCGAATAACTGTTCTAATCCTTTTCCAAGCGCTCTTCTACTTTCCATTTCTTCTAATCACCTCTTTTGCTAAATTTATATATGCTTCTGCTCCTCTACTTTTTGGATCATAATTTATTATTGGTTTTCCATGACTTGGAGCTTCTGATAATCTAACTAGCCTAGGTATTATTGTATCATATACTCTTTCTTTAAAATAACTTTTGATATCTTGTACTACTTCTAATCCTAGGTTCGTTCTATTATCAAGCATTGTAAGTAATACTCCTTCTATATCTAGATTTGGATTTAATGTCTTTTGTGCAAGCATAATTGAATTTAATAATTGCATTATTCCTTCTAAAGCAAAAAATTCACATTGGACTGGTATTATAACTGAATCGGCTGCTGTTAGGGCATTTGTTGTTAAAAGTCCTAGTGATGGTGGACAGTCGATGATGATATAATCAAAAACTTCTTTTACTTCTTCTAACCCTATTTTTAATTGTCTATTTTTTGAAAATTCTGGGTCCATTCTAGCTTTTTCGGCTAATTCTAAATCGGCTCCTGCTAGTGAAATGGTTGCTGGAATAATATATAGGTTTTTGAATTTTGTCTTTTTTATTACTTCTTTTACATCTGCACTTCCAATTAATAAATCATATATACTTTTTTTAATATCTCCTTTGTCAATTCCTAGGCCTGTTGTACTATTTCCTTGTGGATCTAAATCTATTAATAAAGATTTTTTCCCTAAATAGCCTAATGAGGCTGCTAGATTAATGCTTGATGTTGTTTTTCCAACTCCGCCTTTTTGATTGACAAGTGCTATTGTTTTTCCCATTTGTACCACCAGTTTCTATAATTATAGCTATATACATTTTAACACATTGGCTGAAATAAATCTATGTATATTTTTAAAATTAAAATTCTATGGTTAAATTTTCTTTTTTTATAAAAATTATAGAAAACACTTTTATTTAGCATTTTCTATAAGTTTTTTCATACTATCATACTGTTTGTATAAATATTGAACGTGATTTTCTAAAAAGAAATAGTGTCTTACATAGAAAAGTAATACTATTAAAACTATATAAGTTATTATTATAAATAATAAAACTTTAGTAAATATCATTACGGATAGGAATAAAAATAATCCATAAGATAATGTTACTAATAAGTGAATGAGACGTTCGTGCTGGAAAAATTTAATTTTTATTAAATGATCTTTTATATCTTTTTCTTTTATATTTTTACTTTTTATTTTATCATCTATTTCTTTTGTATATTCTTCCAGATATTTTCTCATTATAAAGTCTTTCCTTTTTCTAAACCACTTACTATTTTATAGGTATCTAAAAAATCTCTTTCTTGAATTCCATATAAATCATCTGGATTTGTTATGTTTATATATCCGCCACTATCTATCACCATATCAGAACCCCACTGATTTAAAATAATATCTTCACTTATTTGGACAAAAACTTGAGGACCTCCTTTAGGCTTAAATAGTCCTAAATTTTCTTCGTCTTTTTCGTATTTAGATTTAAATACTGAATCAGAAATTATCCATTGGTTTAAATGTCCGTGTGAATCTATTATTGGCTCTCCATTTTCATCTACTTTAGTAGCTATCCACCCTGGTTCATTTGTTTTTTCATCAAGAATTACTTTTTCATCTTTCTTTTCTTGAATTTCGTTTCCTTCTTTACTTTCACTCCATGAGGTTACTATATCACCGACATTTCCTTGAACAGCAATTATTCTAGCAAATTTTTCTGCTACTACAGGAGTTAATGTTCCATTTTCTAACCCTTCTTTTACATATGAAGCTATATCTACTTTTTTAGAGTCCATAAATATCATCCTTTCGTATATATTATAACATTTTTGACTTAACTTGGACAAGTGCTGGATGTTTCATATTGATTTGCTGGAATATTTCCACATACTACTCCTGATTTATAGGTGTATTTTCCTGCTGGACTCGCAGGGTTTATCCATAACCCTCCATTTTTATTAGAAGATGCCTTATTATTTTTTATAATTCCTCCTTCTAATATAAACGAACTACTATTCCATATAGTTACAGTGCCATCTACTGCTGTATTCTTTTCTATTATGCCTCCTGTCATTGTAATTTGTGATTGAGAGGCTATTATAGCAGAGCCATGTCTTCCTTCATTATTATTTATTGTTCCCCCACTTATAGTCAAATTGCTTCCCCAAGTATGTATTCCTCCACCATCTCCTTGTGTGTTTGACGTTAACATACTATTGCTTGTTATATTCCCGCTAATAAGATTAATTATAGCTCCAGAGCCTGAAATTCCACCACCGCTTTGTTTAGCTATATTATTAGTTATTGTAGCTCCGTCAATAACCAAGACTGTGTTCTCATCAAAAATTTTACCATTACTAGTAACTTTAATTCCTCCCCCTTCTCCTGAATTATTATATCCATTTTTTATAGTTGTATTATTTGATAATAATGTATATGTATTTTCATTTAAGAATAAGATTGGTGACTCTGCATGTACATTATTGCCGTCTAAAATAATATTTTCTAAAGTTAAATTTCCAGAAGTTTGATATAACAATGACGTTGTTAAATTGTTGTCTCTTATTATAGAATTTGTTAAACCTTCTTTACTATAACTTGTTATTTTAATAATCTTATTTTTATCAAAATCAATTGTTTTTGTTACTGTTAAATTATCCATTACATGAATTGTTACTTCTTTATAGTCTAAAGCTACATCATAGGCTTTTTGAATAGTTTGATATGGACTATTTTTAGTTCCTTTTCCGGTAGTATCACTACCATTACTTGAGACATAATAGTCTGATCTCTCTTTGCTGTTTGCTTTAGTCATTACCTTTAAATTAGTACTAAAAGCCGCATATCCCACACATAAAAATAAAAGTATTGATAAACTTCCTATTATTAATATTTTCTTTTGTTTTTTTCTTCTATATTTTCCTATGTTTCTCATTTTTCTATCACCAGTTTTATAATATCACATTTTGCTCGTATTTGGTAGTATGAATTTTTATTTCTTATTTTTAATGGGACAATAAATTCATGGTGATGATATGAATTTTGAAAGACTATTTTTATTTAGAGAAAAAAATAATTTAAAGCAAAAAGAAGTGGCTGATATAATTGGTGTTAGTCAGCAAACATATTCTACTTGGGAAGTTGGAACTAAAATTATTCCTTTAAAACATTTAAATGAACTATGTGATTATTATAAGGTAAGTATCGACTATATTTTAGGTCTTACTGATAAAAACCTTTACTGTGGAAAAAAGATAATTTTGGATAAGAAAAAAATAGGGCATAATATTAAAATTATTCGCTCTATAAATAATTTAACTCTTAGAAGTTTAGCTAAAGAACTTAATACAACTTCTTCTACTATCTCTGCTTATGAAACTGGGAAAACTTTAATTTTAACTGCTTTTGCTTATCAAATTGCTAGAAAATATAATATTTCTTTGGACTGGCTTACTGGAAAAAGTGATATTAAAAATTTAAATTTTTAGTCTCTTAAAATTTAAAACCAATAATTAATGATTATGTTATAATTTAGTTGAAAAATAAATCATTAATTATATCCAAATTAATTAAAGTAAGTTATAATTATAGTAGGTGATGATAGTTATGGGATTATTTGATATATTTAGAAAAAAGAAAGACGATTATAAAGTGGAACAAAATCATACACATATTGAGGAGATACCAACATCATTTGAAAATGCTAATAACGTAAACAGCTACTCCGATATTATTCCTAATGAAATTATAGAAAAAATAATGAAAATAAACAACATAAAATATATTAACGATTTGTTGATTAGACGAATGGAAAAACATCCTAAATTAGTTGATTTATTATTAAGTTGCAGTATTCCAAAAGATATTGTTTCTTCATTAAGTTATACTGAAAAATTAGATTATCTACCTTTTGATGAGGAAGAGTTAAAGTTTATTGAATTTTTTGATTTAGATGAAGAAACTCAAAAATTAGTATCATTATTAAAAAATATAATTAGTGAAAATGATATTGATGATAGTTATCAAAAATGTTATGTTGATTTAAATAAAAATTTTGAAACAATAGATTTTCATAATGAAATTGATTCATTTATACCAGATATTAAAATAAATTTAGGTAATGAAATATTAACAAAATTACCAATATCCTCTAGTTTTATATTGTGTTTTCCAAGTTCTGAACATAAAATTGTAACTCATGATTTCGAAAATTTTATTACTGGAAATATTGAATTAAATGAAAAAGTTGTTATTCAAATGCTTTATTCTACTTTTTGTTTTCTAGATGAATCAGTTATCGATAAAATTTCTAATTGTAAAATAGTTATTTCTGAAGATATTAAAATAGACGGTCAAATAAAAAATGATATTGATTATAATCTTGTAAAATATAATCATCTTATTTATATAATTGAAAATTCATCATTGGATAGTGAATTAAAAGAAAAATTATTATATAAGATTAAAAATATGTATACAGATAATAAACATTATTTGGATGTTGAAATAAATGACAAAATAATTTCTTTTTTAAAAGATTTAGATATTGAGGAAATAAAAAAATTAACCGATGAATTTGAGCAAAACATTGAAAAATATATACAAAAAAATATCGAGAGACCTGCATTTAATATAAATTTCTTTATAGATGAAAATTTTCCAAATTTAGATAATATGTCTATAGATGATGTGATTAGTCAGATTAACTGGTTACCAGAAAATTTAAAACTTACTATTTTACAAAACCCAAGAATACTAAATAAATTGAATATATCAGATAAATTAAATGAAGAGCAATTAAAAGAACTTATATATATTTTTTCTACAAGGTTATCTCCAACAACCATTGATTTTATTAAATCACTTAATTTTGATATTGAAGCATTTATGTCTGATCCAAGTAATGACTATAAAACATCTTTTAATATTAATCCCATTGTTGATAGATATGGTGTTTTTGATTATTTAAATGAAAGCGCTATAGTTAGTGTAGCAGATTTATTAGGGCATGATGGACCTTGGAATTGGGAAGGTTATAAAGGTAAAAATATATTATATACTTTTGAAAATTTTTTTAAAAAAAATGGAGATGGATATCATACTAGAGCATTAGGTTTATTAGAATATAAATCTGGAGAAGAGTTATTAGAAGAATTAAAAATGAGAAATCAAGATACTATTGATATGAAAATACGTGAAATAGAAGATGGAAAATATATTGTTTTTGGTAATGGCTTACATAGATTTACCGTTTTGCGTTTTCATTATTTATTAGACTGTATGAAAAAAGAAAAAAGTAAGGATGAACTTAGAGAATTATATAAAATTCCCGTGACTATAGACTCAAAAACAAATTATATGAAAACTTATTGTAATTATTTAATAAAAATAGCTAATCCAGAAATTTCATCCATATCATTTTATAATGAAAACGAAATTATTGTTCATTATAATTCAGAAGATAAAATTATTAATGAAGAAACATTATTAAATCTGGCTATAGAATCTATCGATATGTTAAATGGATATTATTTATTGGAAGTTCAAGATTTTTATAAAAAGATTGCTTCATTTCATGATTTTATAGATAAGTATATACCTCAATTATTAGATAAATTTGAGATAAAAAGTGAGGAGAGTATTAAATTATGATAAATTTAATTGAAATAAATGAAATAGGTGATGATTTAATTCAAGAGTTTAAATTATCAAAAGAAGATCAATTGTATGAGTGTTATTTGGATAATATTAAAATAGGTTATGCCATTATACGCAGCGAAAGAAATAACAAAATATTTATAATTATTGCTGAAAAATATCAAAATAAAGGATATGGTAGTGCTATATTTAAATTATTAGTATCTAAAATTAATGATTCTTTTACATGTTCAGTTCCGTTTGAAAATTTTAAAATGCAAAGAATAGTTCAAAAAAACAATGGTGTTGAAATTGGAAGAAATGGAAAAGAAATATTATATATTATAAATCATAATTAAAATGCATTTATTGTTCTTTAGTAATATAATTAGAGTAGGAGAGTGATACTATGGAATTGTTTGATGTAATTAATAAGCGTTTTTCTAATAGAAAATTTTTAGAAAAACAAATAGGTAACGAAGATTTAGATAGGATTTTGAAAGCGGGAATGCAAGCTCCTGTTGGTAGAGGTAGATATGAAGATATGCATATTACTGTTATTCAAGATAAAAATTTATTAGATGAAATTAATAAACTTGTTGATAGAAGTGTATTTTATAATGCCCCTACTTTAGTGATTATTTCTGCTAAAGATGATGGTCATGGTTTGGATAAGGAAAATAGTGCTTGCGTTGCTATGAATATGCTTCTTGCGGCTACTGATTTGGGTTTGGCTTCCATTTATTTAAATTTGGTTATTGGTTTAATTAAAAATAGTGATATTTTAAATAAACTTAACTTACCTCTTGGTTTTGTTCCTATCGTTGGTGTTGGTTTGGGTTATGCGGATGGTAGTCATATTACTGAACATAAAATTGATGTTAATTATATTTAAAGGGTTTTGACCCTTTTTTTATTTAAAAAAAACCAAAAAGTTAATTTTGGTCTAATATATCTCTTGCAGCTACTAAACCTGTGGCAGCTGCTGTTACAATATTTCCAGCTTTTCCAGCTCCATCTCCTATAAAGTAAACATCATAATCTTTTAATTTAAATTTATTATTTGTTTCTATTTCGTTACTGAAGAATTTTATTTCTGGTCCATATAGTAATGTTTCTCCGTTGTTAACTCCTGGAACTATTTCATTTAATTTATCTAATCCTTCTATGATATTTTTTATTATTCTATATGGTAAAATGAGCGCTAGATCACCAGCTACACAGTCTTTTAGGGTAGGGGTAATAAATCCTTTATTTATTCTATTCCAATTACTTCTTCTTCCTTGTTTTAAATCTTTTAATGTTTGGATAATTGGTTTTCCATCACCTAGTACGTTGGCTATATGAGCAATACTTTCTCCGTATTCTCTTGTATTTGTAACTGGTTCTGTTAAATTTACTTTTGATATGAATGCAAAATTACTGTTATTTGATTTTATGTCTTTTAGGGCATGTCCATTAACACATATATAACCATAGTAATTTTCTTTAGCTACAAAACCTCCTGGATTTGTACAGAACGTTCTTATTTCATCATTATATGTATCTGTTTTTATAAAAATGGTTGGATCATATATGACACTACATAGTTTTTCTAATATTTCTTTTCTGACTTCTACTCTAACTCCTATTTCTATACTTTGTGATAGATATGGTATTTTGTATTTATCGGCTAATGTTTGAACCCATTTAGCTCCTGTTCTTCCTGGGGCTATTACTACTTTTCTTGCTTTATATGTTTCTTTTTTATTTTTATTTTTGCATATTAATTCGTGTTCATTTTTAGAGATACTTTTTATGTCTTCTACTTTTGTTTGATCTAGTAAGTGAATGCCTTTTTCTTTTAAATATTTTGTAAAACTTTCGATATATCCTGGTAATTTGTCACTTCCTAAATGTTTTTGTTTTATCAATAGTAATCTAGCTCCTGCTAGGGCAACTTTACTTTTTATTTCGTTTGCTTCTTCTTGATTTGATGGATATATTTTACTATCCATTTTAAATTCTTTAAATATTTCTTCACAGTCATCTATTAATTTATTTGCTTCGTTTTCATCCATGTATTTGAATAAATCACTTTTCCCTAATTTGGGTATGAAGTTTAACTTTCCATCTGAAAATGTTCCGGCTCCACCATAGCCTGATAGTATATTACATGGATTACAATTTACACATTTACCTGTTTTAGACATTGGGCAGAATCTTTTTTCTGCAAATTTTCCTTCATCTAATAATAAGATATTTAATTTTTTATTATTTTTAATCAATTCGTAAGCTGTAAATAAACCTGCTGGTCCTGCTCCTACTATAATTACATCGTACATCTTTAATCACCTATAATATTGTACCAAAAAACAAGACTATTTGTCTTGCTTTTCTTTTAATTTATCAAGTAATTCTTTTTTATTTAATTTGTAATAGTCTTTTATTCCTTCTTCTTTAGCTATATCTTTTAAATCTTCTAAAGTTAAATCTTCTAATTTAGCTACTTGGATATCTTCTTTTGTTTCTTCTTTTATTTCTTTTTTGAATTCTTCGTGAGCTTTGATATCATCTTCTGGCATTTTACCATTTTTAACTAAATAATCGATTTGTTCTTTAGTAATTGTTTCATATTCAAGTAAGGTTTCGGCTATTAATTTTAATAAATCTAAATTTTCTTTGATTATCTTTTTCGTTACTTGATATTGATTTGTGATTATTTTTCTAACTTCTTCATCTATTTGTTTAGCAACTTCGTGTGAGAAATTTTGAGCTTTGTTGTAATCTCTTCCTAAAAATACACTTGATTGCTCTTCTTCAAATTGAATTGGTCCTAAATCACTCATACCGTATTCGGTAACCATAGCTCTAGCTATTTTAGTTGCTTGTTCAAAATCGTTTTGAGCTCCTGTTGTTACTTCATTGAACATTATTTCTTCGGCAACACGTCCTGCTAGAAAACCACTTATTGAATCTAATAATTCTTTCTTTGTTCTTAAATATGTCTCTTCTTTTGGAAGCATTAGGTTGTATCCTCCTGCTCTTCCTCTTGGTATTATTGTTATTTTTTGAACATCGTTAGCACCATCTAATTTTATACCAACTACGGCATGACCGGCTTCGTGATAAGCAACTGTACGTTTTTCTTTTTCTGTATATTTGTGACTTTTCTTGGCTGGTCCCATTAATACTCTATCATGTGCTTCGTCTATTTCAGCCATTGTAATAGCGTTTTTATTTCTTCTAACTGTTAGTAAAGCTGCTTCGTTAAGTAAGTTTTCTAGATCTGCTCCACTAAAACCTACTGTACGTTTGGCAATATTTTTTAAAGTTATGTTTGGCGCAAATGTTTTTCCTTTAGCATGAACTGCTAGTATTTCTTCTCTTCCTTTAGCGTCTGGATAATTAACTGTAACTTGTCTATCAAATCTTCCTGGTCTTAAAAGGGCTGGATCTAAAACGTCTGGTCTATTAGTTGCAGCTATAATTATTATTCCTTCGTTTGCTCCAAATCCATCCATTTCGGTTAATAATTGGTTTAATGTTTGCTCTCTTTCATCATGTCCACCGCCTAAACCTGCTCCTCTTTGTCTACCTACAGCGTCTATTTCGTCTATGAATACTAGACAAGGGGCACT
Organism: uncultured Bacilli bacterium; assembly: GCA_944358625.1. Lineage (GTDB taxonomy): Bacteria > Bacillota_I > Bacilli_A > RF39 > UBA660 > Coprosoma. Next base: position 24,073 of record CALVRL010000001.1, on the reverse strand, counting down.
TTGTTTGGCTTGTTTGAACATGTCTCTTACTCTTGATGCTCCTACACCTACGAATAATTCGACAAACTCTGAACCACTTATGAAATAAAATGGTACGTTTGCTTCTCCGGCTACGGCTTTTGCTAGTAAGGTTTTACCTGTTCCTGGAGGACCTACTAATAAAACTCCTTTTGGAATTCTAGCTCCCATTTTTTGGAATTTTTTAGGGCTTTTTAAGAAATCGATTAGTTCTGACATTTCTTCTTTTTCTTCTTCTAGTCCAGCAACATCTTTGAATGTTACTTTTGTCTCTCCACCGCTTAATCTGGCTTTAGATCTACCGAAATCCATTGATTTACTTCCTGAACCCATTTGTTTTGTTATGAAGTAGAATCCTACTCCTACTATTATTACCATTGGTAATATGTTTATTAAAAATAATAAGAATGGTGAAGAACTTGGGTCTGTTGATGTTGTTAATTTAAACCCGGCTTGGTCTTCGGCGTCTAATAGTTTTACCATAGTCTCGTTTGTTAAAGGCATATTAAATGAGAATGTTTCATTTTCAGCATAGTCTTTTAATTTACCTCTAATTGTATAAACTGTACTTTGACTATTTGGTGTGACATTTATTTCTTTTACTTCTTTATTTTCGACAGCTTCCATGAACTCACCATATGTTAGTTCATTTACTTTTGTATTCATTGTACCTACTAATAAATACATACAAAATAAGAAAACTGCTAGAAATAAATAAGGAAATAATCCTCTTTTAACAACTTTTTTATTCATTACAAACTTCCTTTCTTTCGATACCTAATTATTATATCATAGTTTTTTGTTTTTGCTCTATCAAATTTAGTTTTTTTTAAGCCTGGAAGCCAAATTATATTATCTTTATCATCGGTTACTACTGGCCATGTTTTTCTTTTTTCTATAGGCACTTTTTCATCAATGAATATATCTTTTAGTTTTTTTTCTTTGTTTAAACCTTTTAGTGTTAGTTTGTCACCTTCTTTTCTTGTTCTTATATGAATTGGCATGTTTATTTCTTGGGTGTTTATTTTTGTAACATAATTTGAATTATTTTCTGTTTCTTTAATTATTTCTATTATATAACCGTTTGGTAACTCTACAATATCATTTAAAATGATATCATAATTTTTTGTTTCTTTGTTTTCTTCTATCCATGCATTATTATATGATTTTATAAATATTTTATTATCTGGCAGATTTATTTTACTGTTTGAGGTACTATTTTTTACTGTGGATAAAATGTTATTGACATGTACATCTTTTATTTTTGTGATGTTTTCTTTATATGTTTCATTTAAAATATGGTGTATTATTCTTTTTTGCACTAATAAATCTTCTTTTTTAAATGAATTTATATCTATTTTTTTAGCTATATATATTTTTGATAAGGCTTTTTCGGTTTGTTTTTTTAAATATTTTTCGGTTTCATTTAATGTTTTACTAAATTCTAAAAATTTTAAATGTACGTTTTTGTTTTCTTCTTTTAGTCTTGGTAAGATGTATTTTCTTATTCTATTTCTTGTGAAAAAATCACTATCGTTTGTTTTGTCTATAGCGTAGGGGAGATTATTATTTTTTACATAGTTAAATATTTCTTCTTTGGTTTTTGTGATTAATGGTCTATATATTTTGTAATCTTTTTTTTCTGTTATTTCACTAAAAGCGCTATAACCTTTTAGTGATGAACTTCTGATTAAACGCATAATGACTGTTTCTATTAGATCATCTCCGTGATGGGCGGTGAATAAATATTTTGAATTATATTTTTTTAGTAAATTTTCAAAAAATTCGTATCTTTTTTCTCTGGCATAGTTTTCGGTGTTTCCTTTGTATTCTTTTATTTCCATATATTCATAGATGATACTTTTTTGTTTGCAGTAATCTTTTACCATTTTGGCTTCTGCTTTACTTTCTTTTCTTAAATTATGATTGACATGAGCACATATTATTTTTATGTTTTTTTCTTTTTTTATAACATTTAAGAGATTTAATAAAGCCATGGAATCTGGACCACCTGATACGGCTATAACTATGGAAATATCATTTGGTAAGTTTTTTAATTTTTCTAAAATATCATTCATCTTCATCACCCCATTTTATTGGTTTAATTCCTTTGGATACTAAAAAGTTGTTGGTTTTAGAAAATGGTTTACTTCCAAAGAAACCTCTATGGGCGGATAGGGGAGAAGGATGAGGACTTTCCACAATATAATGATTTGGATTTGTAATTAATACTTTTTTACTTCTGGCATAGCTACCCCATAATATAAAGACTATTGGTTTTTCTCTTTTGTTTAATAATTTTATTAGGTTATCGGTGAATGTTTCCCAGCCTTTGTCTTTGTGGGATAGGGGAGTATCTTTGACAACTGTCATGATTGAGTTTAGTAAGAATACTCCTTGTTTAGCCCAGTCTGTTAGGTTGTTATTTGTTCTAGTTACTCCTAAATCGTTTTTTAATTCTTTGAATATATTATCTAATGATGGGGGTCTTTTTACTCCTTCTTCTACTGAAAATGATAGTCCATGTGCTTCTTTGGGTCCGTGATATGGGTCTTGACCTAAAATTACTACTTTTACTTCGTCATAATCTGTGAATCTTAAAGCATTAAATATATTTTTATATTCTGGATATACGATCTTTTTTCCATATTCATTTTTAACAAATATACCTAATTTTTTAAAATATGGTTTTTTAAATTCATCTTTTAATAATTCATCCCATTTTTTATTAATCATGGAAACACCTCTTTCGGGATATATTGTAACATTTTTTATTTTAAAATAAAAGAAAAAAACTACCTTTTGGGTAATTATTTAAGTAATTTATTAACTTTATAAAATAAATATGTTTCAATTATACTTATTAATAGTAATAACCATATTACATGAGTTATCGAATGATAAATTAATATTATGGATGCTAACGCACTTATGATAGCTCCTCCTAGATTTCTAGCTAAAGTAAAATACATAGTTAAATCTTGTTCTAAACCTTTTCCATTTTTTAATATTAAATCTTCTAAATATACTGTGTATGGACCTTTTAACATGACTATTAAGATGTATCCTATAGCCATTAATATGATTTTTATAATAAGCGGGGCATTTATAAAACCTCCTATTAACAATAAAGTGAATGATAAAATTAATAGGAAACTTAATAAATAACCTGATTTGTCTTTTATTTTATCATATATTTTGGGAAAAAATTTAGTACCTAATATGGCTGGTATATTAGATAATGCTACTACTATACTTATAATTATGGCAATTATTTTAATATTTATTTTATTTGTTAAACTGTATTGAATAAAAAGTTTTGCTTGATCTATTCCTATATCAATTATTCCTGTTTCTAATCCAAATGTAATAAGTAATATTATGGATAAAATTGACCAAATTTTTTTTATTTTAATATTTGCGTTTTTTTCTATTTTATAGGTATTATCATATTCTGTTACATCAAAAAGATAAAATGATAGATAAAAACAAATAAAAGTTATAATAAGTGAAATATACATTGGTAAATAGTGATTTATATTAAATATAGGACCTGCGATTAAACCTGAGATGAGCGCTACTACATAATATTTCATAGAGGCTTTGTTTCCATATTCTATAAATTTATTTTCTTTGTTTATATAAATAAGATTTTTTCTTAATTCAACTAACAACATTGTCTTAAATAGGAAAGAAATTTCATATAAAATTTGACCTAGAGAAAGTCCTATAAATGAATTACAGAAAATAAGAAGTATAGTTGCTATAATAAACATAAAATTTCCTAATCTAAGTGAAATAGTATTGCCTATTTTTTTTATTATTTTTAGAGTAGGGGATAAAAGAATAATACTTGTTAATAAACCAATTGAAGTTAGTAATGTAAATTCTGAGGCGGTTAAATTTTTTACTGCTGTAAGATATATGGTATTTAAAATATCATAAAAAATAAGCCAACATGATAAACCATAATACCATGGATATACTTTTAAAAATTTATTTATTTTATTTTCCATATTTATTCTTTCATTTAAAATCTTCTTCATCAAGTAATGGTATGATATCAATAACTGGTGTTTCATATGGATGAATTTCTTTTATTTTTTTTATAACTTTTTTAACGTTTTTTATATCACATATTACTTCTAATTTTTCTTCTTCTACATATATTAGTTTTCCCTTTACTCCGATATATGGGTTGGCATGTTCATTTGCAATAAATGTTCCTGTACATTTTGTACTAACTGAACAAAATGTATAATTTTCTATTATTCCCGCTCCTTCTTCTAATATGCTTTTTCTAAATTGTTCTAAATATTGGGGAGGTATTGTTACTGCTATATTTACTTTTTTTATATTCATTTTTCGTCTCCTTCTTTTAAATTATTTGCTATTTCGGCAAATATTTCTATGGGTAAGGCCTCGGCCCTTATTGTTAAATCTAAATTGTGTTTTTTTAAAATTTCTTCTATTTTTTTTAAGTTATATCCTTTTAGATTATTTTTTAATGTTTTTCTTTTTTGTTTGAATGAATCTCTTACTAATTTAAAAAATAATTTTTCATTATCAACTTTTATTTTATCTTCTTTTTTAGTAAGTGATATGACTATACTATCGACATTTGGTTTTGGTATGAAAACATTTTTACTAACATCTAATAGTTTTTCCACAGTATAGTAATAATTTAAAAATATCGATAGAGAATTATATTCTTTGGTGTTTGGTTTTGCTTTGAATCTATCTCCAACTTCTTTTTGAACCATTACTACTATTTTATCTATGTTTAATTTATCTTCTATTAATTTGATTATTATTGGTGTTGTAATATAATAGGGGAGGTTAGCTACTACATATATTTTTTTATAGTTATATTTTTTTAAATCTTCTGAAATATTTCTTTTTAAGAAATCTTCATATATTATTTCTGTATTACTTTGAATGTTTTTTTCTAATATTGGTTTTAGCGTTTTATCTATCTCGTAGGCTATAACATTTTTAGCTACTTTTCCTAATTCGCTGGTTAATGAACCTGCTCCTGGGCCTATTTCAATTACTAATGTTTCTTTATCAATATTCGATTTATTTATTATATTGTTAATAATATTTTCATCCACAATAAAATTTTGACCAAATTTCTTTTTAAAATTAAAATTTTCCTTAGTTAATTCTTCTTTCATTTTATTAGGAGAATATTCCATATGTCTTACCTCCTTTTTCATTATACTAAAAAAAGCCAGTTTTTGCTAGCTATCTGGTTTTGTGATGGTGTGAATTATCTAAATTAATACCATCTTCAAACATATTAGTATCTTCCTCAAATATATTAGGTCTTCTTATATCCTCATAATCTATATTTTCTGGCTCAAATTGGCCGGAAATTACTAAATCTACTGTGTGTCCATAACTGTCTTTAAAAATATAATTTTGCCCATCCATTGTTGTAATGATTAAATCTCCGCTTTGAGTTGTGATTTCATCTATTCTTTGCATTTTCATTTCTGGTGTTGGCGCTGAAGGTAATATAGTAGGTATAATTTCCGCTGTAATTGGAATTTTATTTTCTACCTTTAATTTATTCATTAAATCTATTAAATTATGTGCAGATAGTCCATTCCCCCCTAACAATAAACTATAAACTCCATTTTGATTTTGGTATATTAAATAGTCGTTAGAATTTACATAGATAAAAAGACCTCCTTTGATTTTATTTTAACATAGAGATTAATGTTAAAAAGGATGCTTAAAAATCTTATAAAATTGTTTTGTAAATATATGTAAATGTAAATTACAAAAACTATAAAATTATAAACTTTTACTTTGACATTTTTATCAGTTTTTACTTTGACATTTCTATCAGTTTTTACTTTAATGGTTATAATATATAATAAAAAGACTGAAATAATTACAGTCTTAACCCTTAAAATTAAATGGACTTTATTAATATTCGTATGTTTCAGTAGAACAGTCACTATCTACGCAATTGCAGTCTAAATTATTAGCATAAATGCTTTTTATACCGGTAGTTTTAGTGGCTTCGATATTAGTTCCATTATAATTTTGATTAATGAATGTTAAAGCGTCCATTTTCTCACCTCCTTTCATTCATGTATTTTTTTAATGATGGATTTAACCATCTTAAAGAGCATCCTCCTCCACAAATTTGCCATTTGTCACATTTATTACAATGTTTTAAAGGAAATGTATTAATTTTATTTCTGAATGTTTGTGCAGTGGTTGAATTCCAAAATTTAATAATTTGATTAGGCATTATTTTTTCTTTATTTAAAGATATATCTAAAAAATGATTACAAGGAAGGATATTAAAGTTTGTATCAAAGATTATGCCTGAGCCTTTACCTATATGGCAGCATGTGGTAATTCTTTTTTTATCGGTTAAGTCTTTTAGGAGTTTATTTGGTAGTAAGCATAATGGTAATGACATTTCAATTGAATAATTAAAAGAACTATTTTCAAATTTATTATAAACATATTCACATATTGAAACTAGATCATTTATATTTGTTTCATCTTTACTATTTATAGAAGGTTTATATAATTGGAAAGAAATATTATCTAAGTTATTTTCTTTCATTAATTCATATAATTCATCAATTTTTTTATTATCATTGGAACAAAGAACATATGATAAACTTACATTTATTCCAAGTTGTTTTAGCTTTTTATAACCTTTTATAGTTTTTTCTAAACCATATATTTTAGTATTTGTTAAATATTCTGATTCACTAGTTCCTTTTAAGGATATATTTACTGATTTTAATCCAGCATTTACAAGTGATTCAGCAAATTTGTAGTCAGAAAACTTTATTCCATTACTAGCCATAGATATATTTATATTTTCTTTATTAATAGCTTTAATTATTTTATTAATATCTTTATATATTGTGGGCTCTCCACCTATTAAAATAACTTTTCTGATACCGATTTTGGGTAATATTTTTATGTATTGTTTGGCTGTTTCATAATTCATAGATAAATTTTTATTTTTATAGTCGTTGGCATAACACCATGTACATTTACAATTACAACTTCTATTAGTTGTAAACCAAGCTACTCGGGGAAAGGTTGTATCGCTTATATCTATTAAGTAACGATTAATTGTTTTATTACTCATTTTGTCCTTAACACTTTTTTCAAATTTTCCACCGTTTTTTAAAATAACTTTTTTGGAAGCTTCGTTATCACTATAACAGGTAATTAAAATTTTATTGATTGGCATTTTTTTATACCATTTAATGGCTAAAGCTAATGCTTTAGAGGCATATCCTTTATTTCTTTTTTGGGGATGGATATAGTAAGCAACATGACCTAATCTTTCAAAATAACTTTTATTTAGTAAATGCCTTAAATCTATTGTTCCAACTACTTCATTATTTTCAATTATCCATTTCATTGATGATGGAACTTCTAATTTTGAAATATTTTTGCCTTTGGAACGGTCTTTTAATCTTTTGATCATTTGCTCAAAAGTTTCGTTTTCTTTATAAGCATTACCCATTTCATTTATATCGCCATTTTTTTTAGCTGCTTTAACTAAATCTAAATATGAATTTTTATATTTAACATTTGGATTTACTAATTTCATTTGCTAACACTTCCTTTATTAGACTTTATTTTATATATAATATTTTAAAAAATAAAATATTATTTTCTTATATTATTATAAGAATTGCTTATGGCTAATAGGGGATAATAGGTATATAATTCATTGACTTTAAAGCCTTTAAGCTATATAATTTAGATATAATTTTATTTTTTGTTAAAAAAACTCCGAGTAGTATATGGTGTATATTTGCTTGGAGTTTGTTATTTATTGGAGGGCAAATATGAATGTTAACTATGAATTATATAAAATATTTTTTGTTGTAGCTAATTCTAAAACTATTACTGAAGCTGCTAAAAAATTATTTATTTCCCAACCAGCAGTTACTCAAAGTATAAATAATTTAGAAAAACAATTAAATACAACATTGTTTATTAGAAATACTAAGGGAACTAAACTAACAAAAACTGGTAAAGAACTTTATAAACAAATTAAGCCCGCTATAGAACAAATATTAAGTGCGGAAAAAAATTTATCTTTAAAACAAAGTAAGCAAAAAAAATTAATTATTGGTATTAATGATGCGTTTCTTCAGCAATATATTATTAAAGCCCTTAAAAAGTTAACATTAAAATATAGCAATGTTTTAGTTGGCATTCACGAGCATTCTACGAATTTACTACTAAATGAAATGATGGAGGAAAAAATAGATTTTATTATTACTACTTTAAATAAAGATAATATTGATAAAAATAATTTTGAAATTACTAAATTAACTCAATTACATTTTTGTATTATTAAAAATATATTTTCTAATACTACTTTTAGCTATAATGATTTAAAAAATAATAAAATTATTTGTAATGATATAGAAATTATAAATAACCTTAAGATTGAAAATAAAAATACTATAATAGTGGATAACTATTATCAAATATATGAACTAGTTTTACAAAATGTTGGAGTAGGGGTTATTCCAATAGAATTTGTAAATAATTATTTAAACGATAAGAAAGTAGAAATTATAAGAGAAGATGTGGCGATTACTGACATTTATTTGATTTTAAATAAAGAAAATATAAATATATATGCAACAAAGTTTAAAAATTTGATTGTAGAAAATTTTAATATTAATAAACAGTCACAAATATAAATATTATTTTATGATTTATATATAAAGAAGAATTTATAATATATTTTATTGATGATAAAAATTGTAATGTTGTTTATATTAACACTTTATTTTGGTAATTTTACTGTAATTGTTGTTTCTTCATTTTCACTTTTAATGGTTATATTGCCATTATGTAATTTGATTATTTCTTTGGCTATGGCTAGTCCTAGACCAGAACCACCTAATTTGGTATTTCTTGAATAATCTACTCTATAAAATTTATCAAATATTTTATCTAACTCTTCTTTTTTTAAAGTTTTACTTTTATTAGAAATATTTATAATTAAGTCATTTTCTTCCTTTATATCTATATTAATAGAAGTGTTTTCATAACTATAATTAATCGCATTTTTAATTAGATTATTAAAAACTCTAGCCATTTTAATAGAATCAGCCTCTATAAAAATATCTTTTTCTATAGAAAAGTTTATTTTTTTATTTTGCTCTTTTAATATTGGATAAAATTCGTCGATAACTTGATTAATTAATAAGGTTAAATTAATTTTTGCTTTTTTAATGGTTAAAGTTTCGGAATTATATTTAGTTATTTCAAATAGTTCGTTTATTAATTCTTCTAATTTATTAGATTTTTCTAAGGCTATTTTAATAAATTTGTTTTTTTGTTTAGAACTTAATTTTTTTTCTTCGTCTAATAAAGATAGATAACCAATTATAGAGGTTAGGGGAGTTTTTAAATCATGAGCTAAATAGACTATTAAATCATTTTTCTTTTGTTCGTTTTCTTTAGCTAATCGTTCATTAAATAAAGCTTCCTTTTTTATTTGATTCATAGTTTCTTCAGCTTCTTTTAAATCTTCTGGAAGATTTATTTTTTCATCTGTTTTAGTGATTAATTTTTTACTTTCAGAAACTAGGGCATCGATATAGGATAATGATTTCATTAAGGTTATAGTAAATATTATAATAAAACCTATAAACCATATTATAAGTAAGAAAAAACCCTGATAAAAGATATTTGTTAATATGATATATAATGGGTCTTCAGCATACCAGGTAACCATGGAACATAAGTGATGTCCAACTATATAAAATATGATAAAACAAATCGTATATAAAATTGTTACTTTAAAAAGTTTTTTTAAGAATTTAAAGGTTAATTCTTTTCCATATTTATTTTTCAATTTGATAACCTACTCCCCATATGGTATTTATATATTTTATTTTATCATTTTCTCCTAATTTTTCTCTTAAATGGCGAATATGGACCATGATAGTTGCACTGCTAGATGTTAGATAAGGTTCTTTCCATACTTCTTCAAATAGGCTTTTTGTTGTTATTACTTTATCTTTATTATTAGCTAGAAGATATAAAATAGAAAACTCGGTTGGAGTTAAATTTATTTTTTTTCCGTTTTTTAAACATTCGTGTTTATCTTTATCTAAGGTTAAATCTTTAATAACTAATATTTTGTTTTGACTTTGATTATAGCTTTTATATCTTCTTAATTGGGCTTTTACTCTAGCTATAAGTTCTAGGGGCATAAATGGTTTTGTTATGTAATCATCTGCACCTATATTTAACCCTTTTATTTTGTCGGCATCAGTTATTTTAGCGGTAACCATAATAATTGGAAAATTGTGCTTTTTTCTGATAGTTTGGCATAATGTAAATCCATTAATACCTGGCATCATGATATCTAATAAGGCAAGGTCAATGTTTCTTTTTTCAATTATTTTTAAGGCTTTTTCACTACTATAGGTTTTATAAACATTGTAGCCTTCATTTTTTAAATATAATTCTATTAAATCGGCAATTTCTATTTCGTCATCGACAACTAGTATATTCATAGATTTCCTCCCACATATTCTTCTAAAGTTAAATTTTGATTAGTTATTTCTTTAGCTGCTTTTTTACCAACATAACGGTAATGCCATGGTTCATAATCAATTTTGGTTATTTCATATTTATTATATGGATATCTTAAAATGAAACCATATTTATAAGCATTATTTTTTAACCACTCCCACATTTTTTCATTTTCATCATAATGTCCTTCATTACTAAAGTCAATGGCTAGTCCTGTTTCGTGTTCAGAATAACCTGGTTTTTGAACAGTTAGTATGGTTTGATTATAAGCTTTTTCTTTGGAATAACCATCATTTATATAACTTTGCATTTTATCATTAAACATTTTCGTTTGCTCTTTTTTAGTGCGATACGCATTATTTATTTTTAAAGTTATGTTATCATCTAAAGCAGAATTATACATATCTATTAAATCATTGTATATTATATCAGCTACTTGTTTTTTTTGAAAGCTTACTAAATTTAATTTGACATTTTCTGGAAATGAATTATTGCTATTTACTAAAATTAAAGGGTCTATTTCACTGATGGGATTTATTTTTGTATTTATATATGGTTTTTGTAAGTAGTATATCCATAGTATAAGTAATATTCCAACGGTTAGTGTTAAGAATTTTTTCATTAATATCACCTCTAAGGCAATATTAACTCAAATCAATTTAATTATAAGTTTTTTTAATTATTTATTAATAAATGTTAAGAAAAAATTAAGAAAAAAATGGGGTTTAAAATCCCCATCTTTGCACACTATATTTTACATTAGAACTTGTGGATAAATGAATAGCTGGATCGGTTTCAGTTACATAGGCTAAATCCATATGAACTATTCCATTTACCCAAGCACTTTTCATAGCTCCACCTGTATCTAATACTATAGCATTAAAGGTGCCTAAGTTTGGATTTTCTACTTTTATAATTGTACCACATGGAAATTTTTCTAAAGCTGCAGCTATTATTTTAACATTTCCATATTCTTCATCATTATATGTAGTTCCATCTTTTATTAAATTGTGATAGCTTCCATTTTTTGTTTTACAAGCTAATGTTCCTGTGCACCCTACGCAGTCGGCCCCATAACCTGTCATTTTACCTACATAATTTGCTTCGTCACCAGTTCCAATTTCGATTTTCGCATTTTTTGGACTTTCAATGATGGTTTCATTGTTATTTTCATCAACGTATGCTAGTCCGTTATGCCCCTTCTTTCTTGTTATCGTGACTCCTGTAGGTATTTTATTGTTATAAGTTTCGACTGTATCATACTCTATAACTTTAGTAAAAGCTATAGAATTTTTTGTTTGGTTTAAATTTTTTACTTCAAATTTCTTTTCTGAAATTAGGTTTCCAGATGTTAATATACCTGTAATAGTTAGGATACTTATTAGTAAAGATACTCCTAAATATTTCAGGTGATTTTTATTCATATTTCACCTCATATTTCAAAATTGAAACCATTTAAAGTATACCATATTTATAGTTTTAAGTCAAATTGATTAATAGCCGTTTGGCTAGTAATTTCAACGGTTTTTGCGTATGAAATACCCTTTAATTGGGATATTTTGGTAGCTACATATTTTACGTTTATTGGTTCATTTTTATGTCCTCTTAATGGCTCTGGGGTTAGATATGGACTATCGGTTTCTAAAATAAAATTATGGATATCTAAAGCTGTTACTATTTCCTTTAATTTCTTTTCATTTTTAAAGGTTAGAACACCTCCTATACCGAGTTTTACACCTAACTTTATGAATCTTTCTGCCATTTCTAGGCTACCACTAAAACAGTGCATATTGCATTTTACTTTGCTATATTCTTTGATTATATTATATGTATCTTCTATTGCATCTCTACTATGTATGACTATGGTTTTATTGTATTTATTTGCAATCTTTATTTGTTTTATAAATAGTTCTTTTTGTTTTTCTTTATTTTCTTTTGTATAATGGTAGTCTAATCCTATTTCACCGATACCTACTATTTTGGGATGTTTTATATATTTTTTTATTTGTTTTATGTCATCTTCTTTATAGGTATCTGCAAATTCGGGATGAATACCGATAGTTCCATAGATATTTTTATATTTTTCACAGATGTTAATTACTTCTTTTATATCTTTTGGACTAGCAGTACTTACTATCATTATATTATCTTCCATATGTTTTATGATTTCTTCTTTATTATCATAATCTTCATCACTTATATGGCAGTGTGTATCTATTAACATAATTATCACCTTTTTAATTATAACATTTTTTAATAAAAGAACCTAAAGTTTTCCTTTAAGTTCTTGCTTTTTAATTTGAATAAATCTAATGAAGCAGGTAATCATAAATAGTAAATATGCGAAGTCTAGATAGTTAAAATTATTAATAATATTCATACTTAAATAAATTATAGATATAACAAACAACATACCAATTCCACTCAAATGTTTGGTCATGTTTTTTCCTCTCTAATATCCGTCCTTTTTTAAAATACCATATTATTATATATGTAAACAAGTATTTTTATAGTTTTTTGTATGACAATTTACAACAATTTACGTTACTTTTGTAATTCTTCTTGAAATTTATCTTTATCTATTCTAGCAAATAGTATTTCTGGTTTATTTAATTTTATTCCTGAATCCATTCCTTTAAAGGTTTTTGTAGATTCTATAGAACGGTTTTGAGTATTTAATTGTTTAAATATTTTATCTGCTGTTTCTGGTAAAAATGCAGATAGGTAAACAGCAATTATTCTTACTGTTTCTAGCAAATTATATAAAACTGTTTGTAGTCTTTCTTTTTGTGATTCATCTTTAGCTAAAATCCATGGTGTTGTTTCATCTATGTATTTATTACATTTTCTAGATAATTCTATTATTTCTTCAATTGCTTCGGCTACTTTTAAATCTTCCATTTTTTCTTCTATCCTATCTCCTAATCTTGTCGCACTTTTGATTAATTTTTGGTCTATTTCTTCTATTTTTGTTTGTTCATAGACTATTCCATCAAAATATTTATGTGACATACTAACTGTTCTATTTACTAGATTTCCTAACGTGTTAGCTAAATCTGAATTTACTCTATCGATAATTAATTCATAACCGATATCACCGTCATAACCGTATGGTATTTCGTGTAGTACATAATATCTTATTTCATCTACTCCAAATAGATTTGCTAGTTCGTCTGCATATAGAACATTTCCTTTTGATTTACTCATTTTATCGCTTTGTGATGATAATACCCATGGATGACCGAATATACATTTTGGCATTGGTAAATCTAATGCTTTTAGAATTACTGGCCAATAAATTGTATGAAATCTTAATATATCTTTTCCTATTATGTGTACATCTGCTGGCCAATATTTTTTGAATTCTTCTGTGCTTCCATCCGGATCATATCCTATAAATGTTATATAGTTTGTTAGGGCATCTAGCCATACGTAGATTACGTGCTTATCATCAAATGGAACTTTAACTCCCCAGTCAAATGCTGTTCTTGAAATACATAAATCTTGAACTCCTGGTTTTATAAAATTATTTACTATTTCATTTTTTCTACTTTCTGGTTTAATAAAATCTGGGTGGTTTTCGATATATTCTTCTAACCACTTGTTGTATTTACTTAATTTTAAGAAATATGCTTCTTCACTTGTCTTATGAACTTCTCTTCCGCAGTCTGGACATTTTCCATCTACTAGTTCTTTTTCGGTAAAGAATGATTCACAAGGTGTGCAGTATAAACCTTCATATTTTCCTTTGTAAATATCTCCATTTTCATATAGTTTTTTGAATATTTTTGCAACTATTTCTTTATGATGATTATTTGTTGTTCTAACAAATTTATCATAGCTTATATTCATGATATCATCTATTCTTCTTACTTCTAGTGATATATCATCTACATATTCTTGTGGACTTTTATTTGCTTCTATAGCTTTTGTTTCTACTTTTTCGCCGTGTTCGTCTGTCCCTGTTGTAAACATTACGTCATAGCCCATTAATCTTTTGTAACGTGCGATAGCGTCTGTTAGTATTCCTTCATATGTATTTCCTATATGTGGTTTTGATGATGCGTAAAATATAGATGTTGTTATATAAAATTTTGGTTTCATTATTTTTCCTCCTTATATTATCTATGTATTTTTTTATTTTGTTCATTATTATAATCTTGGTTTAATTCTTTTTTTGCATAATCAATAAAGACTTCTAAAATATCAAACTGTTCAAAATACGATGGTTCAAAAATATATTTAGAAATATCATATAATTCTATTAAAATTGTTAAAACATCAGTTGCTCCTGTTTCTGTTTGAAGTAATTTTATTTTATCTTTATCAATACTAATTCCTGTCTTTGTATGCATATTCCAGTTATCCATATAGATGTCATTCTTGCTATAACTACCATATAAAACTCTCGCGTGATTAATTTTTTTTTGTTGCTTTAATAAACTTGGATAATCTTGTTTGTCAATTTTATCATAATCATTTTTTAATTTTTGTTTTATTTCATCAATATCGTTACTATCATATTCTTTTCCATCTTCTATGTCTAGTATGTAATATTCTTGATTTTCAATTTTGCTTTTAATTAAAATTGAAAAAAATTTTTCTTTATATTCTTTTGGAATATTTTGAAAAAAAAGTTTTATTTCTTCAGCATTGCCATCTACTGGATAATATTTAGTCCAATAATCTTTCATAATTAATATTTCATTATTATTATTAAATAACTCTGGATATTTATCATCGCCATTAAAAGCATGTTTCATTTCCCATTTAATCCAAACATCCCAAAGTTTTAAAACGCCATCTAACCCTTTGCTAAAAAATATTTTTTCTGTTTGTTCAATTCCTTTAGCATTTGAACCTATTCTTGGTTCTAATCCCTTTTGTTTAACTTCTTCATGAAATTCTTTTGGGTGAAAATGAAATAATGCATTATTTAAATCTATTTCACTAATTTTTATTCTAGGTATTTCTTTTTCATTCATTTTTTTCTCCTAATTAGTACTGCCTATACCGCCAGTTCTTGTTTCTTTTATGTTTTTTTCATTATCTACAGTTAAATATTTCATGAAAATTCCTTGAACAAATCTATCATTTTTCTTTAGATTTAGAAAATTAGTTCCTTCGTTTTGGATGGCTATCAAAATATGTCCTTCATTATCTACATTATTATAATAATCACTATCTATAATTCCTGTTCCGTTGCATAGTCTTAAATTATATTTAAAACCTAAACTACTTCTTATATAGATCATTAATACTTCGTCATTATTCATTGCTGCTTTTATTCCTGTTGGAACTTTTTTTATCTCTCCTGGTTTTAAAACTAAATCTTCTAATAAATAAAAATCATATCCTGCACTATTTTGTGTTGCTCTTGTTGGCATTATTATATTATTATATTCATTTTCGGTTAGTTTCGTATCTTTTATAAACTCTTTTAATGATATTTTTTCAAACTTTCGCATTCTTTCCTCCTTAATAAAAACGCCCTTAGTATAAGGACGTTTGTGAGCGTGGTACCACCTTAATTTATAAGTTTTTAACTTACCTTAAACAAATAACGGTTGTTTCCCGTTCTAACCTACATATCGATTAGACTGCTTCAAGAATCATTCGGAGTAGTCACCTTGTTTATTTCCACCAAACATAAACTCTCTATAAAGTTACCTACTTTTCTTTCTTTCACTGCATTTATGCAATTATTATAGCATGTTTTATTTTATGGTTCAATATGTTTAGCTAAAACTTTTGAAAGGAGGTTTACTATTTCTATTTGATTTTTATCTATTTCTTTTTTACTTATTACTATTATACTTCCTAAAGAATCTCCGTTTGATATTATTGGACATAAAATTATATTTTGATTTTCCATTTCTTCTTTGGTTATTTTTAGACTATTTAATGTTTTAATTTTTCTTTCATTTATACATTTTAAAACATTTTCACTTATTTCTTTGTTTAAATATTTATTTTTTAAGGATCCTGCTATACTTATATATTTATCGGTATCTGATATTAAGACATTTGCTTTTAAATAGGTATTTATTGTTTCTGATATATTATCACTTATTTCTTTTATGTTTCCTATTTCTGAATATTTTTTTAATATTATTTCATCATTATTTACAAATATTTCTAAATTTTCACCGTTTTTAATGTGCAGAGATTTTCTTATTTCTTTTGGAACTACGACTCTTCCTAATTCATCTATTCTTCTTACTATGCCTTTTACGTTCATTTTTTACCTTCTTTCTAGAATTTATTATGTGCTTAAATGTTACATTTATACTTTTAATATAAAGAAAAAAATGATATAATTTACGTTGTGGAAGGAGGTTTTTATGAGTAAAGTTTTAATTTTTGGACATCAACAACCTGATACTGATAGTATTACTTCGGCTATTGTTTTGGCTTATTTGAAAAATAAACTTGGAATGAATGCGGAAGCTAGAGCTATTGGTAGTTTAAATTACGAAACTAAATTTGTTTTAAAGTATTTTAATTTTGATAGACCTAAATATTTGAATGATGTTAAACTTCAAATTAAAGATGTCGATTATACTAAAGACTGTTTCTTACATGAAAAAGATTCAATTTTTAAAGGATATAATCATATGAATAATACTGGTATTGGTACTATTCCTGTTGTCGATGATGAAGGTTTTTATATTGGTGCGGCTACTATGAAAGATGTGGCTGGTAATTTAATTAATAATAAACTTAGAAAAATAAATACTTCTTATGACAATTTGCTTGAGGCTTTAGATGGTAAGGAAATTTTAAGGTTTGATGAGGAAATTAAGGGTGAGGTTATTTCTCCTAGTTATAGAAGTACTACTTTTAGGGAAAATATTAAAATAGATAAAGAAAGTGTTTTAATTACTGGTGATAGACATGCGATTATAGAATATGCGGTTGAAAATTCTGCATCTTTAATTGTTTTAACTAATGGTGTTCAAATGAAAGAAGAACATTTGGATATAGCTAGGAAAAATCATGTCGATGTTATAAGCACTGAATATGATGGATTAACAACAGCAAATTTAGTTGTTTTGAGTAATTATATTAAAGATAATCTTAAAACTGAAGATATTGTTTTTATTAATGAAAATGATGATTTGACTGATGTTTTAGATTTGGCTAATAAGAAAAAATATAGTAATTATCCTGTTTTGGATAGTAAGGGACACTGCCTTGGTGTATTTAGGGTTAGTATGGCTTATAGCCGTCATCCTAAACAAGTTATTTTAGTTGATCATAATGAGAAAGAGCAGAGTGTTATTGGTTTAGAGGAAGCTGAAATTTTAGAAATTGTCGATCATCATAGAATTGGCAATGTTGGTACTAATAGTCCTATTAATTTTAGAAATATGCCTGTGGGCTGTACTAATACTATTCTTTATTTAATGTTTAAAGAAAATAATATAGATATTCCTAAAAATTATGCAGGATTAATGCTTTCTGGTATTATTTCTGATACTCTTCTTTTGACTTCACCAACTACTACTGATTTGGATAGGAATGCTTTAAAAGAACTTGCTAGTATTGCGGAAGTTGATTATGAAAAATTTGCTTTTGAAATGTTTAAAGCTGGTTCTACTATTAAAGGTCAAACTATTTCTGAAATTATTCATGGTGACTTTAAGAAATTTATGGTTAATCATCAGAGAATTGGTGTTGGTCAATTCTTAACTATGAATACTGATGAGATTATGGGTAAGAAAAACGAAATTATCGAATGTTTAAACCAAATTGCGAAAGAAGAAGACTATGCTTTTATTTCTTTGTTTGTTACTGATATTTGGAATAAGGGTTCTTATATATTCTATAATGAAAATAGCAAAGAAATAGCAGAGAATGCTTTTGGTGTCGATAATTTAAAGGAAGGATACTTCTTTGAGGGTATGCTTTCTAGGAAAAAACAAATTTTACCTAAACTTATGAATTATCTTGATAATTAAGTGGTTTTTTATAAATCACTTTTTTATTACGAATTTGTGGTAAAAATGTCATTTTTTCGGAATAAAATTGATTTTATTTGATTTTTGTGATATAATTATTACGAATTTGTGGTAAAAATGTCATTTTTTCGGAATGAGGAGGAATAGTGTGGAAATAAAAAGAGATTATTATTTACAAAAGTTGATTGACAGAAAAAATAATCATTTAATAAAAATTATTACTGGTATTAGAAGATGTGGTAAATCTTATTTATTAAATCATTTGTTTAAAAACTATTTATTAGATAATGGTGTTAGTTCTAATCATATAATTATGATTGCTTTAGATGATGATGGTAACTCTGATTTACTTGATTCTAAAAATTTAAGAAAATATATTGATGATAAAATTTTAGATGATGATTTATATTATATACTTTTAGACGAAATACAAATGGTTCCTAATTTTGAGGGATTATTAAATGGTTTACTTAGAAAAGAAAATTTGGATATTTATGTTACTGGAAGTAATTCTAAGTTTTTATCTTCTGATATTATTACTGAATTTAGAGGTAGGGGAGATGAAATTAGAGTCTATCCATTATCTTTTAAAGAATTTTATTCTAGTTATGACGGTAGTAAAGAAGAGGCTTGGATAGAATACTATACTTATGGGGGCCTTCCTTTGATAATGAGTTATACTAAGGAAGAAGATAAAATGAATTATTTGGATATGCAGAAAGATAATGTTTATCTAAATGATGTTATAGAAAGAAATAATATTAAAAATAAAGAAGAATTAGAAAAATTAATAGAAATTATTTCTTCTAGTATCGGTTCTCTTACTAACCCTTTGAAACTTGCTAGAACTTTTAAATCATATAATAAAAACACTTTGTTAACTGATAAAACTATTTATAATTATTTATCTTATTTTGAAGATGCTTTTATAATTGAAAAAACCTTAAGATATGATATTAAAGGTAAAAAATATATAGATACTCCTTATAAATATTATTTTACCGATATTGGAATTAGAAATGCTTTTCTAAATTTTAGACAACAAGAAGAAAATCATATTATGGAAAATATCATATACATAGAACTTAAAAGAAGAGGTTTTAAAGTTGATGTTGGGGTTGTAGAAGCTAGAGATAAAGATGGTAGAAAACAATACGAAATTGATTTTATTGCTAATAAGGGAAATAATAAATTTTATATTCAGTCTGCTTTAAATATCGACACTAAAGAAAAAAGAGAACAAGAAGAAAAATCTTTTATGAATGTTAATGATTTTTTTAAAAAAATCATTATTGTTAAAGATAATATTAAAAGATGGAGAGACGATAAAGGTATTGTTATTATGGGAATTACTGATTTTCTTTTAGATGAAGGTAGTTTGAATTATTAATTTATTGATAAATAAGATATATTAAAAGATTCACTTAATTGTGAACCTTTTTTTACTTTCTTTTGAATTTTTATATAAACTTGTTACTGTATATAATGTACTTCCTATACTTATGATAAATAGACTTTCTTTTATTGGTGTTTCTGTAATTTGTGTTAATAATAAAGATATTGGAATTGTTATTATGGCTACTTTTATATCATTTGAATATAGTTTATATTTTTTATTTTTATATTTATCAAATTCTTTTCCCATTAATTTTGTTAGATCAATTTCTAAATCTTCGCTGTATTTTTGTTTCATTCATTTTCCTTCTTTCTTTAATATTATATAACAAAAATTTTATTTTTTTAATGATTTTTTTAATATTTTTAAGAAATCTAATAAATAATATACAAAATGTTTATCTAATTTTACTATATCTAGTGTTATGATTAATTTATCTATTTTCATGCTGAACCTAAACATTCTTGATAATTTTGTTGTTTCAAAGAATAATGTTTCGCCATCTAATTTTTCTGTTATTTCTTTATCTAAAGTTATTTCAATGGAATTTTTTGTTTGCCTTATATTTTTTATATTTAATTTTTTTGCTTCTTGTTCGAATAATTCTTCATACATATAGATAATTATATCTTCTGATAGTTTTCCAAATCTATCTTCTAATTCTTGTTTAATTTTATTTAATGATTCATAAGAATCAATAGTAGAAATTTTCTTGTGTATTTCTATTTTCAAATCTTCATCTGTTACAAAATTATCACTAATTGAAGTTGATACATCTATTAGTGGCTGTGTATCTTTTGTTTCTTCTTTTGGTTTTTCGCCTTTTAATTTAGCTATTTCTTCATTAAGCATCTGCATAAATAATTCTATTCCTATGCTATCTATAAATCCGGCTTGCTCACTACCTAAAATATCACCGGCTCCTCTTATTGATAAATCTCGCATTGCTATAGCAAATCCACTACCTAATTCAGTGAAGTCTTTAATTACTTTTAATCTTTTTGTTGCTACTTCGGTTAATATTTTAGTTGGGGAATACATTAGGTAACAATATGCAATTTTATTACTTCTACCTATTCTTCCTCTGATTTGATATAACTGTGACAAACCAAATCTATCTGCATCTATTATGATTAATGTATTAGCTGATTCTATATCTATTCCTGTTTCGATAATTGTTGTACATAATAATATATCATATTTTTTATTTGTAAAATCTATCATGACGTTTTCTAACTGTGTCTTATTCATCTGGCCATGGGCAACTCCTATTTTGGCTTCTGGTATTAAGTTTTGAAGTTCTACTTTTTTACCTTCTATGTTTTCAACTCTATTATATAAGACAAATACTTGTCCTGATCTTGCCATTTCTTTATAAATAGCATCTTTTATAATTTGTTTATTTTCGGCTAGGACGTATGTTTGAATAGGGTATCTATCCATTGGTGGTGTTTCTATTAACGATAAACTTCTAATTCCAGCTATCGACATTTGTAATGTTCTTGGAATAGGGGTTGCGGATAGGGTTAAGACGTCTATGTTGTTTTTGTATTTTTTTATTTTTTCTTTATGTCTAACTCCAAATCTTTGTTCTTCATCTATTACTAATAATCCTAAATCTTTGAATTTAACATCATCTGATAATATTCTATGTGTTCCTATCAATAAATCTATAGTTCCTTTTTCTAGTTTTTCTAGTGTTTCTTTCGTTTTTTGTGGGCTTACAAATCTATTTAATAGAGCAATATCTACTGGAAATGATTTGAATCTTTCTAAAGCATTTTGAAAGTGCTGGGAAGATAAAATTGTAGTAGGGCAGAGAATAGCTGCTTGTTTGCCTGACATAATTGCTTTAAATATGGCTCTGAATGCTACTTCTGTTTTTCCATATCCTACATCTCCACATAATAATCTATCCATTGGTTTATCTGATTCCATATCTTTTTTTATTTCTTCTGTTACTCTTAATTGATCGGCTGTTTCTTCATATGGAAATTCTTTTTCAAATTCTATTTGTTCTTTTGTATCTTTGGCAAAGGCATATCCTTTTTGTGATTCTCTTATCGCATACATTTTTAATAAATCTTCGGCTATGTCTTCAGCATGTTTTCTAGCTTTAGCTTTTGCCTTTTCCCATTCATGAGTTCCTAATTTATTTAATTTTGGTACTATTCCATCTTTTGATGAATATTTTGTGATTAAATCTAGTTTTTCTACTGGTATATAAAGTTTATCGTTATCTCTATATACTACCATTAAATAATCTTTTTTTAATCCGTTTTTTACTATTGTTTTTAATCCTTCATATCTACCTATACCGTGTATTCCATGAACTACATAATCGCCAATTTCTAATTTTGTGATATCTTTTATTCTCGTTCCGTATTTAAATTTTGTTTTATATGTTCCTTCTTCTTTTTTACCAAATAATTCTTTTTCGGTTATAACTATATATTCTTCTGTTATAAATCCGCCATTTATTTTCTTTATAATTAAATTTACTTTGTTTTTATATAATTCGTTTTCATTTGTAAATGTTAAATTTGGGTTTTCTAAATATTCGATTAATTTATTTATTTGATATCTATTTTCTAGACAAATAATAACTAATTTATTTTGTTTTAAATATACGTTTAATCTTTCATTTATTTCTTTGGCGTTATTTGGAAAATTTGGAATATCAACTTTTTTAAATATTTTTGCTTTTTCAATATTTTGATTATGAAATTCTTCAAATATAATTGGTGATTTTTCTTCTATTTCTTTAAAGTCGAACATATATTTTGTGTTTGAATCTAATTCTATACTTATATTATAATTTTTTATTTCATCTAAAAGTAGGTTATAATTTACTAAAAGTGCTTGATAATTATTATATATAGTAACTGGATTATTTAAATATCCTTTGATGTTTGTTATGTTTTTTTCATATTGCATTTCTCTATGTTTAGCGCCAAATTTATATTTTTCTAATAATGTTTCTGTGTTTGGAAATATGTCTATTTTATCTATTTTTTTTAGTGTTAACTGATTTTCTACATCGAATGTTCTGATGGAGTCTATTTCATCTCCCCAAAATTCTACTCTGACTGGGTTATCGTTATTTATGGGAAAAATATCTATGACATAACCTCTTGTTGCAATTTCGCCTGTCATATTTACTGTTACTTCTTTTTTGTATCCTAAATCAAATAATTTTTCTACTAATTTATCTATTTCTATTGTTTCTCCTACTTTTAATTTTATTTGACTGTTTTTAAATTTTTCTTTTGATGGCAGGTATCTTAAATATCCCATTAATGTTGTAATAACAATGGCTTTATCTTCTTTGATTATTGAATTCATTGTCTCTAATCTTGTTATTTTAAATTCTGGTGATATGGCTATAGCTTCACTTGTTATAAAATCATCCATGGGAAAAAACCATACTTTATCAGTATAGTGGGTTAGTGAATTATATATTAGACCAGCTTCATGAAGGTTAGATGTTACAAATAAAATAGAATTATTTTCTTTTTTGAATTTTTGATAAATATATATACTTTTTAATTCGTTATTTAAACCAATTAATTCTTTATTTTCTACTTTATCAAATATTTTATCTATAAAACTCATATTAGATTCACCTTGTTATATTTGTTCATTAGGTTATCAAAATTCATGTTTAAATAATCTTTTAATATTTCGTTTGCTTTATCTGTAACTTTTTCTAATTTTTCTAACTCTTCTTTGGGTATTTTTCCTATTACATAATCTATTTTGTCATTACTGTTTTTTGATATTCCAATTTTGATTCTTTTATATTCTACTGTATGAAGATGATATTCTATATTTTTTAGTCCATTGTGTCCGCCTGATGAACCTTTGTATTTTATTTTTATTTGACCTAACTCTGTGTCTAAATCATCACATATTATTAATATATCTTTTGTATCTATTTTGTAAAAATCTTTAAATTTTATTAATACTTCTCCTGATAGATTTATATATTTTTGTGGTTTTAATAAAATTATTTTTTCATTTTGATAATTAAACTCGGTATATAGTCCGCCAAATTTTTCTTTGTTAAAATTTAAATTTAATGAACTAGCAAATTTGTCTATAAATTTAAACCCTGCATTATGTCTTGTAT